>NZ_AP026764.1:942114-1256152 GCF_026000435.1 Vibrio sp. STUT-A11 | reverse complement strand
GCTTAAGATCACATTTTGAACAAGCGGTTTATTGAAGAGAATACCTTTCCCCCATTACTCTGTTTAAGTGCGGCAGGCACCGTTATATCTAGCGATACGCTCTACTTTCAAGCCAGAGATTTAATGAAATAGAACATTCACTTTAAATATAAAACAAAATAAATATTCCATTTTAAGTTCTACTTCACATTTGCTTACCAACGCGAATGCTATATTAGCCTCCAGATTATCGGTAAATGAGTAAGTTACTTACTAATTCAATAATCAAAGTCTGAATGGTGAAACAAAAAATCACTATCCGCACAAAAACATAATTAAGGATGAATATCATGTCTTTAAACATTACTGATCTAAAAGTAGGTGTAATTGGTGTTGGTGCTATCGGTAAAGAGCACATCAAACGTGTGAACTATCTCACTGGTGCTCATGTGACCGCGGTATTTGACGTGAATAATGACCAAGTACGCTCTTGGCTGACTCAAGAAAATATTGAAGCGGAAGTTTTTGATAATGGTGTTGACCTAATCAATTCCGATATGGTCGATGCAATTGTTGTCGCATCTTGGGGTCCTACGCACGAAGAGTTCGTACTAGCAGCAATCGAAGCTGGTAAATACGTCATGTGTGAAAAGCCATTAGCAGTAACGGAAGAAGGCTGTCGCCGTATCATTGATGCTGAAATAGCTTGCGGTAAGCGCCTTGTTCAGGTTGGCTTCATGCGCCGTTACGACAAATCATACCGCCAGCTTAAATCCGTACTTGATCAAAAGATCATTGGTGAGCCATTAACGCTAAATGCCTGGCACCATGCGCCAGAAGCACCAGGGTTTAGTGGTGACATGGCGATTACTGACTCATTCGTTCATGAAGCAGACGTTCTGCGCTGGCTATTGGATGAAGACTACGCGACAGCACAAGTTATTCTTCCTCGTAAAACTCAAATCTCTTCTGAGCCAGAGTTACAAGATCCACACATCATGATTCTAAGTACTAAATCTGGTGTTCATATCTCGGTCCAGAGCTTCGTATTCTGTCAGTATGGCTACGATATTCAATGTCAGATTACCGGTGAGAAAGGTGTTGCTGCCCTTCCTGATCCTGCGACAACTGTGGTTCGTACCAACGCGACACTACAACAAGAAATTTTTGTAGATTGGAAAGACCGCTTCTTTGACGCCTTTGACGTTGAATTCCAAGAATGGATTGATGGCGCTCGTGCAGGTCAATTAACAGGCCCAACGTCATGGGACGGCTACTGCGTATCAGTAACGATCGATGCTTGTGTGAAAGCAAAATACTCTGGTGGCATCGAGAAAATCGAACTTCCAGAAAAACCTGAATTCTACAACTAATTAATGATCTATAAATCATTAGGTTACAAATTCAAAATCTAAACAATTTATATCGAGTAATACCTACAGTGTATACGGGTGCAGGGATTTGCACCCGGTTGCAACAAAGCGGTTCTGTTGCCCTACACAGAAATATAAAATTCATTTAGGAGGATTCATGTCCACTAATAATCAAACTGTAGATACAAGTTATAATTTACGTTATATCCTCGTCATCTGTGCTGTTGCAGCACTGGGTGGCCTGCTACTAGGTTATGACACCGCAGTAATCTCCGGAGCAATTACCCCTATTGCGACCTACTTTGAACTAAGTTCTATCGGCGTCGGTTGGGCTGTATCAAACGTTGCCATTGGTTGTATTATTGGCGCGTTCATATCTGGGAAAGTCGCAGATAAATACGGTCGTAAAAAAGCCCTCATTTTATCCGCCATTTTATTTACCATTTCAGCAATTGGCGCTGCCTTAGTTAACACGTTCTTCTGGTTTATCGTTTATCGCATGATTGGCGGATTGGCCGTCGGTATTGCCTCTTCGGTATCACCGATGTACATGTCAGAAGTCTCACCGAAGAAAATCCGTGGTCGTGCGTTAAGTTCGCAAAACTTTGCCATCGTATTCGGTCAAGTGGTTATCTTTGTTGTTAACTTCTTAATCGCTCAAGGTATGACTCACGAATGGCTGGTTGATGTTGGCTGGCGTGTCATGATTGGTTCTGAAGCTATCCCATGTGCGTTGTTTGTTCTTGCATCATTCTTCATCCCTGAGTCGCCTCGTTGGTTAGTGCTGGTAGGACGTGAAAAAGAAGCGTTAGAAGTTACTGGTAAAATCTTCAACCCTGCTTATGCTCCTACGGTTATTAACGCGATTCATAACTCTATCCACGAAGAAGCAGAAAACAAAGCGCAAGTTGAAAAGCTTCAAGTTCACAAACAACGTCGCTTTTGGGTTTTCGTTTTCATCGCAACCATGATTGTAATCTTCCAACAGGCAAGTGGTGTAAACGTAATGATGTACTTCGCACCAGTTGTACTTGAAAAAGTAACAGGTAACAGCCAGGTCGCGCTCTTCTTGACTATTTGGGTCGGTGTGATTCAGCTAGTGGGTACCTTAATCGGTTCTCTGCTCATGGACAAAGTTGGTCGCAAACCATTGCTAAAAATTGGTTCATTGGGTGCCACGTTCGGCCTTCTGTTGACATCTTACTTCATTTACCAATCTGCAGGTTTACAAGGTGAAGCCGCTATCCAAATGGGTTACTGGACACTGTTTGGCATGATGGTGTTCATGATTTGCTTTGCGTTCTCATGGAGCTTAGGTGCATGGATTGTCGTATCTGAAATCTTCCCTAACCGCTACCGTGGTTTAGGTATGTCATTTGCTATCGGTGGCCTTTGGGTAACTAACTTCCTGATTGGGCTAATCTTCCCGGTAATGAATGACAGCCCGCTTCTCAATGAGATGTTCCGTGGCGCATTCCCTATGTGGGTATTTGCTTTCTTCATGATTGCTTCTTATTTCTTCGTAAATCGCTACCTACCAGAAACCAATGGTGTAGCACTAGAAAGAATGGAAGAGCATGTTATGACTAACTGGAACGGCCAACAGACCAAAAAAGTAGACGTACCTGCTTAATAGGTCCAATTAACCCACTGGCAATTTGTCGCTCATACTTAGGAATGTATCGATGAGAGACAAATTGCCAGATTAACTAATAACTACTTAATAATTACACGTGAAATCAATAATAGGTTGATTGATATACACTTTATTTGGAGGTTTTTATGAAAATCGCATTCGACGTAGATGTACTAGCAAAACAAATGAGTATCCCGGATATGGTGCACAAAGTTGCAGATTGGGGTTACAAGTATATCGAGCAATCGCCTCATCCACGTATCAACCCGTTCTACAAGCACCCACTATTTTCTCGTGAGTGTGAAAGAGAATACAAAACTGCCCTACGTCAGGCTGGCGTTGAACTCTCTTCTTTTATCGTTGTTTATCGTTGGTCAGGCCCAACTGAAGAACAACGTAAACATGCAGTAGCAAACTGGAAAAAAATCGTAGAAATCGCTGTTAACATGGGTGTAGAAGTAATCAACACAGAACTTTCGGGCGATCCAAACCAACAAGAAATCTGTAACGGAATGTGGTTCCGCTCTATGGATGAATTACTACCTCTATTTGAAAGAGAAGGCATTCGTGTCGAAGTGCAATCGCATCCATGGGATTTCTGTGAACTGAATGATGAAACGTGTGACCTGGTTAAGTCCTACCGTTCGGACAATCTAAAGTACGTATACTCTGCGCCTCACGGCTTCTTCTATGATCAAGGCAAAGGTGACGTTCGCTCAATGCTAGAGTATGCAGGTGACGATCTTTCTCATGTATTGTTTGCAGATACCTTCAACCAAACATTGGATTGTCGCTATATCGCTAACCCACCTTGGTTGAACAATCAAGGTCGCAGTGATGTGGCTATCCACCAGCACTTAGCCATGGGTGAAGGCGATGTAGATTTTGATACTATGTTCTCAACGCTAAGAGATATGGAATTTGCGAATAAGAAATTCGCAGTTGGTGGTGACTCAATTGCTTGTGTCTCTTATTTTGGATTCCCAGAAAAGATGGACGTGCAAGCACCAGCGGCAAGAGAGCGTTTAGAAAGAGAATTCTTACTCCGATAATATAATTTTCTAACTATTATCCAGGTACGGGGCAATATTATCTGTCCCGTACCATTAAAATATTATTATTGTCGATTTATAAGATGTGATTGACGTTTAATTAACGTTCCAGGCATAAGTATTTTGTTGTTACTATTAATATCAGAATTAAGTAGTTCAACAGATTTACTAACCAAAGGGATGAGTTCCTGCCTGAATGTTGTGAGTCTATATTTAGGGGATGACGCTAGATCTATATCGTCAAATCCTACAATAGCAATAGTGTTATCAATTTTGTGGTGATGTAATGCATCCAAAGCACCAATGGCTAAGATATCATTTTCACAAAAAATAGCGTCAACTCTTTGATTAACATCGGTTGTTTTTATGTAGTCAGAAAGGCAATTAAATGCGAGGTCTCTGGCATAGTGTTTGATATTAAATCTGTGCTCGAGTGGTATATCATACTCAGAAAGTCGACTGTTAAAACCTTGAAAGCGTAGCAGCCCTGTTGATTTTTGTTCTGGACCAGACATGTAAGCTATTCTTTTATAACCTAATTTAATGAAAAGATTGGCAACTTGCTGACCCGCCGTTATGCCATCGGTACTGACAGAGTGAACGTTTGGCGTATCACAATGACGATACAGAGAAATGAGAGGAATATGCTCAATGTTTTTTTCAACGATTTCTTGAGGTAAATCAGTGCCAAGAAATATGATACCGTCGACTTGCAACTGACCTGCTAACGTAAGGGCATTCTTGTAGTCTTTTTTAGAATGAATATTGAGAACTATCGGAATTAATCCTTTATTTTGCAGTTTTGATGTCAGTTCATCAAAAACAATCAATACATTAGGAGACCCTAACTCTGAAATAAGTATGGCAACCATATTAGTTTTGTTTTTTGCCAGACTTCTTGCAAGTAAATTAGGTTTGTAGCCAAGTTCTTCAGCTGCTTTTAGCACTTTATTTAAACTAGACTCAGAAATTGAAGAACCCTGAGTAAATGCTCGGGAAACAGTCCATTTTGATACACCTGCAAGTTTTGCCACATCACGAGCAGTGATATTTTTTGTGACTTTGTCTTTATTTTCTTTCATTGGCTCAACAATTATATTGACAGTTTATTTTTATAGGATTTAAATTGATTTTAAAATAATCATGACTCTGTGACTATATAAAATCACGAAATAATACAAAGTGTCATTAATCGTATCGTTAATCAATCTTTTTGGTTAACAAATGCGAAACCAACCAACTTTGCACCCGGTTGCAAAAAAGGTGCTAAGAGATTTATCCAGTTTTTGAATCAAAAGTGAACAATTTAGAATATCGAGGTTAATACTATGCAACTAGCAATTTGTACTGATGTATACGCAGATCTTTCATTCACAGACATGTTAGATAAAGTAAAGTCAATGGGTATTGACGCTGTAGAAATGACAGCCGGTGGCTGGGGCGCACGTAAGCATGTGAACACTCAAGAGCTTCTAAGCGATGAAACCAAACTTCAGCAGTTCCAAGCAGAGCTAGAAAAGCGTGGTATGCGTATTTCTGCTTTAAATACATCTTGTAACCCGCTTTGGCCATCAGAAACGGGCGAGCAATACGCGAAGAGCATGTACGAGTGTGCAACATTAGCTGGCAAACTTGGCGTGAAGAAAATTGTGGCTATGGCTGGTCTACCTGCTGGTTCTCCTGAAGACAGAACACCAAACTGGATCACATCAACGGTGTCTTGGCCTGATTTTATGGCGCCAGCTTACGAGTACCAATGGGAAGTCACCATCAAGTTTTGGTCTGAATATGTCGAACACTGTAAGCAGTGCGGCGTAGAACAAATCGCGATCGAAGAGTTTCCTGGCACTATGGTTTGGAGTGCGTCAACGCTGCTTAAATTGCGTAACGCGGTTGACCCAATGATCGGCATCAACCTTGACCCATCTCACATGATCATTCTTGGTGCGGACCCAATTGCAGCAGCTCGCGCATTAAAAGGCTGTATCTACCACGTGCACGGCAAAGATGCTCGTATCGAACGTGGTCTAGCTGACATTGATGGCCTGCTAGAGCCGCGTCCAGTTGAAGACAGTGCAGACCGTACCTGGAACTACGTTGCAGTAGGTTGCGGTCAAGATCTTCAGTGGTGGAAAGAGTTCTTCTCTGTATGTCACATGATGGGCTACAACGGTGATGTGTCACTTGAGATGGAAGACCTGACCATGACAGTGGATGCAGGTGTTGAAACCTCTATCGACGCTTTGAAAGCAACAATCAGCCAGTAATCGCTATTCTATGTTTAGGTGCTAAGCTATCGAAGCCCAAGAAACACGGAGAATGAAATTACATCGAATGGAGTAGCTCACCCGAGTTACTCCATTTTTGCGTTAAGTGAGTTTCGAGCGCTCATTTGGTCCTCTTCCCTAGCTGGCAGAAAGTAGTGAACCAACCTCTACTCCAACCTATCCGTACAGTATGAAATAAAAATTTCATCATATAGTTTGTGAATTCAACACCCATCACACAACAGGCGCTTAATTTCACTTACAATTAGCAATGAAATAAAAATTCCATTAATTTAAAGCAGTTCGTTTGTTAACGCGTTACCGTGAGAGGCTCAAAGTGAAAACTGAAAAGAAATTAGACCTGATTTGTATGGGACGAATCGCTGTTGACCTTTACGGGCAACAAGTCGGCGCTCGCTTAGAAGATATGGGCACATTCGCCAAGTATCTCGGTGGGTCTTCCGGTAACGTTGCTTATGGCACAGCAGTGCAAGGCCTTAAATCTTCAATGCTTGCCCGCGTTGGCGATGAACATATGGGACGTTTCTTACGTGAAGAGCTGGAAAAAGTAGGTTGCGACACCAGCCACCTTATCACCGATAGAGAACGTCTTACTGGCCTGGTGATTTTAGGCATCAAAGATGAAGACACCTTTCCACTGATCTTTTACCGTGAAAACTGCGCTGACATGGCAATCAGCAAAGAGGACTTTACGGAAGAGTATATTGCATCAGCGCGCTGTTTGGCGATCACTGGCACACACCTATCAAACCCACAAACGCGCGACGCCGTTTTGACTGCACTTGAATATGCTCGCCGAAATGGGGTTAAAACCGCGCTTGATATTGATTATCGTCCGGTACTATGGGGCCTAACTTCACTGGGCGATGGTGAAACCCGTTTTATCGCATCAGACAAAGTGACCAAAGAACTGCAAGACGTTTTGGGGTTATTCGATGTAATTGTCGGAACAGAAGAAGAGTTCCACATTTGCGGAGGATCAACAGATACCGTTGAAGCACTCAAAGCAGTACGTAAGGTCTCTGGCGCAGAATTGGTTTGTAAACGCGGTGCTCTTGGCTGCTCTGTTTACACAGATACGATCCCAGAAGCGCTGGATGAAGGCATTACCGTACACGGTGTGCGTGTGGATGTGTTGAACGTGCTTGGCGCTGGTGACGCATTCATGTCTGGTCTTCTTCGTGGCTATCTCAACGGTGAAGGATGGGAAAAAGCGTGCACTTATGCCAACGCTTGTGGCGCACTTGTGGTATCTCGTCATGGCTGTGCTCCCGCAATGCCAACCAAAGTTGAGTTAGACAACTATTTAACTCGCGCTAACGATGTTAAGCGCCCTGATTTAGATCCTCAGCTTAACCACTTGCACCGAGTAACGACGCGTAAGACAGGTGCATGGGACGAATTATGTATCTTAGCGTTCGATCACCGTAGTCAATTGGTCGACATGGCGAAAGAAGTCGGTGCAGATGTTGGAAAAATTCCAACGCTGAAAAAACTCATTCTTGAAGCGAGCCGTCAGGTAAGCAAGGAAGCCGGTTTAAAAGGTCAATCAGGACTCCTTTGTGATAGCACCTTCGGTCAGGATGTGCTTAACGACGTAACGGGCGACAATTGGTGGATCGGTCGTCCAATCGAAATGCCTGGCTCTCGTCCTCTAGAGTTCGAACACGGCAACATTGGCTCTCAATTGATCGACTGGCCTTTAGAGCATGTGGTGAAATGCCTGATGTTCTACAGCCCGGAAGACGATGAAAGCATACGAACTCTGCAAGAGAATAAAATAGCAGAAGCGTACCACGCCTGTCTTAAGTCTGGGCATGAACTACTACTCGAAGTCATCCTGCCTGAGGGGGTAGCAAAAGAAGATCGCTTATACATTGAAGCTGTAAGCCGCTTCTACTCTTTGGGCATTAAGCCAGATTGGTGGAAATTACCAGCGCTTGAAAGCGATTCATGGAACACGATGAACAGCTTAATCATCGAACAAGATCCATATTGTCGTGGTGTTGTGATTCTCGGTCTGGATGCTTCTGTAGAAGAACTTAAAAAAGGCTTTGACCAAACAACTGGCCACGACTTAATTAAAGGTTTTATGGTTGGCCGAACTATATTTGGTGAACCATCTAAAGAATGGTTGTCTGGAAATATTAACAACCAAGCGTTTATTAATAAAATCAAATCAAACTACCACGAAATAATCCAACTTTGGAAAAACAGAGGATAATACTCGTGAAGATGATGTGCCCTAATATTGCACATCATCTTATCCAAACAGCTAGAGAGAAAAAGAATTGAACAAGTAAATGGGAAAACAGGTTTGCAACTCAGACTACTCAGCACGAGGCGCGCCTGAACGTTCACAAGCCTAATGGCCTTCAATTGTTTTAACTTATTGTTATTATGAAATTTAATGAGATAAAACCTATCCTTCAGCACGTTAAAGGATAAGGCGTCATAAGCTTAGTGAAATTGTACAATCGCTTTTTTGTAAACCATGAATATTGTTCACCCCATAACTTCTGTGCAAACAAGGTAAATTCCGTATGGGTAAAATAATTAAACAGATAGAAACTTTCCTTTTTTAATTATTTAATTTTCTGAATTAAACAATGAATTAACGAGGTCTGAATATTTAAGTTCAGGCCTGTCACATGATTTTTAGAAATGAAACCTTAAATTATTGGAGTAATCTATGCCAGTCACTAATATTAAAGAACTAGATGCCCTCGTCACTCGCGTTAAGAAAGCGCAAGAAGAGTTCGCTACTTACTCTCAAGAGCAAGTAGACAAAATCTTCCGTGCTGCTTCTCTTGCAGCTAACCAAGCTCGTATCCCTCTAGCGCAGCAAGCGGTTGAAGAATCTGGTATGGGTATTGTTGAAGATAAAGTAATCAAGAACCACTTCGCTTCTGAGTTTATCTACAACAAATACAAAGACGAACAAACCTGTGGCATCCTGGAAGAGGATGACAACCTAGGTACAATGACTATCGCTGAGCCAGTAGGCATCATCTGCGGTATCGTACCAACTACTAACCCAACTTCGACTGCAATCTTCAAATCTCTTATCTCTCTGAAGACTCGTAACGGTATCATCTTCTCGCCACACCCACGTGCGAAAAACTCTACTAACGACGCAGCTAAACTTGTTCTAGATGCAGCAGTTGCAGCGGGCGCACCAAAAGATATCATCGGTTGGATTGACCAACCTTCAGTTGAGCTTTCAAACGCTCTAATGAAGCACGATGACATCGCACTTATCCTTGCAACTGGTGGTCCAGGCATGGTGAAAGCGGCTTACTCTTCAGGTAAACCAGCTATCGGTGTTGGCGCAGGTAACGTTCCTGTTGTTATCGACGAAACGGCTGACATCAAACGTGCAGTAGCTTCTATCCTGATGTCTAAAACATTCGATAACGGCGTAGTGTGTGCTTCTGAGCAGGCAGCTATCGTGGTTGACGAAGTTTACGACGAAGTGAAAGAGCGTTTCGCAACGCACAAAGCGTACGTACTAAACAAAGCGGAAGCGGAAAAAGTTCGTAAAGTTCTTCTTATCGACGGCGCACTAAACGCGAAAATCGTTGGTCAGCCAGCGGCAGCAATCGCTGAAATGGCTGGCGTTAAAGTGCCTGCGGACACTAAAGTTCTAGTAGGTGAAGGTCTGGGTAAAGTTTCTTACGACGACGCATTCGCTCACGAGAAACTGTCTCCAACGCTAGGTCTGTTCCGTGCTGACAACTTCGAAGACGCCGTTGCTCAAGCGGTAACCATGGTTGAAATCGGCGGTATCGGCCACACTTCTGGTCTGTACACTAACCAAGACGTTAACGCAGACCGCATCCGTTACTTCGGTGACAAGATGAAGACGGCTCGTATCCTAATCAACATCCCGACTACTCACGGTGGTATCGGTGACTTGTACAACTTCAACGTTGCGCCTTCTCTAACGCTAGGTTGTGGTTCATGGGGTGGTAACTCTATCTCTGAGAACGTAGGTCCTAAACACCTAATCAACAAGAAAACTGTTGCGAAGCGAGCTGAAAACATGTTGTGGCATAAACTACCTAAGTCAATCTACTTCCGTCGTGGTAGCCTTCCAATCGCGCTTGGCGACCTAGAAGGTAAGAAACGCGCATTCCTAGTCACTGACCGTTTCCTATTCAACAACGGTTACGCAGATGACGTAGTGAAACTACTGAAAGCACAAGGCATGGAAGTTCAAACGTTCTTCGACGTTGAAGCTGACCCAACGCTATCTGTAGTAGAAAAAGGTGCCGCTCAAATGGCGAGCTACCAACCAGACGTGATTCTAGCGCTAGGCGGTGGTTCACCGATGGATGCAGCGAAAATCATGTGGGTAATGTACGAGCACCCAGAAACGCACTTCGAAGAGCTTGCAATGCGCTTTATGGACATCCGTAAACGTATCTACAAGTTCCCTAAAATGGGTCAAAAAGCTGAGCTTGTTTGTATCACAACAACTTCAGGTACGGGTTCAGAAGTTACACCATTCGCGGTTGTTACTGACGACAAGACCGGTGCTAAATACCCACTAGCGGACTACGAGCTAACTCCTAACATGGCTATCGTTGATGCGAACCTTGTTATGAACATGCCTAAGTCTCTAACCGCATTCGGTGGTTACGATGCCGTAACTCACGCTCTGGAAGCTTACGTATCAGTTCTAGCGAACGAATACTCAGATGGCCAGGCTCTACAAGCACTTAAGATGCTAAAAGAGTACCTACCATCAAGCTACGCGAACGGTGCTAACGACCCAATCGCTCGTGAGAAAGTACACAACGCGGCAACTATCGCTGGTGTGGCATTTGCGAACGCATTCCTAGGTGTTTGTCACTCAATGGCGCACAAACTGGGTGCTGAGTTCCACGTTCCACACGGTTTGGCTAACGCACTGCTTATCTCTAACGTTGTACGTTACAACGCGAACGATAACCCAACTAAGCAAACTGCGTTCTCTCAATACGACCGTCCACAAGCACGTCGTCGTTACGCTGAAGTGGCTGACCACCTAGGCCTAAGCCAAGCTGGTGACCGCACTGCTCAGAAGATTGAACGTCTACTTGCATGGATGGATGAGCTAAAAGCGAACCTAGACATCCCAATGTCTATTCAGGCGGCTGGGATAAATGAAGCAGACTTCCTGAATAAGGTCGAACAGCTAGCGATAGAGGCGTTCGATGACCAATGTACTGGTGCGAACCCTCGCTACCCACTCATTGGTGAGTTAAGAGCAATTCTCAAAGACTCTTTCTACGGACGCGCTTATACCGAGTCAGAGACAGAAAAAGGCGTGACCGATAAAGAGGCTGAAAAGAAACCCGCAAAGCGTAACGTAAAAGCAACCAGCAAAGCTGCGTTGGCATAACCACCAAAACACGCCTCCTCTATGTCTGAGGGGGCGTTAACCTTACGCTACATCCTCTCCATAAAAGCGGTCTCTCTGATACGTCACAGCTCCACCAAACATTCCTATCAATATACATCATCGCTTGCTTTTCAATGTCCACCACGCCTATACGCTACCTATCTCATTAAAAGCCGATCTCTTGATACATAACGCTATTGTCGTCGCATTTAATGTAACTTTTTCACGGCTTCAATCGACTTTTTAATGCCTTAGGAGGCCGATTTTTCACACGAGCTAATCGCAAGCAGTTGTCAAATGTAAATTTTCACCCTCTTTTATCTCATGAAATGAAAATTTCGTAATTTTGCAAAAAGTATCATTCATCACACCATTATTTTGTTTTTAGTGAATCAACACGCCACAATCTAATCAGGATCACAAAAGCTAACAACATTTCAGAAAAACATTGCAATGAAATAAATGTTCCATAATATCTAAATCATTAGATTTAATATGCTAGCAAGGCATCAGGTCACAAGTTTCGTCTCACCTGCTGTCGACTAAATTATCTGGAGTAAAGTGGTTATGAACACGATTAAAATGACAACCGCACAAGCGCTGGTTAAGTTTATGAATCAACAGTATGTTGAGTTCGATGGAATAGAACATAAGTTTATTCATGGCATCTTTACCATCTTTGGTCATGGCAATGTTGTCGGTCTGGGACAAGCATTAGAAGAAGACGCCGGCTCACTTGAGGTATACCAGGGCTGTAACGAACAAGGTATGGCTCATATTGCGATGGGTTACGCGAAACAAAACAAGCGCAAAAAGATCTATGCCGTCACCTCTTCTGTGGGCCCTGGCGCAGCAAACATGGTAACGGCAGCAGCGACAGCAACAGCGAACCGCATCCCAGTGCTTTTCTTACCGGGAGATACTTACGCGACTCGTCAGCCAGATCCTGTTCTACAGCAGGTTGAGCAGTATCACGATGCATCAATCAGCACCAACGACTGCTTCAAACCCGTTTCACGTTACTGGGATCGCATTACTCGCCCAGAGCAATTGATGTCTGCGATGGTTAACGCGATGCGAGTATTGACGGATCCTGCTGACGCAGGCGCAGTCACGATTTGTTTACCACAAGATGTGCAGGGTGAGGCTTACGACTTCCCTGAGTACTTCTTTAAAAAACGCGTACACCGCATTGAACGTCGTCCAGCGACTAACCCAATGATTGATGACGCGGTTGCTCTAATTAAGGGCAAGAAGAAGCCGATGCTTATTTGTGGTGGTGGCGTACGTTATTCAGAAGCACACGATGCATTCCGTCAGTTTGCTGAGCGACACAATATTCCTTTCGGTGAAACACAAGCGGGTAAGAGTGCGATTGTCCACGACCACGAACTCAACTTGGGTGGCGTAGGTACCACAGGTTGTCTTGCTGCTAACCGAATTGCGCGTGACACAGACTTAGTAATTGGTGTGGGTACTCGCTTTACCGATTTCACCACATGCTCTAAATCACTATTCCAGAACCCAGACGTGGATTTCTTAACCATCAACGTCTCTGAGTTTGATGCAAGCAAATTAGATGCAACTTCGGTTGTCGCTGACGCCCATATCGCTCTTGAAGCAATCGGTGAAAAGTTAGCTCAACTTGGCTACGTGAGTGGCTACAGCAACGAAATTAAAGCGGCTAAACAAGCTTGGGACAAAGAACTAACCCGCTTATTCAATGTTCAAATAGGCGAAGGGTTCGTTCCGGAAATCGGTGGTCACTTTGATGATGAGTTGGCGGAGTACCGTGAAGCACTTAATACCGACTTAGCCCAAACTCGCGTACTAGGCTTGCTTGATGAACATCTTGAACCAGATGCCATTATTGTCGGTGCAGCTGGTTCACTCCCTGGCGATCTGCAGCGTGTTTGGCGACCAAAACGTCCGGACACTTACCACATGGAGTATGGCTATTCATGCATGGGTTATGAAGTGGCCGCCTCGATTGGTGCAAAAATTGCGAACCCAGAGCAACCTGTTTACACCATGGTCGGTGACGGTTCCTACATGATGCTTCATTCAGAGCTACAAACATCGATTCAAGAAGGCGTGAAAATCAACGTACTCTTGTTTGATAACGCGGCATTTGGCTGTATCAATAACTTGCAGATGAACCATAAAATGGGCAGCTTTGGCACCGAAAACCGTTTCAAAGACTCGAAAACAGGCAAGATGAGCGGTGGATTAGTGCCTGTTGATTTTGCAAAAAACGCAGAGAGTTACGGTTGTAAAGCCTACCGAGTGCATACAGAAGAAGAGCTAATCGCCGCATTGGCCGATGCTAAGCAGCAAACCGTATCAACCCTGATTGATATAAAAGTGCTACCGAAAACCATGACCAACGATTACGAGTCCTGGTGGCGCTGTGGTACGGCTCAAGTCGCTGCGAAACCAGAGATTGAAGCTAAAGCTCAGGAAAACGTAGAGAAATTGAAAAAAGCGCGTCAGTACTAAACGATCCAGAGCTCGGGGTAAATAAAGTCTCACTCACTTCCTCACCCTGAGCTCAGGATAAATACTAACAATAAGTTTAATCGAGCGGTTTGCCCGTCCAGCGTGACTCCTGAGACGGGCTTTTTTATTTGTTGTAGTTCGAAATATCGCCTTGGCTATAACGAGCCACCAGCGCTTAAACCCTATCTTTCAGCTGCGCGAATCCATTTTTTCAACTTCCAAGAGCATTTGAAATTTATTTTCCGCCCCGATCACAAAACGAATTAAATATCCCACTTTAAATTGAAAACGAAACAAATATTCCGTATAAAGGTTTTATTGAAACGTGAAACGCATATGGGCATTGCCTTAACGCAGACACAAAAACTTTAGCATTGGAACCATCCTATTGATGACGGTAAGAGTTTAAGCTCTGAGGAGAAGAATGTGAGTATTGAGAAAAAGCTAGATGTCATTTGTATGGGCCGCATTGCGGTTGATCTTTACGGTCAACAGATCGGCGCTCGTTTAGAAGACATGGGATCTTTTAATAAGTACCTTGGTGGCTCATCAGGTAATGTGGCTTACGGCACAGCAGTACAAGGATTGAAATCATCAATGCTTGCACGCGTTGGCGACGAGCACATGGGCCGTTTCCTACGTGAAGAACTCGAGCGTGTTGGCTGTGATACTAGTCACTTGATCACTGACAAAGAGCGTTTGACGGGGCTGGTTATTCTGGGCATCAAAGACGAAGATACTTTCCCTCTGATCTTCTGCCGCGAAAACTGTGCTGACATGGCAATCAACAAAGATGACTTTACTGAAGAGTACATCGCGTCTGCTCGCTGTCTGGCAATCACTGGTACTCACCTATCCAATCCAAAAACGCGCGAAGCCGTACTTACCGCATTGAAATACGCTCGTCGCAATGGTGTAAAAACGGCGCTAGACATCGACTACCGCCCAGTACTTTGGGGGCTGACTTCACTGGGTGATGGCGAAACTCGTTACATCGCTTCAGACAAAGTGACTCAAGAACTGCAAGAAGTACTTGGCCTGTTTGATGTTATTGTCGGCACAGAAGAAGAGTTCCATATTTGTGGTGGTACAGATAACACTATCGACGCACTAAAAGCAGTACGTAAAGTTTCTGATGCTGAACTAGTGTGCAAACGCGGCGCACTGGGCTGCTCTGTTTACAGCGGAGAAGTGCCAAATGATCTTGACGACGGTCTGACTATTCATGGCGTTCGCGTTGACGTGCTTAACGTTCTAGGCGCTGGCGACGCATTCATGTCTGGTTTGCTACGTGGCTACCTAAACGACGAAGGCTGGGAAAAAGCATGTGCATACGCTAACGCCTGTGGTGCGTTGGTGGTTTCTCGTCACGGCTGTGCTCCGGCAATGCCAACTAAATTAGAGCTCGATAACTACATCACTCGCGCTGCTGATGTAAAACGTCCTGACCTGGATGTAGAGCTCAACCACCTACACCGCGTTACGACACGTAAAGCTCCTCAGTGGGATGAGTTATGTGTGATGGCATTTGACCACCGAAGCCAACTTGAAGACATGGCTCGTGAAGCGGGTACAGGCACGGCACGTATCAAGACGCTGAAAAAACTTATCTTTAAAGCGAGCCAACAAGTCGCACAAGAAGCAAACTTAGCGGGTAAAGCAGGTTTACTGTGTGATAGCACATTCGGCCAAGATGTACTCAATGAAGTGACAGGACAAGGCTGGTGGATTGGCCGTCCTATCGAGTTGCCGGGTTCACGTCCACTGCGCTTAGAGCACGGTAACATCGGTTCACAATTAATCGACTGGCCTCTTGAGCACGTGGTGAAGTGCCTAGTGTTCTACAGCCCAGAAGACGAGCTAGATATCCGTACAGAGCAAGAAGAACTGGTTCAAGAAGTCTACCAGGCATGTTGTAAATCTGGTCATGAGTTGCTATTGGAAGTCATCCTGCCTGCTGGCGTGAAGAAAGAAGACAGACTCTACATTCAGGCTCTGGAACGTTTCTACGACCTAGGTATCAAGCCAGACTGGTGGAAGCTGCCTGCTCTTGAAGCCGATAGCTGGGACACGGTCAGCTCAGTAGTCACAGAGCGCGATGCATTCTGCCGTGGCGTAGTCATCTTAGGCCTAGATGCACCTCAGGAAGAGCTACAAAGAGGCTTCAATGCAACTGCGGGTAAAGAAATCGTTAAAGGGTTCGCGGTTGGTCGTACACTATTTGGTGAGCCATCACGTCAATGGCTGGCGAATAGCATTAACGATGAAACACTGATCGAAAATATCAAGCAGAACTACCACAACCTGATTGCACTTTGGCGTCAGCGTGGTTAATTCTCGATAAAAACGCTAGATAGGTATGACAGCTTTTTCTGTTGGGCTTAAGTACCTGTTCTTAGCAACCCCAAAGCGCCCAACTGGGCGCTTTTTACATGGAGTGAAGAAATGATCATCACAGACCCATGGTTTTATATCGTATCCATACCCGCAGTCCTCATCTACGGAATCGGTAAAGGGGGACTCGGGGGCGCATTAGGTGTCATTTCAGTACCACTGATGGCTTGGACCATCTCACCAACTCAAGCCGCTGCGATACTGCTGCCGATCTTATGTGTTATGGATTTCTTTGCCGTTAAACATCACCGCCATTTTGCAGATGCCCGGGTGATAAAACGCATGTTGCCAGCATCAGCCCTCGGAGTAGCTCTGGCTGCGTTTTATTTAGGAAGTATGACCGAGTCTAGCGTGAAGCTGATTGTTGGACTGTTGTCGGTACTGTTCTTCTTTATGCACCTGTTTCAGCGCAAACAACCAAAACCCGGAGGAACGTTTTCAGCCTGGTTCTGGAGTACGTTATGTGGCTTTTCCAGTACCGCCATTCATGCTGGAGGTGGCCCTGCCAGTCTTTACCTACTCCCGCTACGGCTCGAAAAAACCACATTAATCGCAACGATGGCCGTCCTGTTTGCCATTATCAATCTGTTTAAACTGGTGCCATTTACTTTACTTGGCACCTTCGACAGCACCAACTTACTGACTTCTTTGGTTCTGATGCCATTGGCACCAATAGGCGTAAAAATGGGTGTGTGGTTGCTGGATAAAGTCCCTCAGCAGACAATCTATCAACTGTGTTACGGCTTCTTACTATTATCCGGAACAAAATTGCTCCTTGAAGGGATCAGCTAAAACTGTTCTTTAACCCCGACAATTCTTAATGAAAAACGAAATGACAAGGGAGCCAGTTAGTTCCCTGTGTTCATGTTGGCGTGAATTAAAGAAAACTAACTCCCCCATCAAGCCCGAAGCAATAACCTGTCGATTGCTGCGGTATGTGATTCGAAATTACGTATTAGAGGTAAATGAGAAACAGATCGAATTTGTCAGAGATGACAGCTATATGAACGATTTCATTTTTAAGCTAAAATGAAACACTTAAAGCAAGTCACAGAATGAATCTATGGAGAACATAATGTCAGCACCAACCACACTAAGTGAATTGCAAGACCAAATCAGGAATCGCTACGGTGATTTAAGTAAACGTCTTCAACAAGTTGCAGCTTATGTACTTGATAATAAGAGCAGTGTCGCGTTTGAAACTGTTTCTGTTATTGCTGAACAAGCTGATGTTCCGCCATCGACATTGATTCGTTTTGCCAGCGCTTTCGGCTACAGTGGCTTTAACGAAATGAAACAACTATTTCGTACAAACTTACTTGAAGAGACGTCTAGCTACACTGATCGCGTGAAACTTTCAAAAAGCATGGATGCCGACGAAGAGCCACCAGAGCGCCCTATTGATATTCTGCAAGCTTTTGCACGCGCCAATACCAGTGCAATACAACAACTTTCGACTCAAATCGACGAAGACAGCCTCAACAAAGCGGTAAAACTGCTCTCTGAAGCAGACAATATTTACGTCATCGGCCTTGGACGCTCGTTCAGTATCTCTTCATACTTAACATACGCATTCCGTCACCTGAACAAACGTGCGTTTCTTATTGATGGGCTTGGTGGCATGTTCAAAGAGCAAATCAACATGATTCGCGAAAACGACGTAGTCGTAGCGATCAGTTTCTATCCGTACGCGCAAGATACCACTGATGTGAGTGATGCGTTAGCAAACACAGGCACAAAGCAGATCATTCTTACCGACAGCCAGATCAGCCCACTTGCAGCCTTCAGTGATGTCTGCTTTGTTGTGAAAGAAGGCAAAGTAGATGCGTTCCGTTCTCAGGTGGCGTCACTATGCCTAGCCCAAACGTTAGCGGTTTCACTGGCTTTTCAGGAAAGCGAAAAAAATTCGGCTGCATAATCCGCTCGCAAATTCTGGGCGTATTGAGATACGCCCAGCGTCCATCTCTCCTCCCTTTTTTCCTGCTTTTTTTCACTATTTGTTGTTGAGATCCAACACAAACACATAAAACAAATGAAAAAATAATTTCATTTTAACCTATAATTGAATATTAATTCCCTTAAATATTTTCAATAGGTAGGAGAAAGATGAAGTTATTTGTTTTTGAACATTGCCCGTTTTGTATCAAGGCAATGATGCTCGCGAACTTAAAGAACATGCCTGTCGAGTTTGTGTATTTACAAAACCACGATGTGGATGCGCGTATCGACAAAGTTGGCGCGAATATGGTTCCCATACTTGAAAAAGAAGATGGTACCTACATGGCAGAAAGCCTTGATATTGTGAAATATTTAGATGAATGGGATGGCAAGCCTGTATTATCAGAGGCTGTACATCAAACTGATATCGACCGTTACAATCAGGCAGTAAAAAAGTGTTGAAGGTCCACTTGTGCACCCTCGCTGGATGGAAATCACTTTGCCCGAGTTTGGTAGTGCAGAGGCCAAAGCTTGGTTTACCACCAATAAATCGAAAATGATCGGAATGTCATTTGAGCAGGCGATGGCGCAAAGTAATGAGTTTCTCATTCAACTGAACCACACTCTGCGTAATCTGGAATGGCTTACGCTACCTTCAAGTCGCGATAATGTTCTCAGTTACGATGATATTAACGTCTACCCTACTCTGAGAAACCTTACCGTAATCAAAGGCGTGGAGTTCCCAACAAACGTTCGTCGCTATATCGATGAAGTGACGGCGTTAACCAACATTCCGCTTTATGACCACGTAGCGGTATAACTTCACTTAGCGCCCAATCACACGGGCGCTGATTGTTTTTAAAAAGCAGATTGTTTTAAAAAGCACGCAGCCTCTTCATCTGCACTCGCACTAAATCCCAGCATCGATACACCATCAAAGCCGTAAGTATAAGCACAATACCCAATATTTTATTGGTCGACATCACTTCATTTAGCCACACTACACTGATCAACACGGTCCACAAAGGCTCTAGTGTCATAAGCAGTGCAGCATTGGTTGCATTTGTGCCGCTCTGGCCTTTGATTTGAATGAAGAAGCGCAGACATGTCGCCGGAATAACGCTGGCAACAAACCACCCCAACGTACTCATGCTGATTGAGGTTGGCCAAGATTCTATACAGGCAGAAAAAAGAATCGCTAATAAGCCACCGGTAAAGAACTGAACACATGTGAGGTAAAGCACGGGAATAGTTTGAGAGTGATGACTATTACAAATGAAATGTAACGCCACAAAAGCCGCCGAAATAAAAAAGAACAGCTCACCCGTAGACATTGAGAAACTCCCCGAGAGGGATAGAAAATACAGTCCCGCGCTGACGAATGGAAGAGAAGCCCAAAAAGGGCGTGTTGGCCGCTGTTTAAACAGCATCCACCCCCAGATAGGTACAAATAGCATAGAAAGGCTCATGATAAATGCGCCCACACCCAGTTCATCACTGACTGAGACGGCATAAATCCACAAAGATAAAGACAAACCTTGCAGCAGCCCTATCCATCCCGCTGTGACAAACTGCTGGCGCTCGCCATGAACCAGCTGCTTCATGCCGAATGGCGCGATAATCACAGCGGCGCAAACAAACCGAAATCCAATAAACGCGAGTGGTGGTAACTCCGCAACAGCCTGCTTAGAAAACAACCACCCCAAACCCGCTAATATGGTGGCAGAAAACAGATACAGTTCCGCTTTTTTATTTGAAGTCATTACCGCCTCTACGTTTATGGGAAACCAGCTACACCCTATTAAATATCCAGAGCGTCGACCTGCGTCTCTTGATTTGTGTTGTAAATAAGTGCAACCACAAGTGACTGAATCAAACATTGGGTTGCGGATAAAGTCCGATACTTTTCTAACTGCGATTCTTTAATCACAAAACAGGCATCGCTATTGGTTGCTATAGGGCTTACCTGGCTGTCAGTAATCGCTATCTTCTTCACGCCTTTTTCTTCAACAACTTCACTAACCATGACCGATTCGTCAGAGTAAGGTTCACTGCTGATGATGACGACCACATCGCCTCTGTGTATCGTCTGCATTTGCTGCAGGTAAATTGCTCCCAGACCGTCAATCAGAAACACCCGGCGATCTATGCGTCTCAGTGCGTAGACAAGATACGATGCCATACCAAAGCTGTGTCCGAAGCCAACCACATATATATTATTCGCCTCATTAAGCAACGTAACCGCTACTTGGAGTGTGTCGTGCTCAATTTGCACGTTTAAGTCTTCAAGGGAGTTGATGTTCGCCTTAGCTAACTGAGCAAGAATATTCGCTGGAGACTCGATATTCTGAACATCATCTAAACCCGTACAAATCCGGGCATAACCGGTGTAACTCTCCGTCTGTTCAGCTAAATTAATACGAAACACTTTTTTGATGTCATTGAACCCACGATAGTGAAATGCGTGCGCAAACCGAGTCAACGTCGATGGCGGAACCTCCACATTACGAGCTATTTCGGACACCGAATCGAACGCGATACTTTCCGGTTTTTCAACGACATACTTAGCAACTTGTTGTAAGCGTTGACTCAAATCTTCATACTTTGCGTAGATGTCCCTTTGCAGTTCTTTCACGCTTGTTGCTGCAATCATATTCCCTCCTTGGAATAAGCTGTGCTTTGTGGAAAAAGGCAGACATCACCATTTGTTGCAGCAAATACAACCCCAGCAAGAAATGTGTATTGTCGAAAAAGCATTGGGATTACCACAAAAGATGATGAGTCAATATCAATTCGGCTTATAAATTTATGGAAGCTTTATTTCATTTTAATTTTAAAATGAAATAAAAGTCAACATGATTGATTGCGATCTTTCAGCGGTGAATGTTAGAAAGGACTCAGGGTAAAGAAACGTTTAACTCTCAAGAAAAACAGCAAGATTTTCACATCTGAACCTGGCTTTACAATCTCTATCCTCATATAAAAAAATGCCACTCTCAATACAAGAATGGCATTGTGCCTAGGTTTCTCAGTACGGCTAAATAGTGTTGGCTTTATGGTTATGGTTGATTTTTATTCACAGTGCCATTTCTGCTTTGATCTGCTCAACCCACCCTGCAATACGCTGCTCTGTCAGGCTTAATTGATTATCTTTGTCGATCACTAACCCGACAAAGTCATCGCCGTCAACAGCATTAGAAGCAGTAAACTCGTACCCTTCTGTGGGCCAGAATCCAACCATCTCTGCGCCGCAGTTGGCGACATGATCATATAGCTCACCAAGTGCATCCACAAACTCGTTGCTGTATCCGACCTGATCACCCAAACCATATAGCGCCACTTTTTTACCCGATAGATCCATGTCTGAGAAGTTGGGTAGGAACTCTTCCCAACTCTCTTCCTGGCAATCCGTTGATAAACCAGGAAGCTGACCCTCTCCTAACGTTGGCGTACCGAGAATCAGATAGTCATAACTGGCAAATTCATCGGCGTCGACGCGGTTAATGTTTTTCGGTTTATCCGCAACCTCGTCACCAAGTTGTTTTTGGATCAATTTGGCCATTTTGCGAGTGCTGCCCATATCAGTACCAAAGAAAATTCCCACTTTGCTCATAATTAGCTCCTTGCTTAAATTTTTGTCATGGCAGGGATACGCTGCAAAATATCTACCATACATTTAGTTGAATACTTTCAATAAGTTAAAAAATTCCGTTCAAACAATGTCTGACCTAATGTCGCAAAGGTGACAATTAGTCGTCATCACCCTCATCTTCGTCGTCAGGCTGCCAAATTAACGGGCGGTAAATTTCCACACGGTCACCTTCTTTTAACTCACGATCCAACTGGGTGGATTTGCCGAAAATACCCACTTTTTGTTTGTCGAGATCGATAGCGGGAAACATATCTAAAATATTCGAAACCTGAATAGCGCTAAGTACGGTTGCGCTATGGTCAACATCGACTGACAACCATACCTGTTCATCCGGTAAGGCGTAGACAACACTTACTTTCATGGTTACCCCCTAGTGTTATGTGCTAGCGCTGGCGTTGTGTTTGCCAGCATGGATTCGTATTTCTGTTTTAACGCCAGAACCAAGCCCAAAACCAGAAAGCCTCCCGGCGGCAAAATAACCAACAACAACCCTTGGTAATCATCAATAATGACCATTTCCAGAAACGCAAAACGTTCGCCCAAAAGTAGATGCGCATTGCTAAACAAGGTTCCACTACCGAGAATTTCGCGTATCGCGCCGAGCATAGTCAGTACCCAAGTAAAGCCTAACCCCATAAACAGACCATCCACGATAGAGGGCATGACAGCGCTTCTACTGGCAAACGATTCGACGCGCCCGAGAATGGCGCAGTTTGTCACAATCAGCGGAATGAATAGACCGAGAACTTTGTGCAGAGAATGGAGGTAGGCATTCAGCAATGCATCAGTCAGCGTCACGAGTGTTGCGATAATAATGACATTCACCGGAATACGTACAGTTTTACTGATGACCCCTTTCGCCATTGAGTTAAGTGTGTTCGCCGCCACCATCACAACCATTGTGGCCAGGCCAAGCCCCAGGCCGTTCGTCGCACTGCTGGTTACGGCGAGTAAAGGACAAAGTGCAAGGGACTGTTTGAGCACAATGTTATTGCCCCATAAACCTTGTGACATAATACTTTTGTACTGGTTTGATTCACTCATTGTTCGCTCCTTGGTAAGATTCAAGCGCTAACAACGCCTGATGCACGCCTTTTACTACGGCTCTGGGTGTAATTGTTGCGCCGCTAAATTGGTCAAAATCACCCCCGTCCTTTTTCACCGCCCACACACCTGTGTTCTCTAAAGTGCGCTCGGCAAAACTGAGTATCCAACTGCTTTTCTCAGCTTCGATTTTGTCACCCAGTCCTGGCGTCTCACTGTGACTGATGATTCGAACGCCAATAATCTCCCCACTGATTTTTAAGCCGATAAGAAAGCGGATCGTGCCACTGTATCCCTCCTGCTCACCTCGGATCACCCAGTTAATCAGTTGCTGATTTTCATCTTCCACTCGATACAGTTCAAATGACTTTCCCTCATACTCGATACGCTGGCGGTTGGAAAACACATCATTCGAATAAGGTTGTCCCGCCAAAACTTCCCTCAATAGAGCGTTCTGATCTTCTAAGATACGCTGAGAGATGATTGGCTTCGTCGCCCAATTCGTAACAAACAAAAGTAATGCGGCGAGCGCACATGCACTGGAAAGCAATATGACCTGATACGAAATACGCTCTTTAAATGGCTGTAATCTGACTTCCATGATTATTCCTCCGTCACTCGGCTAGTACCAAACACATTTGGGCGCAGGTAGTAATCAATTAAAGGGCTAACCGCATTCATAATCAGTACCGCAAAAGCCACGCCTTCGGGGTAACTGCCAAAGGTTCGAATCAACCAAACAAGCAGCCCACACCCCAGCCCATAGATAAGCTGACCGCGAATGCTGGTTGGAGAGGTAACAAGATCTGTCGCGATATAAAACGCACCCAACATGGCTGCGCCACTGGTGAGGTGAATCCACGGCGATAGATAAGCTTCGGAGTCGATCAAATGACTTACCAATGCAGGTATTGTCAGACCAAGCATAAAGGTCACAGGTATAGCCCAGTGAATAATGCGTCGCCAAATCAAATAACCGCCGCCACACAGGATAAGGAAAGTACTGGTCTCACCTAGACTCCCTGAGTGCTGCCCAAAGAACTGCTGAGCAAACTCAACTGGCAAGGTTCTTTCAATACTGAGAGCCGTCGCCGCTGTCACACCGTCAAAACTCAGCCATCCATCCGGCACGGTGACTAAATTGTTGCTCAAATCTAGCGGTGTTGGGGCCGCCCACTGTGTCATTTCAACCGGAAAGCAGATCAGTAGCATCACGCGCGCTAGCATGGCTGGATTGAATAAGTTCTGCCCTAACCCACCATAGATTTGTTTGCCCAAAATAATGGCGAACATACTGCCGAACACCGCCAGAGTGATTGGGAACGAAGGCGGTAAACTCATGGCGAGCAGCAGCCCGGTCAGTATCGCCGAACCATCAAAACACGCACTAGGTTTCTTTTTCATTGCTAACAAACATAAACATTCACTTATGATGCTGGTTAAACAACACACGGCTATCAGTGCGATACTGTTGCGCCCAAACTGAAAGCCAGCCAATACACAAGCAGGTAATAACGTTAAGATAACGAGATACATAATTCGTGTAGATGAGCTCCCGTTGTGAGCAAATGGGCCAATTACTGAGTCATATTTGATCATAACTGTTGCTCCTTCTCAGCGGCTTTATCTTGACGAGATACTCGCGCTGGACGTGGTGGGCGGGCCGGTCTCTCTGGACGAGTCGGCTTTTCCGCTCGCTCAGGTTGAGCATTTCGGACAGGTCTCTCTGGTCGCTCAGGCCGCGCATTTCGGGCTGGTCTTGTCACTTTTTTCGCAGCTTTGGCTTTCTTCTCAGCGGCCTCAAGGGCGAGACGTTGCTTTCTGGATTCATTAAGCACTTTGGTCTGAGCCGCCCTTTGCTCCATAAAGGTATGCGATGCAATCACTCCTTTTGCGTGCATAAAATACTGAACTAAAGGAATCGAAGAAGGGCAAACGTACCCACACGCACCACAAGACAAGCAATGATTCACACCCAGTTCTTCCGCGCGTTTAAAGTCGGAAACTCGAGTGTATGCGGCCATTTGAAATGGCATCAAACCCATAGGACAGGCTCGAACACATTGACCACAACGAATACACTCTTGATGTTTGGTTTCAAGAAACACCTCGTCTTCGGTTAACGCCAGTATTCCGCCAACCGTTTTATCAACAGGTACCTGCATTGAAGGAATAACCTGGCCCATCATGGGTCCGCCTAAAAGTAATCGCTCCGTGGAGTCACTGACCCCACCGCAATAGTTAATGACTTCATTTACTGGGGTTCCAATTGGTACCTCTACATTTTTAGGCTCTGCGATCCCCTTACCACTCACCGTGACAATCCGCGAAACCAGAGGACGACGGAATCGAACCGCATGGTACACCGCCCTAACCGTAGAAATATTGTTAACTAAAATACCGACCTGAGTGGCACGTCCTCCTGGTGGAACATCTTTTCCAGTGAGCGTTTTTATTAAGTGCTTCTCAGATCCCATCGGGTAAATACTCGGCACCTTACGCACGTCAATAGTGTCGACTTCACTCGCGGCAAACTGGAGCGCACTTAACGCATCCGGTTTGTTATCTTCCACGCCGATAATGGCCCTTTGCGCACCGCTCGCAATCAACATCATCCGTATCCCCGAAACAATTTCTTCAGGGTAGGTTTGCATGGTTAAATCATCACTGGTCAGATACGGTTCGCATTCACCTCCGTTAATGATGATGGTGTCTACTTTGGCGCTTCTTGAAAATCGCAACTTAACCGCGGCTGGGAAACCAGCGCCACCTAGCCCGACAATGCCCGCTTCCGCAACGCGATCAATAATGATATCTGCATCTAAGTTATGGATATCTTCACCCGGCGAAGATACTCCCCATTGTTTATCGTCATTCGCGCGAATGACTACCGTGTCACACTTCACTTTCGCCGGATGAGTAGTAATGTGCGGGACAATTGCTGTCACCACACCATTCACAGATGAATGCAAAGGTGCGACGAAGTCAGTAAGTCCAACAGCAACCAACTGCCCTCTGTGCACTGATTCCCCAGGGCTAACCAATACCCTTAACTTTGCCCCGGAACGAGTCTGCAATGGTAAATAGATATTCCGAGGCCAGAAATGGCGATCAATACGTTGATCGGACGTTAACTCTTTATAAGCTTTGGGATGAATACCGCCACTAAATGGTTTATTCCACAAACTAACACTGCTTAAACTGGACATGATTCACTCCTAAACCGACAATGAAGGCTTTGGCCAATACCATGTCGACACCGACGGCGTCACTTCGGACATGGTCAAGCAACCTCGTGTACAGGCTTTTTCACATAACTGACAACCAGTACACACGTCTTTTAGTACCGTGTGTAACTGTTTCGGCGCACCGACAATTGCATCAAAAGGACAGGCTTTGTAGCAGCGGTTGCACCCGTTACACTGCGTTTCATCAACCCTTGCCACCAGCTCAGTGTCTTGATCACTTGTATCAATTGAAACACCGAGCAACTGTGCAACGTTTTGAGCAAGTAGCGCTCCGCCAGGTGGACAACAAGCCGGGCTTAGTTCACCAGTGACCATTTTTTCGGCGGCCTGACGACAACCAGCCTCTCCACACTGACCGCATTGGCCACCCGGCAGTAATGCTTCAACTTTATCTATCCTCGGGTCGCCTTCCACATGGAACATTTTTGCAGCGTACCCAAGCGCAAGCCCAAGCAATGCTCCGAGCGTGACAAAAAATATAAGCGTCGTAAGTAACATGACTTAGTCTCCTCTATGCCATTCCCGAAAAGCCCATGAAGGCCATCGACAAAAATCCCGCTGTGATGAATGCTATCGGAGAGCCTTTAAATGCTGACGGAACCTGACTCAACATAAGTTGACTGCGTAGACCAGCAAAAATCGTGATCACGAATAGAAAGCCCAAAGCAGACCCTAAACTGAACATAATGGTATTGAGAAAGGACAGATTGTCTTGAACAGCCAACAATGCGACCCCAAAAACGGCACAGTTGGTGGTGATGAGAGGGAGAAATACGCCCAAAGACTGGTACAGTTCAGGAAAAGATTTTTTAACGTATAGCTCGGTAAACTGAACGACCGCAGCGATGACCAATATGAAGGATATGATCCTCATAAACTCCAGATGCAACGGCTCCAAAATCGCAAACTCAATAATCCAGCTTGATACCGTCGCTAAGGTAAGCACGAATATCGTTGCGATCCCCATTCCCACCGCACTGGTAATTTTGCTCGACACTCCCATGAACGGACACAAGCCCAGAAATTTGGCTAAAACGACATTGTTTACAAATGTCGCACTCAGAAAAATGATCAATCCTTCGGACATAACAGCACTCCACTAGCTTCCTTTCTCAAAGGTGGTGCATAGCGTATGCCACGGAGCGTTTTTGCACTGGAATGAATCAAACGACCCCGTCAATACAGTGCTAGCGCGCAGGCTAAGCGATTTTCTTTAGCAAAATATCTGTGTCACAAACCCAACAAAGTTCGCTTGTTCGCATGAATAATTGTCCGAAATCAAACAAACCTTCACTTTAGCGAGCCCACCATACCTGGCTTGAGTGTTTGGAATAGGAAATGCATTGACGGTCTTATATCGCCAAACGTATAAGGAAAGACGTATGGAACAACTTGATAGCCTGCTACCCGATAGCAATTCAATGGTGTTTGACATGCAAGCGTTCGAGCAGATCGTTGCGCATGCTCCTGTCGCCATCAGCATTACCGATAAATATGGCAACATACTTTTCGTCAATAAGACCTTTAATCAGATCACTGGCTATAGTTCGCGCGAACTGATTGGTAAGAATTCGTCACTGCTTTCGTATAAGGCAACACCTCAACGCGTATATCAAAATATGTGGCTAGCCATTACCAATGGTGACCATTGGCAAGGTCAGTTGGTCAACAGAAAGAAAAATGGAGAGCCATATATTGCCGAAATTTCGATTTCTCGGCTAAAAGAGAAAAGTGGCGAGACACGATATTATGCCATCCATCGCGATATTACAGAGCGACACCAACGTATCACTGAGCAAAAAAATCAGTTCACACTCTTTCAGGCGGTGCTGAATGGTTCTTCGACAGCCATCGCACTGGTTGATGCCTCCAACAAGCTGCTAGTCAGCAACAAAAAGTATCAACGAATACACAACAGCATTGACCACTGCCCTATCGATTTATTGCTGCAAAGCATTCAGCGAGACTATCAACAGGCTAGTGTGGTTGAGTTCATCGGCGAACATAAAAACCGTACGCAAAATATCTCTGTTCGAAATGAAGACGGTACATGCGAACGATGGTTTGAATTTACATTGGCGAAAATTCCGGTTTCAACCATCAACATTGAACATTATTTTCTTCCAGACAGTGATGATGACTATAGTGTTATCTCTATCACTGAGCGTACCAAAGAGAAGCTCTTGGTCGAGGAACGACGTATTAATGCTACCAAGCTAATGGTGAGGGACAATAAATACGTCCACGCTATGCAAGAAGCATTAATGGGTACACTGCATCAATTGCAGGGACCGTTCAATGTCATCGATTCTGCGGTGAATATTCTCAAACGCACTAATGCCTCCTGTCCCGGTTTAATCGCGATGGATGACGCAATGGCGAGTGCAAATGCAGCCATGCAAGAAATCATGCTCGCCATCCCTGAACGAGAAAGAGAAGCGCGGCAACCAGTGAATCTCAATGAAGTGATTCGTGATTCATGCAGCATTAGTAATGATGAATTGATGAGGCTTTCAATCAACTTAGAGCTTGATCTATCGCCAAAGCTTTCCTCAATCAACGGCACGCCTCATCGACTGATTCTTGCCATAAAACAGCTCATTGATAACGCGTTGGATGCAATCAAATATGCTAAACCGTCTGATCGAACGCTGTTCATTCAATCTTATGAAAGAAACGGAGAGATAGTGGTTGATATCGAAGACAATGGCTTCGGGGTGAAAGAAGATCTTCGTCTGACCGTATTCCAACCATTTTACAGCACCAAACCAAAGCACCAGTCTGGCTGTCGCGGTATTGGGCTTTCTATCGTACAACAGGTGCTCAATGAACATTCAGCTACCGTAACGATTTCAGACAGTCGTCGGCTAAACGGCGCGAAAGTCTGCTTAACATTTCCAATTAATAGCGGTAAGTCATTATGATAGAAGATCATTCGCTTTTAGATTTAGAGCGTCAGTTATTGGCGGCAATGTATCGAATATCTAGTGTTCTAAATGCTAGCTTAAATTACGTTGAGTCATGCGACAAAATACTTAAAATTCTGCACGATGAGTGTCGTTTACAGTGTGGCATGCTTACCATTCTCGACCACCAAAAGAACATTTTATTGGTTAAGTCTGTACATAGCCCACTTAGCGACAGTAGCCGAGACCAAAAGAACGTTTACTATAAAACCGGTGAAGGTATTGTCGGAGAAGTCCTCAGTCAAGGAAGCTCTATGGTAATTCGCAATCTCGGTAGCGATATGCGCTTTGCGGACAAAATGGCACTCTATGACTATGACAAGCCTTTCATCTGCGTTCCAATCAAAGACAGTAATAGTAAAGTTCTTGGCGCACTTTCAGCCCAGCCACCTAATGTCAGCGACGAGCACCTTACGTTGTTGTCTAAATTCCTCGATATGATTGGCAACTTAATCGCCAAGAATATTCAACTGTCTCAGAACGTTGAGCGAACCGAAAAAGAACTTGTTGATGAGCGTGACGGATTACGCCGTAAAGTTCGTAACAACTACAGTTTTCACAACTTAGTGGGACACACCAAAACCATGAGGCAAATTTTCGACCAAATTCGTCTGGTGTCTCGCTGGGATTCAACGGTGTTGGTTCGCGGTGAATCGGGGACAGGTAAAGAGCTTATAGCCAACGCGATTCACTATAACTCTCCTCGAGCTGATCGTCCGTTTATCAAACTAAACTGCGCAGCACTGCCTGATAACTTGCTCGAATCTGAGTTGTTCGGCCACGAAAAAGGCGCATTTACGGGTGCGGTCAAGCAGCGTAAAGGGCGATTTGAAATGGCACACAATGGCACTATTTTCCTGGATGAAATCGGCGAAACCAGTGCAGCGTTTCAAGCAAAGTTATTGCGAGTATTGCAGGAGAAAGAGTTTGAACGAGTCGGGGGAACAACAACTATTACGGTAAACGTGCGTATTATCGCCGCGACTAACCGTCATCTGGAAGAGGAAGTGACGCAAGGTAACTTCCGTGAAGACCTTTATTACCGTCTGAATGTTATGCCAATGCACTTGCCTCCTCTTCGGGACCGCATTCAAGACATTCCAGAGCTTGCCGAGTTCATGCGCAAAAAGCTCAGTAAGCAACAAGGTCGCAACCTCACCATCAGTGACGATGCGATACGAGTGATGATGAATCACAATTGGCCGGGTAACGTGCGTGAACTAGAAAATACCTTGGAACGCGCTTCGGTATTGTGCGAGTCCGGCGTCATTGATGCCAGCTTAATCAAAATCAACCAGTCTGAACCCAGCTTTTCAGCATCGGCTCAACCCACTTACGCACCAACTCTTGCAACCTCGACACCGCCTCGCGTACCAGAAAGTCAGCTTATGCAACGGGAGAAAAGCAAACCGGCTGACGAGAGAGAACTGGTAATCGATGCGCTTGAGCGATCTGGTTGGGTAAAAGCCAAAGCAGCAAGGTTGCTCAATATGACGCCGCGTCAAATTGCTTATCGAATTCAAATATTAAATATCGAGATGAAACAAATCTGACAATTTTCGAAAGCTAGATATTGTTGGCAAACGAACAATTGTTACTAATCAGAATCCTTAGCTTATGTAAAACAATACGTTAGTTAAGGAACAATGATTGCAATGAAGCTTATTAAAGGCATTTACTCATAAGGGGCAGACATGGAAAGTCCTTCACCGCACGCAAAAAGTGACGATTGTGCACAAGATAATCTTCATCACTTTTTCAATAAACAAACGCAAGATAAAATTGCGAAACACCCTTGCTATTCGAAGCAGGCTCATCAATATGCCCGTATGCATTTACCTGTAGCACCAGCATGCAACATACAGTGCAACTACTGTAACCGGAAATATGACTGCAGCAATGAGTCTCGCCCGGGAGTTGTGTCACACGTTATGGATAGTGCAGCCGCTCTCAAACAGTTTTCTACCATTAAAAAACGTGCGCCTAACCTGACGGTAGTTGGAATCGCAGGCCCTGGTGACGCGCTCGCAAACCCACAAGCCACGTTTAAAACCCTGAGAGATATCCATAAAGCCGACCCCAACGTACAGCTTTGTATCTCAACCAACGGACTTGCGCTTGCTGAACATGTTATGACGCTGGCGGTATTAGGTGTTAATCACCTCACCATTACGATTAATTGTATTGATGCTGAGATCGGAGAAAAAATTTATCCTTGGATTTTTTACAACCAAAAACGGCTTAAGGGTAGAATCGCCGCACAAACACTTATTGATCGTCAATTGCTCGGATTAGAGTTCGCAGCCAAGGCTGGCATGCTGGTGAAAGTGAACACAGTACTTATTCCGGGCATCAACGACCATCACATTGCTCAAGTATCAGAGAAAGTGAAATCACTAGGCGCGACACTGCATAACATCATGCCGCTGATTTCCGACCCAAGTCACGGCACCTATTTTGGGTTGAACGGTCAGCTGGGGCCAACAGAAGATGAACTGCAACGCGTCCGCGAAGAATGCGGTGTGCATATGCCGCAAATGACCCATTGTAAACAATGCCGAGCAGACGCCGTTGGAATGCTTAGTGATGACAAGGCCTCAACATGCGGCTCATCTTCTAAACCATCGGTATATAAAGTCGCGGTTGCCAGCCATGGAGAAGCCCATATCGGATTGCATTTTGGCCACGCCAAACGCTTTGAGATCTACCAATATGACCAACAATCACAACAGTTTCTGTTTGAGGAATCACGCAACGTTGCTCAATACTGCACAGGCCAAAGTGAATGTGGTGAAGAGTCTGAAAAAGAAGCCTTGTTCGACACAATCGCAGATTGCCAAGTGGTTCTCAGCGCAAGGATCGGAATCTCACCGTGGCGTGAGCTAGAGAAACGTGGCGTTATTCCGAACGTGGACTTTGCCTTCCAACCAGTAAGCAGCAGCTTAGAAGCAATCGCCAAACAATACTGTCGTGATAATCAGCAAGCGGAGACAAAACATGAGCTTTTCAATCAACAATAAATGTGTCGGCTGTCATGCTTGTATGACGGTATGCCCGAATCAGGCGATATATAAAAGCAACAGAGCAGACAAACCATTTGCGATTCATACTAAGCGGTGTAATGAGTGTGCTTCTTTCTGGCACGAGCCACAATGCGCCAGTATTTGCCCTATCGAGGAGGCGATTGTTGATCACGCCAATCGACCCCTAAATCCTTTAGGCAGCTTGAGCCCGCAGCAGCAAGGGAGCTCGGTATAGTGAACGCTGGAAAATGCAAACAGTACTGGCAACCAATCGTCCACTCATATTTGAGTGGGCGGTCTGCACTACCACTTTACCTCGGACTGGATAAAAATCGCTTTATTCACGTGATTGAGTCCTTCGATCTTGGAGGTAATTCAATCAACCTAGAAACCAAACAAGCCGCATTACGTAGCGAGTTAATGGCATTACGAACCGAAGAATACGATCAGCTACGTCAATTGTTATCTCAGAACTTGGCTAACTCACGTCCGTTTGCAGAGGAAATGGCCATCGTTATATCCAGTGGCTGTATGGGAAGCCAACACCTCTGGCATGACTTAGGGCTACCTGAAAGAGCTGTACTTACACAGTTATTTTCTGACTACTTCCCCACCTTATCTACAAAAAATGTTAGCAATATGCGCTGGAAACGGTTTTTATACCGTCAGCTATGTGAAAACGGTGGCGATTATGTGTGTCGTTCCCCAAGCTGTGAAGCCTGCTCAAGTTACAATGATTGCTTCGAGACGGCGACGTGACATCACTTATATGGCTCAAATTGTAGAACGTGTCAGCGAACAGCCCTGACAGTTTAAAGACGCCCCCTCAAAAAAATAAACAAAAATAATCCTTTACATGTAGCAACTAAAAGACAATAATGGCGCCGCTCTGTTGTTCAGAGTTATTAAATGAGACATCACGTAGTAAAAGTAAAACCCTTAGAAAACCAAGTTGTTATCCTCAGTGTTTCCCTTAGCTTCAAAGATACATTAAATAATTCAAGCTACTAGCGCATTCAAATAATTAATTTTTTCAATTTATATAAGGGACATATCATGTCTAATAAAACAACTGGTTCTGTAAAATGGTTCAACGAAACTAAAGGTTTTGGTTTCCTAACTCAAGACAACGGCGGCGCAGACGTATTCGTTCACTTCCGTGCAATCGTTTCTGACGGTTTCAAAACTCTAGCTGAAGGTCAAAAAGTGACTTTCGAAGTAGAGCAAGGCCAAAAAGGTCTTCAAGCTGCTAACGTTGAAGTAGCATAAGATTTTAAGTAGGCGCAGGCTGTAGGAAACTACGGCTTGCGCCACTTATCTCTGATTCTATAAACATCTCCCCCTTTTCAATCCCCTCAATTTTCTTTACCTGATTCCCTTTCTTCTATTGATATTGCTTTATAACGAGCATCTTTCACGCTTTTAAGCTATTACATGTCATACCCATACAAAATCCTAATCTTGATGAGTAAATGGTCAGATTATTGTGGGAATTGGTATTATGCCTATATTTAAACACGAGCCCCTGAGGTACAGATCATGACTGATGAAGAAAGAATTGAACTTCAAAAAAACAACCCTCTCCATGGTCTTAAACTAGAGACGATGATCGCTGAACTAGCGGACTTTTATGGATGGGATATCTTAGATGCAGCCATGCGATTTAATTGTTTTCATACCAATCCCTCAGTCACAAGTAGCGTGAAGTATTTAAAGAAAACAGATTGGGCAAGAGAGAAGTTAGAGAACTTTTATTTGTACCGATTTAAGCGCATGCCGAGAGCATCAAGTGAAGAGTTCGAACTGCCTCCACGTGCCCGTACGTTTCCAAACGGACTCAAACCTAAAGAGCCAATGGAACTGACGGTTGAGTCAATTTTAAAGTCACAAGCGAAAGCCGCTTCAGCGCACAAAGAACGTTCTTCTCGGAATCGTTCCAGACGATAAGACCTAGACAGCATATCGCCGCCAAGAGCCTAGAAACACAAAAGCAATTAGGTCGTTTGAATATCAAAAAAGTGGAGGAGTGACCATACCCCCACTTTTTCTCTATTAGAGCAATAAAACCCCCTCAACTCCCGTTCTTCCAGTTAAGACCTTCGGGCAAATAAGGACTTGCTCAGATATGCAGCAATTGAATATCAACTCAAGCTCGCTAGCCTTGCCGCAAACCCCATAAAGAACATACCAAGCAATCCGTTGCCTAACTTTGCTAACACCTTATTATCTTTGAATAATTGGGTTAAAGATGAGCCGAGAAAGATCAGCGTACTCAGATAAATGATACTGAAGACTTCGAGAATAAACGCGAGGATTAGGTATGAAATCCAGGTATTTTCGTACGTATAATCGATAAACTGGATAAAGAATGAGACGTAAAACAGGATCGCTTTCGGATTAGTCAAACTCAAAGTCAGCGACTTAGCGAACACATTTTCTCTCTTTTTAGGGCGAGCGACTTCAGACTCATCATCATTTGTTTGACTCAGTAATTGATGGATGATTTTCACCCCTAAATAGAGCAAATACGCGGCACCCAAGTAACGGATAATCGTGAACAGAACAGGAGACGCTTGAATTAATGAAGCGACACCTAGATAAGAGAGCAAAATTAAAACCGCGTCACCAATAAGCACACCTGAAGCCGCTTTGTAGCCCGCCTTAACACCCAGCGATGAACTCGATTTCAACACATAAAGAGAGTTCGGGCCCGGAGCGAGGATTATCATGGTTAATCCTACTAAATACGTCCATATATTAATTACGCCAAACATCTCCAACATGACGAACAACCCTTCTTAAAAAAACATCTCACGGAAAGATGAGATATAACTGAAACCAGTAGCAAAGTCTATCTCGAACCAGAAAAATTCACGCGACAGATATTAGTACATTCATAACACACCTCTCATTTATGTTAGAAATTAATTAAAGATGTTATAGAACGTGATCAAACTCCTAGAATTCAACAGATGTTACCGGTAACTTCGCAAATGTTCCCGGTAACATTCGGGCGTAGTAGGAATACAAGTAGATCCGATAATAAATTAAAGGACGAATGAATGAACATCATACAAAAATCCCTAACCTCAGCTGTCTCACTAGCGTTGCTATCCTCTTCTGCTTTCGCTGCGAACTTTAACTTCAAATTTCAATCCAGTGACCCATCTGGTGATAAGAACTTCCAGGTTCAAAAAGAGTGGACGGAACGCGTAGAGCAAATGTCTGGTGGCCGCATTGAAATTGATTTATTGCCAGTAGGTGCGGTGGTTAAACACACTGAAACCTTGGGTGCGATTAAAATGGGCATCATCGACGGTCATATTACGGCAACCGGTTACTTCACTGGTCAGGATCCTGCTTTTGGTCTGATTGGTAATATGGTTGGTGCGTGGTCTGATACACGTCAACTGCTGCAATACATCAACTATGGCGGTGGTTATGAGTTGATGACAGAGCTGTATGCTCCTTATGGCGTGAAATACATTGGTGGTTCAACAACAGGCGTCGAATCGTTTGTATCTAAGGTTCCACTAAACGGTGTTGATGATCTTAAAGGTCTGAAATTGCGCGCTCCAGAAGGTCTGGTACAGCAAGTGTTTGCTGCAGCCGGTGCAACCCCAGTAAACCTGCCTGGATCAGAAGTCTTTACCGGTTTGAGTAAAGGCGTTATTGATGCTGCTGACTACACCGTTTTCTCTACCAACCATCAAGCAGGCATGAACGATATCGCAACCCATCCTGTTCAACCGGGCTTCCACTCTCTGCCAACCATTGATATCTCAATGAGCCAGAAAAAGTGGGACAAACTACCTGCGGATCTTCAGGAAATCATGACGGTATCGGTGCGTGACTTTGCCGAAGATATTACAACCCAACTTCGTATTGCCGATCAAAAAGCCGTTAAGGAAGCTGAAGCGAATCCTAACATCACCATTCACGACTGGTCGGAAGAAGAACGTAAGAAGTTCCGTCAAATCGCAATGGGTGAGTGGAAGAAATACGCAGAGCTCTCTCCAAATGCTAAAAAAGTTTACGATTCTATTACGACTTACTTAAAAGACTCAGGCCTTCTATAAGTTGTTAAGGGAGGGTAACTCCTCCCTATTTCATTGGGAACTAGACATATGAAAGAATCAGACACCAATGTCGTGGCTGAAATGCCTCACAATATACTCGATAAAGCAATAACCAAAATCAGTGAGCTGTTTAGTTTATTGTTTGTTGCCACCGTGCTCATTTCTTTTTATGAAGTCGCAAGTCGCTATTTGTTTAACTCGCCGACAATATGGGTTCATGAAACCGCTTCTTTTATTGGTGGCGCACTGTTTGTCATTGGTGGTGCTTACGCACTGGCTACCGATAAGCACGTAAGAGTTGTTCTTGTTTACGATGCAGTATCACAAAAGACAAAGCACTACCTGAATGTCTTTCACCACTTAGCGGGACTGCTATTTAGTGGATTGTTGATTTATGCAGCGTGGCAAACTGTGGCTAACTCATGGTTTGCCCCTTGGGGGGGAATACGATTAGAAACCTCCGGCTCCGCTTGGAATCCTCCATTTCCTGCCCTGCTTAAAGGAATCATTCTATTTACCGTTTGCTTGATGTTTATTCAGTTCATTTTGCATTTGATTAGAGAAATTCAACAACTAAGGAAAGAAGGCGATGAATAATTTATCTTCTACAAAACAAGCTGTAGGGAGCTACAAGCCTGTGTTCCTTATAATAAGCCTTCTGACGTTAGCCGCTGCTTTAGGATGGGTTGGTGTGCAAACTTTCACATCGAACTTGTCATCAATTGGAATCGAGTACGGCAGCTTGCTGATGCTGGTTTTGATGATTGGTCTATTGTTGACTGGCATGCAATTAGCGTTTGTAACAGGGCTCGTCGCCCTTGTCTTTACCTTAGGTTGGTTTGGCGTCGATGCATTGCCACTTATCACCAGTCGTATTTTCAGCTTCGTGAGTGGGTATGTGTTCCTTGCGGTGCCGATGTTTGTACTCATGGCCGCCCTGCTCGATCGCTCAGGCATTGCCAGAGACTTGTTCGATGCAATGAAAAGTGTCGGCCGCAAAGTACGTGGTGGTGTTGCGGTTCAAACCTTACTTGTCGCGGTGATTCTGGCTTCTATGTCGGGCGTTATCGGCGGTGAAACGGTACTACTCGGCATTCTTGCGCTACCACAAATGCTAAGACTGGGCTATGACCGTAAATTAGCAATCGGTACAACATGTGCTGGTGGTGCTTTAGGTACCATGCTTCCACCAAGTATCGTGCTGATTATTTATGGTTTATCGGCGTCAGTATCGATTGGCGAACTATTTAAAGCGGCCTTCTTACCAGCGTTTATTCTGGCTATGTTTTACATGGCTTACGTACTGATTCGCTGTAAGCTGAATCCAGCCCTTGCCCCACTACCGTCAGAAGAAGATCTGGCCAAAGATGCTGAAGCTCATCCAAGCTACTTCAAGGCACTGTTCTTCCCTCTCCTATCGGTTGCGACGGTTCTCGGTAGTATTTACACCGGTGTCGCATCCGTTACCGAAGCTTCTGCGCTAGGCGTGGTCGGTATTGCTATCAGTGCTGCGATCCGCAAAGAGCTAAATTGGAAAATGGTTAAAGAGTCTTCCATCGCCACCATGCGTACCTGTGGCATGATCATGTGGATCGGTATCGGCGCTTCAGCACTGGTTGGTGTTTACAACCTAATGGGTGGTATCGACTTTGTTGAGGAAACCATTCTCGCCCTAAGTGGTGGTGACGCGATGTCTACTCTGCTGATCATGATGGCAATACTGTTTGTTCTGGGTATGTTCCTCGACTGGGTTGGCGTTGCACTACTGACTATGCCGATTTTCGTCCCGATCATCACTGGCCTTGGAATGGATCCAATCTGGTTTGGTGTCGTATTCTGTCTGAATATGCAGGTTGCGTTCTTGTCTCCGCCGTTTGGTCCGGCAGCATTTTATCTCAAATCTGTTGCGCCGAAAGACATTAGTCTGGGTGAGATATTTACAGCACTTCTTCCATTTATAGCTCTACAAGTTTGTGTTCTTGCTCTCGTGATTGTTTTCCCTGAGCTTGCATTATGGTGGCGATAAGCTTGCCAGTTAAGCCTAATTATGAGTTGATACTATGAATAAAAAATATGTCGTTATGGGTGTTTCTGGGTGCGGTAAATCTTCTATCGGTAACTCGCTGGCAAAATCTCTGAACATCCCTTTTTTCGATGGTGATGATTACCATCCAGCGGAGAACGTTGAAAAAATGAGGAATGGCATCCCTCTTACCGATGAAGACAGAAAAGAGTGGCTGCTAACGCTCAATGCGCTTATCCAAGAACAAGATAACTTGGTGTTGGCATGCTCTGCACTGAAACCCGAGTACAGAGAAGCATTAAAAGTAGGCTGTAATGATCTCACGTTCTGCTATTTAAAAGGCGATTTTGACACAATATGGTCACGGCTTAAGGCCCGAGAAGATCACTATTTCCAAGGTTCAGCGATGCTAGAAAGCCAGTTTAGCACTCTGGTAGAACCCAGCGAACAGGAGGCAATCTATATCGATATTAATCAGCCTCCGGAAAAAGTGGTCGAGGATATTCTATCAAAAGTTTGATCAAACAAGGGCTGGTTCACCAGCCCTCTTTAACTGACGAGATGGACCATTCAAACGTGATGAACTGGTGTAGGAAAGAAGTGCCTGAATAACTTGGCGGCAAAACTATTCATCAGCGCAGCTAGAATGATCAGCGTAATTCCGACGACCTGGTAGTGAGAAAAACTTTCATCAAAAAACAAGACCTGCCATACCGCGGTAAACAGTAGATTGGTAAAAATCAGCGGTGCAAGTTGCGAGTTACTTTCGGCCAGTCTGTAAGCTTTAGAACGAAAGATTTGATTCCCGACGACGGATATCGAGAGCGCTAAAAGGCATACCCACACCAAAGTGTTGAGTTGTGGTTCGATTAATATCTGCATATCCATCTCGGACAAACCTGAGAGAAATGACAATGGCAGAACACTCAACGCTGCGATTAAAAATGTCCAACTATTGAGTGCTGCAGGCTTGACCTCATTCTTGCTGGCGCGAAACAAACTCACCTGTGACCCTGCACTAAAGAATCCCGCACCTAAACCTATCAACAGCTCCGGTCTAAACTGAATACCTGACACATCCCCAGCCAGCATTAACACGCCAACAAAAGTTGCCGCTAACCCAAATTTCGTTTCAGGTTTAATCTTTACTTTAAAAAACAACTTTTCCAGAACGGCAATAAAGAGCGGTCCTGTTGCAAAAAGTACCGAGCTTTCTACCAGGGATAAGGTATTCAACGAGGCAATAAAGCACAGTTGGCATGCAGCAATACATAACCCACGAATAATAATAGGTTTTATTACTTTACGTGGTGGCAGAGGTAACTTTGATGCCAATACGATTGCAAAAAGTAACAATGTTGGCATGAGAAAACGTAGAAATGTAAGCAGCTCAATGCCCATCATTTCGGTAAGTTTTTTTAATAAAAGTCCAGTTAATGACAAACTGAACGTTGAAATTAGCATGTAAGGTACAGCATGGTTCTTCAGCAAAATGATATCCTCCTTATCGACGAGCTCATACTAGTGCAATGACAACAAAGAAAAAAACGAATATATTTAAACAAACCTGTTAGATAAACTTACAAATGAATAAACGACCACCACTGAAATCTCTTTACGCCTTTGTCGCGGTTGCAGAAACTGGCAGTATGACCGAAGCCGCTGCCGTGCTTAGCGTGAGCCATTCTGCAATCAGCCAAGCGATAAAAAGCCTTGAGTCTCTTATCGGACAGCCTTTGTTTCAGCGTGTTGGCAGGCAGGTTCAGCTCAACTCCGTTGGTCAGAAATACTACAATGACATTGCTCCAGCATTAAAAACGATTGTCGAGGCGACAGAAGCCGTCACTCATCAGCCACAATCAAATCGAATCACCCTGAATATGATCAACTCTCTGGCGATACATTGGTGGGTGCCACGAGTAAATAATTTCCAGCAATATGCGCCCAATGTGGATATTCGCCTGTCAAACTTAATCGGCCCATTTGATTTAAACCAAGAAGGAGTGGATGTCGCGATCATTCACGGAACTCCCGACGAATGGGAAGATTACTATTGTGAAAAACTCGGGGATGATGAACTCTTGCTGGTTTGCAGCCCGGACTTATTGCAGCCATCGCAAGCTCCCCAGAGTGCTGCTGACTTGTTACAACGCTATCCCGCGATTTATGCCGAAAACCTGCGTAGAAAACAGGACTGGAGTGTCTGGTGTCAGGGTAACTCGCTCCCTGTCCCTAAACAGCGCAATAATTTGAGTTTTATTGCGTCAATACATGCCGTTCAAGCCGCGATTCGAAAGCTGGGCGTTTTCGTCACCCACCGATTATTCGTTCGTGATGAAATTAAACACGGTTTGTTAACAGAAGTCGGTACCCCGGTTAAAAATCCGCATTTGGAATTTTTCTTTGTTTGCAAACCTGAAAAGTTGCGTAACGAAAATGTTCTTACTCTGAAGTCTTGGTTGAGTAAAGAATTTAATAACACTCTAGAAGGACGTTGAATTGGCCGGTTACAACAAATTGGTTGAGTTTTTGCTTTCTGCTTAGAAGATAAACAAGCAAAAAAGCCAAGCAGCAAGAAAGCCGCGCTTCATAAGTACCCCGCTAGTATTTCTCGCCATTTTTTATGCACTCACGCACACATCTGGTGCAAAGATGTTTCATTTCTGTTAGCTTACGCAAGAGAACGTAACAATGATTTTGCAACACATTGAGCAATGAATAATCATGCTGGTCAAACAACATGACTCACTCTCAATTAGTCCGCTTGTAAATACGCTAGACGCGATCGCGTGCTATGTCATCAATTTGAATCACACTCGAACAGAATTATGCACACTAAAACCAATACTCCTTTTGGCGTGACTCTCAATATTATCGGCTCAGCCCTATTCGCGACTATGTTCGCGTACACGTCCTTACTGGGTGAACTTGATGGAGAGGAAATATATGGATGGCGTATTTTAATTACCGTCCCACTTTTAACGGTTTTTATTCTTGCCAACGGACACTGGCACCAGGTCGTGGCTATCTTTGAGCGAATGTTAAAATTCGACTTAACGTTCATTTTGACTCGCTTCATCGCGTCGTTTTTGATTGGCGTTCAGTTATGGCTGTTTTTGTGGGCGCCTGTGAACGGCTACGGACTTGCCGTTTCACTTGGCTACTTTATGATGCCCATCAGTTTGGTTTTGGTTGGGCGTTTGGCATTTAACGATCAAATGTCTCGCTTTCAGAAGCTAGCCTGTTTTTTCGCCGTACTTGGCATTCTCAATCAAATGTTGATATCCCAAACGTTAGCCTGGCCTACCCTGGTAGTCTGCTTGGGTTACCCAATCTACTTTTGGTTGCGACAAAAAACCGACACAAACAATATTGGTGGTGTCTGGTTCGACATGATGTTAAGCCTGCCAATCAGTCTCTACTTTATCTTTGAAAGCGGACACATTCTTCAAGAGCTCAACATAACTTCTAATCTCCTTTGGTTAATCCTGGGCTTGGGGTTAATCAGTACATTAGCGCTGGCATTTCAATCTCTGTCTGCGCCGCATCTGAACTTGAGCCTGTTTGGTCTGCTGGTTTATGTTGAACCCGTCCTTCTGGTTGTGGTTGCGATTTTGCTGGGCGAGAGTATCGCTACGAGCGAGTGGCCAACATATATTGCCATTTGGCTCGCTGTTTTTGTCTTGATGGTAGAGGGTTATCTGAGTTTGAAGAAAGCGAAATATTAAATGGTAAATCGCGTTCGTTTAACTGCGAACGGCATATGAAGAACCGCATCTTCACACTATGCAGTCATCCTGACCAGCGACGAAGGAGCGTGATTCAGGATCTACTTACCGCGCACGTTATAGCCAAAGCTATTTCTTTAACGTCTCAGCGCGCTTCCGTTAGATTCCTAGTCTCGCTAGTGCTCGCTGGAATGACACAGATAAAAACTGTTAAGTGACGGGTATTCAAGATTAAAGGTGGGTTTAATAAGTCACAGAAAGCGCATCTTTTACCGTCCCACATAATTGAAACTTAATTGAAATATGAAACGTGAGATCGCAGCAGCATCTGACTATACATACTAAGTTCGTATATCGTCAGTTATTTTGTTTCCATCGTTGACGGAATAATTGAATCTTCCGTCTCATCTGACTTCAAAATAGCTTGCTCTTGTTTCTGCTTTTCGTGCAGCGCTTCAATAAGCTGACGATCTAACTTGGCAAAGTAGAGGTCTTCTTCCGCTTTACCTTTTAAGCGAAGTTTTTCTGTAAAGTCCATAGTCCCCACCTCTCATCATGACTATCTACTGAAAGTATAGATGAACAAATAAAGGCGGCCTGTACTACGAAAGAAATGGTCTACATGAGCGTGGAATTTATCGTTACTAACAAATGGCGACGGATTTAATCAGAGCCCAAACGCGCTTATCTCGATGTAAATCCAGTTCATGAAGTGATTTAAGCGTTACCCTCGCGAGTAAACGCTGTTGATTACCCAGTTCCAATACCACTAAAGCTTCACCAGTTTGATTGGCTTTCGATTCAATCTCGATAATCTTTGCCGGTAATCGGTTAAGTACGGTGGTGGAAACAGGCTCATCCAACGCAATCCCTACATCGCTTGCCAGAATACGGCATCTCTGGCGCTCTCCAATGTTCGCCGTTTCTCCGGGGACATAAAAGGTGACATTGTCACACAATAATTCCGTCATACCGTACTTTTCGCAATGGCTTTTTACTAGGGTGTCAAACACGCTCCCCATTTCCTCGCCAAACAGATGGCTAAACTCAGCATCAGACATGATCTGTTGAGCACCACCACTGGCGATGATGTTGCCTTGATTAAACAACACAACATGATCGGCTAGCCTTGCCAGCTCTTGCACCGAGTGCGTAACGTAAATGATTGGCAGGTCCCACATCCTTTGAAGGCGTTCGAGGTAAGGTAAAAACTCTTCTTTTCTGGCATGGTCCAGAGCAGATAACGGCTCGTCCATCAGCAACAATTGAGGTTGTGTCAGCAAAGCGCGCGCGATTGCCACTCGCTGTTTCTCTCCTCCGGAAAGTTGTGATGGATAACGATTCAACAAGGTATTGATGCCTAATAACTGCAAAATACTGTCACGATCAAAAAGGATCGGTTGCGTCTTTACCCTCTTCTCCGCGTAAGCCAGATTTTGATCAACGTTTAAATGAGGAAAGAGACTGGCCTCTTGAAAAACATAACCGATTCGGCGTTCAAAGGTAGGAATAAAAACTTTTCCGTCCCAGCTTTGCCATTGTTCGCTATTTACTCGCACTTCGCCTTGTTCGACTCTGACAAGCCCTGCAATGGCTCTCAAACAGGTGGTCTTCCCACAACCTGAATGCCCGAAGAGTACGGTCACGCCTCGACTAGGCAGTTCTAAATCAGCCTTAAGCTGGAAGTCTTCATAATTGATATTCAGTTTAGCGCTTATTGCGCCTTCATTTTCAGGACTTATTACGCTTTCATTTTCAATAACCGTCGCGTTGATCATTCGATTATCTCCAACTCCATTCTGGCTTTATGCAGATTGTTGAGCCAATGAATCAACAACAACGCCAGAAAAGAAAAACCGACTAATCCGGCTGATAGTATATGAGCATTTAGGTAGTCTAGTGCTTCGACATGATTGTAAATTTCGACCGACATAACCCGAGTCTGTCCCGGTATATTCCCCCCGATCATTAGCACGACACCGAATTCACCCAAAGTGTGGCAAAACCCCATGACAGCAGAAGATAAGACGCCCGGCCATGCCAGAGGTAATGTGACCGTAATAAAGGTGTCGAGTGGCGACGCACGTAATGTTGCTGCAACTTCCATCGGTCTTTTACCAATGGCGGCAAATGCATTTTTAAGCGGCTGGAGGACGAACGGCAGCGAGTGTATCGTGCAAGCTACGGCGATACCCGTGAACGTAAAGGGCAGTTGTTGCCAACCCAATTGATATAAGATTTGTCCCACACTGCCCTGCGGTCCCAGTAGTACTAGCAGGTAAAAACCGAGAACAGTCGGTGGCAGCACCAAAGGTAATAGCAGCACAGACTCGATTACAGGCTTAAAACGCGATTTACCGTGGCATAGCCACCAAGCCGTGGGTAAGCCAATCACCAACAGTGCGCACGTTACGACGAAAGCCAACTTCAGTGTCGTAACAATCACTAAATCATCCAATGGCATCCCCTTACTCTTTCTTTCAGTCGGTCAAATACCCATAACTGTGAATAATGTCTTTAGCGCGATCGCTTTTCAGGTAATGGATAAATTGCATCGCACTGGCTTTATCTTTGCCTAACTTCAACGTCACCGCATCTTGCTTAATTGGCTGGTAATCACTAGCAGGAATTTGCCAAACGCTTCCAGGCTGAAATTTTCCTTGCTGATAAACCTGAGACTTAGCTAGCAGCCCGAACTGTGCATTACCCGTAAAAACAAACTGATAGGTCGCGTTCAGCCCTTTACCTATCACCAGTTTGTTTTGCACACCATCCCATTTTTGGTATTTCTCAAGTGTCTGCTGTGCTGCCAACCCATAGGGCGCAAGCTTTGGATCCGCGATCGCCAGGTACTGAAAGTTTCCCGAAAATAGCTCTGATTTAACGTCAAGATTCTCAGAAGGCGACCATGCGACTAAGACGCCTTGTGCATACGTAAACTCACCTTCGGCCAATTGCTTCTCCACCAGCAATTGCGGGCGATGTTGATCGGCAGAAAAGAACAAATCAAATGGAGCTCCATTGATAATTTGCGCGTAAAGCTGTCCCGTAGAACCCGTGCTAATCTCTACATCGTCACTCTGCTGTTGTTCGTAATCACTCACCAGTGCTTTCATCGGCCCGTAAAAATTATTCGCAACCGCTACGGTCAGCGTTTGACTGAAAGCAGTATTAGAGAGCAGAGAAAACGCTAAACAACATTGTAAAATACGGCTATTTTTTAGCATAAAACTACCCTTCCTCTACTAACAACTGCGACACCCACTGCTTTTGTATGTACGCTTTAGCACGTTGTTGATGTTTTTGCTTAAGGTATGGGAAAGCTTGCTCAAACGACACCAGGCCACTCGGTTTAACTGAGTGAACGCGGACCAAATGGAAACCAATTTCTGTTTCGATGACTGAACTGATCTCCATCAGGTCAAGCTGCGGTAGCTGCTGCACAATTTGCGGGAATAGCTTTGGCCCTTCACACCATCCCAGGTAACCGTCATTTACCGCACTCGGACATTCAGAATATTTAAGTGCGACTTGGGAAAAGTCTCTCTCCTTTAACTCTTGCTTTGCAGCCTGAATACGCGCAAAAGCAGGCTCGCGGTGATTTTCCTCAATTTCGCTATTTACGGTGACCAGTATTTGACTCAGCTCCCATAGGCTTGGGCGGAAAAACTTCTCCTGGTTGGCTTGATAATGTTCGAAAGCCGCTTCTTCGCTGAGTTCAGGAACATCGTTACTAATTTGCTCTAACACTTTGTTACAACGAAGTTCGTCCTTTAACGCCAGCCTCAGATCACTTTCCGACAACTGCTGACCCCTTAGCGCTCGATAAAATTCTTCCAAGCTTGGATACCCCTCCATCACTTCATTCATCGCTTGTTCAAGCTCATTATCATGAATATAAGTTTGGATACCTAAACTAGAACTCAGCACTGCAGACTGAATTCGAAATAGCTGTGCAACCTGGGCATCGACATCTTGGCGCTGCTGATCACTTAACCATTCCGGGTTTAATTTAAATTTTTCTGTCGCCACTTTCGCTGTAAGGTAGTGGCGTTGATATGCTTCCATGCTGACACTCCTAGGCCTCTATTGGGGTTAATCGTGTGGCATCTAACCTGATAATATGTTCACCAAACTTAACTTCATAATTCACCGAGCCATCCTCTAAATTTCGATATGCCCGATGTACTTCTATTACTTCGCCTTTAGACGCGAGCGGTTTACCAAACATCACTAAGCTGCAGGTTAATTTTGCTTTATCCAAAGATCGAAATAGGCAAGGAACCCAAGGTAATGCGGCGTCAATGACTTCACTGTCTCTAACACCAACCACTTTGTTTTCTGCTTCGATAAAAACCTGATAAATGAGCTGTGTCTGTAAAAAATAACCGCAACTTCGAACAATACCCGTGCTTCCGGCAGTCACTAGCAAGTCTCCCTTGTTCCGGTCTCGAAAACTGCCATCATTACGAATATTTCTCACGACTCTTACTTCTGTACCCGGCTCAAAACGGGGCATGTTCATCTGCATACTGTTACTCCGTTTTATCGCAGTCCGACTGACACGTCGCGCAAGCACTTTGATTCACCGTCGGCAGTCGCCCACGGGCAATTTGTCCATAGGCTGTCGATAGTGCATCTCGATAATCATCGTAACTATCCGTCGCCTTTTTCGCCGTTAATAACTGTCGGCATAGCCTTAACAGGGGAATGTGCTTGCTTTGCACAACCTGGCTACTGTATTCAATCGCGAAATAGTCTAAAAAGTCCTCTACACTCTCAAGTTGCTCAAGATCTTCAACGAGAGTGCTTTGTTCGGTGATGTCCATATCATTCACTCCTAAGATGTCGAGGCTAAGCCGTGTGTAACATTGATGTAAAACTTCTTAACTGCTGAGGAGTTGGGACGCATTTATAGGTTTCTGACCAGTAAACCAGCTGAGCTTTTATCAATTCACACTGTGCTCTAGTCAGTCGAATGCCCATTCCCCCATAGATTGACTCAATCGCCTGAATACCAGAGTGCTTACCCAACACCATTTGATGGGAACGCCCTACTAAGTCAGGTGCAACCCCCTGATAGTTATTGATGTCTTTAAGTAAACCATCGACATGGATACCCGATTCATGGGTAAAAACACATTCACCAACTATCGCTTTTTGTGGCGCAGGCTGTCGTCCAGATACGACTTGCACGTAACGACATAAGCCATCAAGTTTTAATAAATCAACGCCGGTTTCCGCTTGTTTCAGCACATTCAGGGCAACGGTAATTTCCTCTAGTGCCGCATTACCCGCACGCTCGCCAAGCCCATTAACTGTGGTATTGACAGAGTTCGCTCCAGCACGTATCGCCGCCAGAGAGTTTGCTGTCGCCATTCCCAAATCGTTGTGCGCATGCATTTCAATCTGCAGGCCCGTTGTTGCTCGCACCTCGGAGATGATCTGGTAAGTCGAAAATGGGTCCAGAATACCGAGTGTGTCAGCGAACCGAACTCGACTCGCGCCAAAAGACTCGACCACTTCGAGCACCCGGCATAGCACATCATGATCGGCGCGAGAGGCATCCTCCATCCCTACACAGACCTGCATTCCGCTCTCAAGCGCTTGTTGAATAACGCGCTCACAACCATTCAAAACATCGTCCAAAGTTTTATTCAGCTTATGTTTAATTTGTTGATGCGAAACAGGAATTGAGAGATCGAGCCAATCAAGTCCGAGGTTGCCAGCACACTGAACATCTTCCGCCAACATGCGGCACCATCCCATCGTCTCTGCCTGATGCAAACTACTGGTAATCGCTTTAATGGTTTCCCGCTCTTGCTCTCCCATCGCGGGAATGCCCACTTCAAGCTCTGGTACTCCGGCCGCTTCAAGTAACGACGCGATCTTTACCTTTTCTTCGGTGGTAAAGCCCACTCCTGGGCTTTGTTCACCATCACGCAAGGTTGTGTCATTGATAATGACGCTTGCTGGCTGTACATCCTTGTCCATCGCCATACTCCTAGCCGTATACAGGAATAAATTCCGTGGCACTTCCTTGTTGAGTTTCCGTATTCCAGTACGGTGACATTTCACGCAGTCGCTCTACGATTGGAGGCAAATGCTCGAGCACATGATCGATATCTTCATCGGTGGTAAATCGCGACAATGAAAAACGTAACGTGCCGTGTGCAGCAGTAAATGGAATCTGCATTGCTTTCATGACATGCGAAGGTTCTAATGAGCCAGATGTACAAGCAGAACCCGACGATGCGGCAATTCCGACCTGATTCATCATTAACAGCAGTGCCTCACCTTCAATATATTCCACTGCGATGTTGGTCGTATTCGGAACACGTCTCTTAGGGAAACCCGTCACGAAGCAACTTGGAATACGTGCTAACAGCCCTTGCTCAAGACGATCGCGGAGCATTTGAATACGTGATGTGTCTGTTTCCAGTGCAATGTAAGCCAGTTCAGCCGCTTTGCCCATCGCAATTACGGAAGCCGCGTTCTCTGTGCCTGCACGTCTCCCACGTTCTTGGTGGCCACCACGCAGTAACGGACGAAACTTAGTGCCGCGTTTTACATACAGCGCACCAACCCCTTTAGGTGCATGGAACTTGTGACCAGAAATAGACAACATGTCGATAGGACAGCTTTGAACATTAACCGGGCATTTTCCGACCATCTGTACTGCATCGACATGTACGACGACACCATAGCGTTTCGCTAGCTGTGCGACTTGTTCTACGGGGAATATCGTACCGGTTTCATTATTCGCCCACATGATAGAAATTATCGCCACATTACGACTTAAAGCTGCTTTCAGGGCTGTCATGTCGAGACGACCTTTTTTATCTACACCAATCCAGTGAATGGTGTAGCCTTTGCGATCCAATGTCTGGCAAAGTTGCAGTGTCGCCGGATGTTCGACTTGTGTAGTGATGATCTCTTTCTTGTCTGGGTAAGCTTCAACCGCAGACAAAATAGCCGTTGATGTGGCTTCGGTCGCGCAAGAGGTAAAGATCACTTCGCTTGCATGCTCCGCACCAATTAACTGTTGAACTTGTTCGCGAGCAGTCTCCATCGCATGGCCGACGACAGCGCCCAGGCGATGAATCGAAGAAGGATTACCATAATAGGTGTCTAAATACGGTAACATCACTTCCAGAGCTTTAGGATCAATGCGCGTTGTCGCATTATTATCAAGGTAAACCAGCTTATCACTGCTTAATTTAGCGTTAAACGTCATAAGAGCCTTCCTTTTTAATCGTGTTCGATGGAGTTTCTTGTACTGGGAACACCGTATAAGTGTCACCCAAGGCTTGGGTAATTTTTTGTTCCAGATTTGCCAGTGTCAGGCCAGATAAGCCACAACCGACACACGCACCGCTCATCTCGACAAAAACAATGTTGTCTTCAATATCTAACAGGCGTACATCACCACCATCCGCTTGTACCGAAGGGCGAACCTGTTCAATGATCGACTCAACAGTCGCAACGATCGCTTCGTCTGGCTCATAACGGCTTTTCGCCACGTCTATAATGAGCCCTTTTTCCGCCATCTCTTTGAGGCAGTCTTCCAAAACCCACTCAATTTTCTCGTGGCAAGAAGTACAAGCCCCACCCGCTTTGGTGTAGTTGACCACTTGTTCAAGCGTGGTGAGCTTATTGTCTTCCACTACACGTTTGATCATCAAATCATCGATAGCAAAGCACTTACAGATTAGCTCGCCTTCTTCATGATCATCTTCTAAAGTCTCACCACGATAGTTTGCAACTGCCGCATGTAATGCTTCCATACCCATTACGGAACAGTGCATTTTTTCTGGCGGTAACCCATCAAGATATTCCGCGATGTCGTTATTGGTAATGCTCATCGCCTCATCCAGTGATTTACCAATGATCATTTCCGTTAGCGCTGATGAAGACGCAATGGCACTGCCACAGCCGAATGTTTGAAAACCTGCGTCTAAGATCACTTCACTGCCCGGCTCTACTTTAAGCGTTAAACTCAATGCGTCTCCGCAACTAATTGAACCGACATCTCCACGTGCATTAGCATCACTAACTAATTTTGCGTTTTTAGGTTGAAAGAAATGTTCCTTCACCTTGTCTGAGTAATCCCACATAGCCACTCCTTGGTTGAATTTCTTTCGATTCTTTCGATGTTGTTACTGTTGCAATAAGCCGACCAAGATCACAAAAAATCGTAACCTTTTGACTTATATAGATAAAAGCATATGCTTTATATGGCATTGAAATAACCACGACAAAATTGTCGCACTGTTTGTAGGGATTGTGACAATACAAATTGTCAGCTAAGAAACATCAAGGGTACAAAGAGGATTGACTAAAAAGGATGAGACCTCACCCTTATTAGAAATTAAGCCCAAGCGGTGAGTCAAATCTAAAAGTCAACGTCATTCCGAGGAGCCATAGCGACATCAGGAATCTACTCACTTTTAGCGCAGAACCGGAGCTGTCACCTTCAGCGCCAGTACACTCGCAAAGAAGATCCTGAATCACACTCCTTCGTCGCTGTTCAGGATGACCGATTAATTGGAATAGGATATCCGTTGCTAAGCCGCAGCAAAGGTTTGGCAGTTTTTCGGACACACTTTTGAACACGCTTCACAACCAATACAATCTTCGGCGTTTTTAAGCGTCATGACCATCATGACTTCATCTTCGTCATAGTAGTCATCATCTTCATCAATGTCGTCGTTCTCAACCAGATCAAACACATCACGTGAACACACTTTAAAGCAGCGTCCACAGCCGATGCAGTTTTGTTTATCAATTGCTTCAATAAATTGAGGTACCCATGGATCACCACCGCGGGTATAGCTTATTTTATTACTCACATTAATCATCCTTGTATTAAGCGTTTACCAATCTTCATCCATTAGCTGAGTTAACCTCTTTTGCGTGTCTGAGGCGTCTGGCAGCTTATTTTTCTTAAGGGCTCTGGCGAGCCATCCAGTCTGAGCACTGTCTAATTCTGACATCACTTCCGTCAGTAAGAAGTGAATGTCGCACCCCTCACTGACTTTGACTGGCTGGATATCATATTCAATCAATTGTCGAATAGCGGAAGCGCCACATGCATTGCAAAAGATCGCTGCACACCCTGATAAGTCAGCGATGCGACTGGGTAATTTATCGTGTGCTGGGCCGCTAGTGCTGTATTCAATGGCTTCCATCAAGTGCCACTCCGACTCGTAGATACCGTAAATCAGCACGCCTTTGGCGGAACCAAAATGTTGGTCAACCGTTTGTCGATCCGAAGTGGTAAAAGCTATTTTAACGCGCAGGTCCTCCTCGGTTGGCTCCGGTGGAAGGTGTAGCCTTCTTTTTGTCGACTTCATAACACCTCCGTTGTCGGCATTACGTCATCCGCACTAAATCGATAGTAACTGACGTGGGGTGTTACCTCGTCTTTATGGTTACGAAGTAATAAGTTAGCGAGAGAGAACAGTCGTTGACGAGCACCTTCATAGCCTATTTGTTTCATCTCCATGTTGCCAAACTGATCAAAACATGGGAAGCCGACTCGCATAACCGGGACAACCGACTCGCACACGTTTGCGCAATGGCTGTTGCCAATCACTAGGGTGAGCTCAGGATTGGAAAGGTCGATGCACGAAAGATCACCGACAATGATCTCTTGCGCTTCCATGTTTTGTAACCCCGCTACATCTAGTGTCGTAACAACCTGACTAATAGTGCCACCAGCCATTGCCAACAGACCGACGTAACCTTGCGCCAAATCAGGTTCAAGTGCGATGGTGTATTGCTCGCCACTGAGCAGAAAATGCACATCAAGCAAGGCATCCTGCAGTCGTTGGCGCTCACGTGTTATCCATCCGGGAACCGGACGGCCACTTATTTCAGATAACGTCATGATAAATGGGTCGATTGCATCCAGATTCATCGCCATGCCAAATTGGCGATACCCAATGTCGAATCGCACTTTAAGCCATCGCGCGACATCGTCCATAGATTCGCCGAATACCAGCGTGATCGCGCTGTCGGCCATCAGCTCAACTTCAAGCACGGAGGTGCCACCCGTGCTGGTTGCACTGTAATCCTCACCGCCTAAGTGACCATCTAATGAAAGCGATAAGTCAGGAACAACAACAGAGTCCAGATCGAATGCTTCTACGTAGCGTTTAATCGTTTCAATATCCGCAGAAGTCATGCCAATAGTACAGAGAATATTCACTTGCGTGCGCTGTTTGGCACGACCTGTTGGTCCTCTCACCAATTGTTTCACCACACTACGAACCGTATGCGCATAACCGGATTGCATTGAACCGATAAAGTCTGGAGTCATCACCGGGACAATTCGAGTTTCGGCGTATTGCGGATGCTGCAGTGTAAAATTGGTGATCGCATGGTACAGGTCAGCCCCCTGCATTTCAGTTAGCCCTGTGCTCATGAGCACGATCAATTCTGGGGAATGCTTTTCACATAACACTTGTAGTGCTTCACTGACATTCCCCTCTCCCCCCATGACGGCAGAAACTTGATCAATTGCCGTATTCTGTAAGGGAATAGGTTCTCTTAAGTGTTGAATAAGGTAAACCTTAGTGAACGCACTGCAGCCTTGAGAGCCATGCATCAAAGGTATCGAGCCCGCAAAACCAAGGGTTGCCAGGGTTGCCCCCGTTGCCGGACTCGTCTTTAACGGCTGGGTAACCAGTGGTGAGTTTTGTTTGATTGGAGTAACCATATCAGGCTCCTTTTTCAATGATGGTAGAAGTGAATGTTGCGTCTTCGACGATCCAGGGAGCCTGACTTTGAACGGCTTGCCAGATAGGTGCTTCGATTGTTCTGCACAGTTCTTGCGCTAAGGTGAGCATTCCTTCATACCCGGCATAGGCATGTTCACGCTCTTGGTTGATATCCAGAAATGGCAACTTAGCTTTTAATGCGGTGTACATGTTTCGCCCACCGGCAATCATGACATCAGCGTGATGTTGATGATAAGTCTCAAGCAACAAAGTCGCGCCACCTTCATCCAGCATTAACGCCTCTTTGCCCATAATCTCCAGGATTTTATTTTTATCAGATTGGGTCGATTTACGGGTGCCAGTTGCAACACACTCAATACCCAGCTCTTGCAAGGCACTCACGACTGACCAGGATTTAACGCCCCCGGTATAAAGCAGCGCTCGCTTACCACTCAGTTTTTCTGCGTAAGGTGCCAGAGCAGAGCGAATGCGTCTTTCTTCTTCTGCAATCAAGATTTCTACTTCTTCGCTCAGCTTGGGGTCGCCCAGTAAACGGGCAAACTCTCGCAGTGAATTCGACGTATCTTCGATACCGTAGAAGCTCCCTTCAAACCAGGGGATACCCCATTTTTCTTCCAGTTTTCGTGCAACATTTACTTGTGCGCGAGCACAAACGACCATGGCAGCGTCTGCACGATGCATAGTTTGTATTTGATGGAACTGAGTATCACCTGCCATACAGCACAACACTCTTAACCCTAAACGCTCAAATAACGGCGATACATGCCAAAATTCTCCGGCGATGTTGTATTCGCCGATAAGAACGATATCGTGTACTCGGCGTGTCGAATCATGAAGCATGTTTGGTTTTTCCGGCGGCTCGGCGCTGCCCACCACGCGCTCAACCATCACATTACCGGCGATTCGGTTACCCAGGTTTTTGTTACCATAAAAGCCCGCTGCATCGACAGGAATCACAGGTATTTTCCAACGCTCTGTGGCAAGGGAACAGATGGCTTCAATATCATTCCCTTCCAGGGCTGGAACGCAGGTCATATAAACAAAAACCGCAGGTGGTTGATGTTGTTTAATAAGTTGTTTTATCGCATGCAACAGACGTTTCTCTGCACGTCCCATAACGACATCCTGCTCATTAAGATCAGTGGTAAATCCATAGCGAAACAGGTTGCTGCCCAGAGCACGAGTCCCGCGGTTGTTCCAGGTGTTTCCCGCACAGCCAATTGGACCATGTACGATATGTCCCACATCCGCTATTGGTAGTAAGCTTATCTGTGCGCCATCAAAACAACAGCCTCCAGCCGTTGCGCCAGGCTTTGGTCGGCTACAACCACTTTTTTCTCCGCTGTTGTGCTCACAGGCGGGTTCATCTTGCAGTAACTTGATCTCCGATCGCTTCATGCGGCTCTCCTTGAGTTGCAACAGTTAAAATTGAGATACTTAATACTTAGTTAGCTGCAAGTGCCATTCCACTCGTAACTCATTGATTAAATTAGGCACTGACAAAAACAAAAGCTGACATTGTCGTAAAACTGACAAAAAGCACTTCACTAATCGTGAAGCGCAATCACCAGGCCGGAACTCTGAGCTAATTCCTGAGTCAGAGAACTGCACCCAGACGTACTATGAGACACCAAATGGACATCAAAGCCACTCGCTTCGACGTACGCATCATGGGAGCCCATCTCTTCTTCAAAACAGAGAGTAAAACGCAAATCAGGATAACTGAATTGCAGGCGAGATAAGGTGTCCTGACTAATATCGGATTCATTGTCTAACTGCGAAACAATAGTAGACAGCATACTCTCGGATAAACTAGCCAGTTCAATGCCGGTAGCATGCTCAGCGGTAGCAGAATTACTCATAGCTCTTCCTCCAATATTCTCTCGGGAGTGTCAATGCCTAGAATACGTTTAATCCATGGCGGTGGGTTGGTCGCAATTACGTTAGATAAATCACTCAGAACTTCTTCCGCTGACATCGGTGTCATTTTTTTAATCGGATGAATATTGGCGCGAGTGACACGCGCAGCAGCGGGGCCACCAATAGACAGGGTGAACAACATGTGGCAATCACGAATTCTGTCTAACATCGCGATAGCACGTTGTTCGCCTTTTTTCTCAGTCGGCATGTCACGAACTTCAACCAACTGATGCTCCTTGGCACTGACTTCATAAATCAACACACGTAAACAAGAACCATAATGGCCGTTCACCACCTCGCCCTGATTCGAGGTCAAAGCGACTTTGAGTTTTGGTCCTGCAATCGGCGCTTGTACCGAAACTTGTGGTGCTGAAACATCGCTCACTTCCGGATTGCACAACACATCCAGAGCACTCGACACATCTTTGCGTGTCGGTCCAGAACCAAGAGAGCTCACCATTAAACGAAACGCTTTCGGTGATAAACCCACTAACTTAGTTTCAGTAAGCGGCTCACCCAGATGTTGGATCAATAGCCCTAACAAAGAGCGTAAGTCGATATTCGGTAGCGATTTAGACGCTAAAGCAACTCGAAAAGCTGCTTGGTCAGAAATAGTAGTGTCCATCATGATATTCCCCCTTAACTTACGCCGCTTGTAACCTTCTGGCTTTCACCGTGATTGGTAATCTGGGTTTTCTGGTCATGGGATCAATATGATAAATAGCACCATTTGCCAGGCGCACTTCACCACCCCATTTATCTTCAGAATCAAATTCGAAGAAAGTAATGACCTCTTCCAAATCCTTCTTAGGTAAATAAAGCGACAACTGGTTATTTTCGTTGTACTGAATCATTACATTAGCCATAACAACTCCCTCGTTTTAGGCTGAAAAAGGACCGACGGTAAATACCGCCGGTCATTTAGATTAACGAACTAAGTCAAAACCAAGGTCAGTTTTGCCTAGGTCGCTTGTGTCACGATCCAGCTTAGCCAGTACTTCGTTAACCAAAGTGGTTAAGACGTACATTGCACCTTCATAGCCCAGTGTAGATTGGCGATGTAAGTGGTGGCGGTCGAAAATAGGGAAACCAATGCGCACTAGTGGTACTTCAAACTCAGGACCTTTCGCTTTAGTGTCACGCTCAATGAATTTACCGTACGAGTTACCAATCAATAGATCGGGTTTGTCAGTAAACATTAGTGAACGTAGGTGCCACAAGTCTTGTTTGAAGAACACTTCGGCATCGGCACCGTATGGTGTTTCTGCAAGTTGTGCTTCAATTTCTTTCTTCCACTTCTTCGAACCGTTGTTACAAAGAACATGCTTAATTTCACAACCAAGCTCGGTTAGGAACTTACACATACCCAATAGGTAATCTGGGTCACCGTATAGTGAAATCGTCACGCCGTGCAACCAAGTGTGCGAGTCAGTCATCATGTCAACAAGACGACCACGCTCTTTAGTCAAAGAAGCAGGAATCGGTTGACCAGTGACTTCAGACACTTTCATTAAGAAATCATCTGTCCACTCCAGCCCCATAGGGATTGTCGTTGCAGGAACTTCGTGTTTCCAAACACCCTCGATGTATTTTTTAGATTTCACAAGTTGATTAGGCTGAAGCAAGAACGTTGTTTTAGCATTCGGTGCATCTTTCATTTCTTCAATTGAAGTACCACCAGCATACATACGGTATTCACCGTCTGCAGGGGTATCCAATACTTCAGATGGATCACATAGGAAAGAGTAATCAACGTCCATTTCTTTCAACATACGATGAATGACGCGATAGTTACCAAGGTAAGTTTCAAATCCAGGTACGATGTTGATTTTGCCATTGCTGCCAACATTAATACTTTCTTGATCAGTAAAGTATTTCATCATGCCTTCAAACATGCCGTCCCAACCCGTCACATGACTACCAACAAACGATGGTGTATGTGCAAATGGTGTAGGTAGCTCTTTTGGAATATGACCTTTATCTTTCGCGTTATTGATAAACGCGTTCAAGTCATCACCAATTACCTCAGCCATACAGGTAGTCGAAACCGCTACCACTTCTGGTCTGTATAGCGCGAACGCATTTTCCAAACCCTGGAACATGTTTTCCTGACCACCAAATACTGCCGCGTCTTCTGTCATTGAGTCAGACACACACGCTACTGGCTCTTTGAAGTGACGGTTAAAATAACTACGGAAGTACGCAACACAACCTTGAGAGCCGTGTACGTATGGTAATGTTTTCTCAAAACCTAGAGAACACAGTACCGCACCCAATGGCTGACAAGCTTTTGCCGGGTCAATCGTGATGTGTTTACGAGCAAAGTTTATCTCTTGGTATTCTTTGGTTGTTGTCCATTCAAAGGTTTCACTAACCTTCTCAGCATCAATGCCTTGTTCAAAAGATGCGCGTTTGTTCGACATCATCTCTTGATATTCTGGTTGCTGAAAGAGAGCATAACCAGTTTTAATATCTTCAACTTTTTGAGTCATGAGTATTCTCCTACCGTGCCACTAATCTGTGAACTCCGGCTCGGGTTACATTAATTGGAAATCCTTTCCAACTCACATTAAGCAGTTTTCGCTAGCGCTTCTTCTGATGCTTCTTCCAACCAAGGTGCTTTCATCTTGTTCCAGCAAGGGTTGTTGATAGTCAAATCCATATCGCGGGCGAAAATAGCGAAGCCATCAACACCGTGGTAAGGACCTGAGTAATCCCAGCTGTGCATTTGACGGAATGGGAAGCCCATTTTTTGGAATACATATTTCTCTTTAACACCTGAACCAACAAGGTCTGGTTTCAGCGCTTTAACGTATTCTTCCAGTTCGTATGCACTTGCATCATCGAATAGCAGCGTGGAATCCTTCACTTCCGGCGTCGTCTTCACGTAGTCATCGTTGTGAGCGAACTCATAACCTGCACCAGTGATTTCCATACCTAAGTCTTCATACGCACCGATGATGTGACGAGGGCGCAGACCACCGACGTAAAGCATCACTGACTTACCTTCGAGACGAGGGCGATACTTGTCGATAACCGCTTGCCATTGCTCACGGTAGCGAGCAATCACTTCTTCAGTTTGCTTCTGGATCTTGTCATCAAAGAATGCCGCAATCTTACGCATTGACTCTTCGATCTTGGTTGGACCAAACAGGTTGTATTCAATCCATGGAATACCCTGTTTCTCTTCCATGTAACGAACGATGTAGTTCATAGAGCGGTAACAGTGAACCAGGTTCAATGCCACTTTTGGTGTGTTTTTCATTTCTGGTAGCGTACCGTCACCAGACCATTGAGCAACAACACGTAGACCCATATCTTCAAGGATGATACGAGAAGACCAAGCGTCACCACCGATATTGTAGTCACCAATAATGGCTACATCATAAGGGGTTGATTCGATTTTCTCTTCACCTTCAGTTGCATCGAGAACGTAATCACGAATAGTATCGTTGGCGATATGGTGACCCAGAGACTGAGATACACCACGGAAACCTTCACAACGTACAGGGACGATGGTTTTACCGATTTCTGCGCCTTTTACTTTTGCTACCGCTTCGATGTCATCACCGATAAGACCAACCGGACATTCTGACTGAATAGAGATGCCTTTTGATAGCGGGAACAGTTGCTCAAGTTCATCAATTGCAGCTGAAAGTTTTTTGTCTCCACCAAAAACGATGTCACGTTCCTGGAAGTCAGTTGTGACATTCAGCGTACCAAATGAATCAACACCAGTCGTACCTGAATAGTAGTTACGACGACCAGCACGAGAGTACTGACCACAACCTACCGGGCCATGAGAGATATGAATCATATCTTTGACAGGTCCCCAAACTACCCCTTTAGAACCTGCGTAAGCACAGCCACGCACAGTCATTACACCGGGAACCGTTTTACGGTTTGACGTGATACAAGTCCCTTCTGATTTAGAATCACTAACCGCAACATGTTTCTCACGGTCTTCACGCGCTTTCTCAGGGTAGACTTCCAATACCTCGTCTATCAGCGCCTGCTTTTGTTCATTATTCATCGACATAATCTGTCTCCAAATCCATTTAAAGCTCATTTAGGCTTAATAAACATTCAAGCTAAATCAGTCGCTTACGCCAACTCAGCCGCAGTTTTACCAACGATAGACTCGTCTTCCACTTCCATGATGCCGAATTCCATTAGTAGGTCTTCCAACTCATCCATGGTACATGGCTCAGGAATCACGAACATTTCGTTCTCAATAACCTTCTTAGCTAGCGTGCGGTATTCGTCAGCCTGGTTACAGTGGGGATCGTATTCAATAACGGTCATACGACGGATTTCTGCACGCTGTACGATATTGTCACGAGGGACGAAGTGGATCATTTGAGTACCGATCTTAGCGGCTAGAGCCTTGATTAACTCATCCTCACGGTCAGTGTTACGAGAGTTACAGATAAGACCGGCAAGACGAACACTACCGGTTGCAGCGTACTTACAGATACCTTTAGAGATGTTGTTCGCCGCGTACATCGCCATCATTTCACCTGAAACAACGATGTAGATTTCTTGTGCTTTGTTTTCACGAATTGGCATCGCGAAACCACCACACACAACGTCACCAAGAACATCGTAAAATACGAAGTCTAGGTCATCTTCATATGCACCTTCTTCTTCCAGGAAGTTGATCGCTGTGATTACACCACGACCTGCACAACCAACGCCTGGCTCTGGACCACCTGACTCAACACATTTAACGTCACCATAACCAGTCAGTAGTACATCTTCTAGTTCGATGTCTTCAACAGTACCGGCTTCCGCTGCCATTTCCATGATGGTGTTTTGCATCTTAGTGTGTAGGATAAGACGAGTTGAATCCGCTTTTGGGTCACAACCGATGATCATTACTTTTTGACCAGCTTCAGCTAGAGCCGCCACTAAGTTTTGAGTGGTAGTGGACTTGCCGATACCGCCTTTTCCGTAAATTGCACATTGACGAATTGCCATGGTCTATCTCCTTTTTAATTTAGACTCATGACAGATATTGCGAAATGCATACCAACAACCAAACTTTATACATTTCAATGACTTATACGAGACCATCATTGTATTACTGAAAACAAACAACTGACATTGTTGGTTTTAGTACAAGGTTTGTTGGTCGTGATTGAATGGGTTGGCATAAGAAGGAGTAAAGGGTAACGAAAAGTCGAATGTTACCCTTGGGGCGACCGTTGGGGCGGGGTTTTGGCTAGTTCCCCATTAAAGCATGCAGAGAAAAATCATCGTCGACACTCTTGGTGAATAACTCACTCAACGCTTGGACTTCATGTGAGCTTGGCTCATCTTTGGTTAGCTTATATAAAGAGGCGACTTTCTTCTCTATTACGGTGATCATCCCTTTTATTAATGGATCATCTCTGGATATCTGCTTATCTATCGGTCGAATATGCGTTAACAATGACTCTATTTTTTGCTGAAGTTCCGTCATCTCCATTGGTGTACGGATTCGATACAGGTAGCCACCCTCCACTTTTTGTCTGGCGACATAGCCGACATTATCAAAAGCAATCGCCTCACTCACCAGCACAGTGGCGCAGGTCTGGAAATCATAAGGCTTGATATCAACAGGGGTATATTTAAATTCTGGTTGGCCTGATAAGTTATCCGTACGGGCATCAACCAAAGCACAAGGCTTACTTAACGGACCGGTAATTTCATTCCAGTGAATAGGGACAAAAAGTTCACCTGTCTTCATCGAATCACAAATCATAGCCTTAACGACGCACTCACCGTGCGAATTGAACACAGTGACCATCTCACCGTCACAAATGCCATATTGCATCGCCGTTTTGGGATGAATCAATACGTACGGCTCACTGGCATGCTCTGCCAAACGAGTCGATAACCCCGTTCGGGTCATGGTATGCCAATGATCCCGACTTCTGCCGGTATTCAGTACTAACGGGAAAGCTTTGCTTGTTGTTGCTTGCGGTGGCAGATGTTTTACCGCAATAAAGTTGGCGCGGTGGTCGTCTGTAAAGTAACGACCATCTGCAAACATTCTCTGATGGACAACCTCCTGTTGTTTCTGCACAACAGGCCACTGCTGTGGAGACAACGAGTGATACTCAGAGTCAGTGATTTCAGTAAGTCCAGTCAAATTCAGGTCTCTTTGTTTGGCCTTTTCATTTCCCTGGCCTGGGTTACCTACTGTTGTCAGTTGGGCATACTCTCTGAATATTTCTCCTTCATGTAGGTAATCAAATGCGTCTTTAAAGCCGATTCTTTGTGCCACTTGAGAAATAATCCACCAATCCGGTTTAGCCATACCCGGACTAGCCAGAAGTCGACGTTGACGAGAGATACGACGTTCAGAGTTTGTCACGGTGCCCGATTTTTCGCTCCAGCCTTGCGCTGGTAATAAAATGTCCGCATAAGCAGTTGTAGCCGTGTTCTCAATACAGTCGGAAACCACCACCAAAGGACAGTTTTCCAAAGCTTGTTTAATTTTGTCGCTATCAGGAAGGCTTACAATCGGGTTTGTCGCCATGATCCATACCGCTTTAATCTCACCGCGATGAATGGCATCAAACATATCAATGGCTTTTAATCCTGGCTTCTTCGCTAAAGTGTCGGTTTGCCAGAAGGCTTCAAGGTTCTCAATATCATCAGGATGATTGAACTCCATATGTGCGGTTAGCGTGTTCGCCAGAGCACCAACTTCCCGGCCGCCCATCGCATTGGGCTGTCCTGTAACAGAAAATGGACCAGCACCTTCTTTACCTATCTTTCCTGTCGCTAAGTGGCAATTAATAATGCTATTTACTTTGTCGGAGCCCTGAGAGGACTGATTCACCCCCTGGGAATATACCGTGATGACTTTTTCTGTTTGAGCAAAATATTCATAAAATTGCTGTAGCGAAGCCATATCAATACCAGTAGTCTCACTCACATCGGCATCATTTAACGCTGACTGGTAGGCATCACTAAAGCCATTTGTCGATGAACCAATAAATGAATGATCCATCTTATTATGTTCACCGAGATGCACCAATAAACCATTAAATAGTGAGACATCCGAACCCGGATTAATCGCTAAGTGAAGGTCCGCAATTTCACAGGATTCATTTCGACGTGGATCGATGACAATAACTTTTAGATTAGCGTTTGTTTGCTTAGCGGCTCTTAAGCGCTGAAATAGTACCGGATGACACCAGGCCAGGTTAGAACCAACCAAGATCACCAAATCCGTTTTCTCAAGATCCTCATAGCAGACCGGAACCGTATCCATCCCGAAAGCGCGTTTGTGTCCAACAACGCTGGAAGCCATACATAAGCGCGAGTTACTGTCGATATTCGCGGTACCGAGAAAGCCTTTGATCAGTTTATTCGCCACATAGTAATCTTCTGTCAGGAGCTGTCCCGAGACATAAAATGCGACAGAGTCCGGACCATATTTTGCGACCGTATCAGCGAAACCTTTTGCCACGCGAGATAGCGCCTCGTCCCACTCGGTGTCACACCATTCACCAGCGTCTGATCTAAGTTTTGGTGTCAATAAGCGGCCGTCATGGATAACAGTGTCTCCTAAAGCAATACCTTTAGTACATAACTTACCGAAATTTGCGGGGTGCTCTTTGTCGCCACGAACTTCTAATCGTCCATTCGACATTGGTCTGGCTTCAATTCCACACCCTACGCCACAATAAGCACACGTTGATTTGATCCATCCTTCGCTCATACCCACCAGTCTCCAACTTTATTTTTAAGAACTAACCAGCAAAATTCATTCCAATCACCATTATTTTGTTATTTTAGGTTTATTATTGTTATTTTTCAGTACTTTAAAAAAGCAACTAACCCTAAAGTGGTAGACTGACCCCCCCCTTAAAACTACCACCTTTTGTGTATATTTACCTATTTTGATGCAACGTTGACCATTTACCACCTTCGTCTACCACTTTTGGTATTAGCCTCTCTTTCCTATACATTCCACCTAACATAAGCGACACAGACACTAAGTATCTGTATTTAAATATATTTATGTATTTTTTCAAAAAATAAATCATGATGGCACTCATATTGCTTTGTGAGATACAACTAGCAAAATCACATTCGAGGCAATGATGATGAATACACAAGATTCAGTAATTGGAAGCGTATCACTGGTAGGTGCTGGTCCTGGCGATCCTGACCTACTTACCGTTAAAGCAATTAAAGCCATTGAGCGTGCCGATGTCATCGTATATGACAACTTAGTCAGTGAAGATGTGCGTGCTTTGTTTCCTGATCATTGCAAGCTCGTCTATGTCGGCAAAGCAAAAGGTTGTCACAGCTATAAACAAGAAGAGATAAACCAACTGATTGCGAATTTTGCTTTGGATGCAAAGAACGTATGTCGTGTTAAAGGTGGAGACTCATTCGTTTTCGGACGTGGCGGAGAAGAAATGCTGTTCCTGACTAAATTAGGCATCAGTGTCAACGTTGTTCCAGGTATTACAGCCGCATCCGGATGTTCCACGTACTCCAATATCCCACTCACCCACCGCGGTTTAGCTCAGGGGTGCACATTCATCACCGCGCACGCCGATAAGAAGCTTGAGATCAACTGGAATGCATTGGCTCAACTCAACCAAACGCTGGTCATTTATATGGGTTTGACCAAAGCACCACTTATACAAGAGCAGTTGATCAGTTCAGGTATGAACACAGATAAGCCCGTGGCAATTATTGAAAATGGTTGTACGCCACAGCAAAGAACAATCGTAGGTCAGCTATCCGAGCTTTCCGAATTGATCTCGCGTCACTCAATAAAGTCTCCAGCATTAATCGTCATCGGTAACGTTGTCTCTGTGGCTAACCAAATGGACTGGTTACAGCAGCTTAATAACAAAAATACGGAAGCACTTTCCGAGTCACGTTTACTCAAAAGCGCCTGATTACACGGCCATGGAAAGTCAGAATCACTAAAGGAAATGAGATTATGAGCAAGCAAAAAATCATAGTGGTCGGTAACGGAATGGTTGGCCATAAGTTTATCGACACTTTAATCCAGTCTGAACAAGAGAATGTTGAAGTAATAACGTTTTCTGAAGAGCCTCGCCTGGCTTATGACCGTGTTCAATTGACCTCTTACTTTACGGGTAAAACTGTCGACGATCTTTCGTTAACCAGCGAAGGTTACTATCAGTCAAACGGCATAAAATATTTGCTGAATGAAAAAGTAAGCACCGTCAACCCGGACGCTAAAGAGATTGTTACCTCTTCAGGTCGTGTTGAGAACTATGACAAATTGGTTCTTGCTACTGGCTCATACCCGTTTGTCCCACCGATTCCTGGTAATGAGAAAGAATTCTGCCATGTCTACAGAACCATCGAAGATCTGGACGAGATAGAGCGCTCAAGTAAAGAGAGCAAAGTTGGCGTAGTGATTGGTGGCGGGCTTTTGGGCTTAGAGGCAGCCAATGCGATCAAAAACCTAGGGCTAGAAACTCATGTTGTCGAGTTTGCGCCTCGTCTTATGGCGGTTCAATTAGACCAAGATGGCGGTGATTTACTTCGCCGTAAGATTGAAGCACTGGGTGTTACCGTTCATACAGAAAAAGCGACCACAGAAATCATCGATGGAAATGAATGCCGCTACAGAATGAACTTCGCTGATGGCACTCATATTGATACTGACATGATCGTCTTTTCAGCAGGCATTCGCCCACAAGATGAACTGGCTCGTAATAGCAGCATAGACATTGGAGAGCGTGGCGGTATTGTGATCAACAATCACTGCCAAACCAACTATGAAGATATCTATGCGATTGGTGAGTGCGCATTGTGGGAACAACGTATCTTCGGTCTAGTGGCACCGGGCTACCAAATGGCGAAAGTGGCGGCTCAACACATTCTTGGCTCAGAGCAGGCGGCACAATTTACAGGTGCCGATATGAGCACCAAACTGAAATTAATGGGTGTTGACGTTGCAAGCATTGGCGAAGTTCATGGCCAAACGGCTGGTGCGTTGTCTTACACTTACAAAGACGAGATTGAACAAGTCTATAAGCGCCTGATTGTCTCTGAAGACAAGAAAAAAATTGTTGGTGCGGTATTAGTGGGTGATGCAGATGCCTATGGCAACCTATTACAGATTCGCCAAAACGATCTTCCGCTACCTGAGAACCCATCGGTATTAATCCTGCCTAACGTGGCTGAAGATGAATCAGCCGGGCTCGGCATTGAAGCATTGCCAGACAGCGCAGTCATCTGCTCGTGCTTCGATGTCACGAAAGGTTCAATTAAACAAGCCGTGGCTTCTGGCTGCACCACAATGGCCGCATTAAAAGAAACCACTAACGCATCAACGGGTTGTGGCGGCTGTAGCGCGTTGGCTAAACAGGTGCTCGACAGTGAATTAGAAAAACTGGGCGTTGAAGTCAATAACGATATTTGCCAGCACTTTGCGTATTCACGTCAGGAACTCAGTGATCTTATCCGTGTAAACAAAATCAGAACGTTCGATGAACTGTTAGAAAAATACGGTCAAGGGCTGGGTTGTGAAGTGTGTAAACCGACGGCGGGTTCTATCCTAGCCTCCTATTGGAATGATTACATCTTGCAGGATGAACATATCGAGCTTCAGGATACCAACGATATCTACCTGGGTAACATGCAGAAAGATGGTACCTACTCTGTTGTACCACGCGTCGCCGGGGGCGAAATCACACCAGAAAAACTCATCGTTATTGGTGAAGTCGCGCGTGATTTCGATCTTTATACCAAAGTCACCGGAGGACAACGAATTGACCTGTTTGGCGCTCAACTCAATGACCTTCCAGCAATATGGCAACGCTTAGTTGATGCAGGCTTCGAAACTGGCCACGCCTATGGTAAATCGGTTCGTACCGTTAAGTCCTGCGTGGGTAGCACCTGGTGTCGATACGGCGTTGGCAATAGCGTCGGTTTCGCTATCGATTTAGAAAATCGCTACAAAGGCCTTCGCTCCCCTCACAAGCTTAAGTTTGCGGTATCCGGTTGTACTCGTGAATGTGCAGAAGCTCAGTCAAAAGATATTGGCGTGATAGCGACAGACAAAGGATGGAACCTCTACGTGTGTGGTAACGGCGGTATGCGCCCACGCCACGCTGATTTACTCGCAACCGACCTCGACGATGAAACCTTGATTAAATACGTCGACCGAGTGCTTATGTTCTACATCCGCACAGCAGACAGATTGCAGCGTACCTCTGTATGGCTTGAGAACCTTGAAGGTGGCCTTGATTACCTCAAAGAAGTGGTTATTGAGGATAAGCTCGGGCTAGCCGAAGAACTGGAAAGATCGATGCAAGAGAGCCTGGCAAATTACCAGTGTGAGTGGAAGACCACATTGGAATCCCCTGAAAAGCTGCGTCGATTCAGCCACTTTATCAACAGTCCTGATCGTGATGAATCACTTCAGTTCGTCAAAGTAAGAGAACAGAAGTTCCCGAAAAACACAGCAGAAGAGCTTGCTATCGAAGTGGTCGAAGTTAACTGATACCAATCTGGATATTTAATTTTTAGGAGAATCGATATGAGTAACTGGATATCAATCTGTGAATCATCGGTAATCGCACCCAACACTGGTGTCTGCGCCAAAGTAGAAGAAAAACAAATCGCGGTGTTTTTCAGTCAGCGCACTAACTCTTTGCATGCCATTTCTAACTACGACCCAATCGGTAAAGCCAATATTTTATCGAGAGGCATTGTTGGCTGCATAGACGAAACATTGTGTGTGTCATCACCGTTATATAAACAGCATTTTTGCCTAGAAACAGGGCAATGCATTGAAAACCCAGAATATAACGTGCCGATTTATGAAGTAAGAAACAACAACGGCATCATTGAGATAAGACAGTAACGAGCAGTATCAGTAAAAGCACCAGGTCATTGCCTTAACAAGGCAATGACGCTGAGAAAACTTTTAAAAGGAATAATGAACATGGAAAGCTCTAAATTTACACTCTTTTCCTTTACAGGAAAAATGAAGATCCTCCACTTAAGCTGGATGGCATTTTTTATTACTTTTGTTGTCTGGTTCAACTTTGCACCATTGCTACAAATGGTCAAAGAAACACTTGGTCTATCCACTCAGGAAATAAAAACCCTGTTAATTTTAAACGTTGCGCTGACCATACCCGCTCGCGTACTCATCGGCATGTTTACCGACCGTTTTGGACCTCGCATTGTCTATTCAGCATTGCTAGCCGTCTGCTCCATTCCATGTTTTATGTTCGCCTTTGCAGACTCATTTATTCAGGCCGCTATCGCTCGTTTCCTACTTGGCTTTATCGGTGCTGGCTTTGTTATCGGCATTCGTCTGGTGTCTGAATGGTTCCCACACAACCAACTTGGTACTGCAGAAGGCATTTACGGTGGCTGGGGTAACTTCGGTTCGGCCGCAGCAGCATTTACCCTACCAACGCTAGCATTAGTCTTCGGCGGTGACGACGGATGGCGCTACGCTACCGCTCTAACGGGTGTGATGAGCCTTCTATTCTCGGTTATTTTTTACAAAAACGTATCAGATACGCCAAAGGGAGCCACCTATTTCCGACCAAAACACTTGTCAGCGATGGAAGTGACATCGAAAGGCGATTTCTTTTTCCTACTGGCGATGAAAGTGCCTATGTACGCCGTACTTGCACTGCTTGCGTGGAAATTATCTCCTAGCAACATCAACATGCTCGACCATTGGATGGTAAACGCAATCTACGCGGGACTCGTGGTGCTTTACATTATCGACGCGAATCAGGTTTGGAAAGTCAACAAAACGATTTTCACAAAGCCAGTAGAACCTATTCATCAGTACAAATTCAAACAAGTTGCGGTTCTTAACGTTCTGTACTTTGCAACGTTTGGCTCTGAGCTCGCCGTGATTTCAATGTTGCCACTGTTCTTTTCAGAAACCTTTGAATTGTCCCCTGTCGTCGCAGGTATGGTAGCTTCGGCTTACGCCTTCATGAACCTGATGTCTCGTCCTGGCGGTGGTTTAATTTCAGATAAGTTTGGCCGTAAGCTAACACTACTCATCCTAACGGCTGGTCTTGCTGTGGGTTACTTCCTGATGGGACAAGTAAACGAAAGTTGGCCAGTATGGGTAGCAGTAGCCGCTGCAATGGCATGTTCATTCTTTGTTCAAGCAGGCGAAGGGGCTGTATTTGCAACCGTTCCTCTTATCAAGCGTCGCATGACTGGACAGATTGCGGGGATGACAGGAGCTTACGGTAATGTTGGCGCAGTGACTTACCTGACTATTTTATCTTTCGTATCTTACCAAACGTTCTTCTACGTAATCGCAGCGACGGCAGTCGTTGGTTTCGTTGCTCTGCTGTTTATGGAAGAGCCATCAGGTAAAATTGCAGAAGTTAACGAAGATGGCAGTGTGACACTTATCGACGTATCTAGCTAAAGTTTATAGAGAGAAGGGTTTTATAAATAAGTTTGATATAAATAAGGTTTATCGGGAGATATTGAGCTTTACTAACTTATATGCACTAGGTTGTTACTGTTTCAATATCGTTCAAAAGCTCGACCATCGATGGTTGAGCTTTTGTTCTTGTTCCTTTTTATTCTGGGAAATGCGGCAGGGAAGACCCAATGTTAGTTCAAGAAAAGTCAGCTCAAGAGAAGCAACATATCGAATTTTCTGGGTGCTCTTTAACCGGTAAAAGAGCAGAAAACCAAGACGCTTTTATCGTCAAATACCCCAACACTCGCGATGAACTCGCTTACAAAGGGGTTGTGGCTTGTATCGCGGATGGTGTGAGTTGCAGTAACCAGGCTCAACAAGCCAGCCAGACTGCTACCACTCAATTTGTGACGGACTACTATGCTACTCCATCAAGTTGGAGCATTAAGCGCTCCGTCAGTGAATTACTCACCAGTTTAAACAGCTGGCTTTATACTCAGGGCAAAGATCATCTTTACCATAACGGTATGGTGACGACTTTCAGCACCATTGTGATTAAATCCAATACCTGTCATATCTTTCATGTTGGTGATAGCAGAGTTTATCTTTATAGAGACAACAACCTCACTCTTCTAACCCGCGATCATCAGCGCACTAATTTTGGCCACCAGAGTTATCTGACTCGGGCCCTTGGTATGGATGAAAAAGTCGAGATTGATTTTCAGACATTGTCACTCGAAGAAAACGATAAATTAATTTTAACCACAGACGGCGTGCATGAGACCTTAACGCATGATGAAATCAAACGTCGAGTTAACACCATAGACTCTTGCGACGAGCTGGCTCAAGACCTATGCGACACGGCATTATTAAAAGGAAGCACTGACAATACAAGCTGTATCGTATTGAAAGTGGTTGAATTACCAAGCTTTAACTTAATTGAACATCAAACAGCCTTACTCGCCAACAACATTCCACCAGCATTAAAACAAGGTCAGAACCTGGATCATTTTGAAATACTAAAAACCCTATACGAAGGATCACGCAGTCACGTTTATCTCGCTTTAGATAAACAAAAAGGCGGCAATGTCATTATTAAAGCACCATCACTGAATTACAGTGATGACCCTGAGACGCTAAAGCGGTTTGCCAATGAATATTGGATAGCGACTCAACTGGACAGTCCGCGCGTAATGAAAATGTTTCCAAGGCCAAGGCACTCAAAATTTCTCTATCAAGTCTGCGAACACATTGAAGGAATAACTTTGCGTCAATGGATGCATGATCACCCCAGCCCACAGCTCGATACGGTGCGTGAGATACTGGATGGCATCGTAAAAGCAGTACGGGTTTTCCAGCGTGCAGACATGGTTCACCGTGATCTTAAACCCGAAAATATTATGATCACGAAAAATCAGGAAGTGAAAATCATCGACTTTGGTGCCGTTGAAGTGAAAGGCCTCAGCGAAATGCAAACGGAAGAAAACGTCACCTTCCCACTTGGCTCCGTTAATTATACCGCGCCTGAGTACATTAATACCGGGCAAGCGAGTACACTCTCTGATCTGTTTTCCATCGGTATAATTGGCTACGAAATGCTCACTGGGCATCTCCCGTATAAAGAACATTCTCAGCAAACGTTGCAGCAAGCCAGACATGTCAAATGGCAATATCATACCATTAAAGAATATCGCGAAGATGTCCCGCTTTGGGTTGACCTCGCATTTAAAAAGGCAACATCAGAATTCCCCAACAACCGTTATAAGGCACTTGGAGACTTCGTTGCAGACCTGTTTACCCCGAATACCCAACTATTAAACGGGGTAAGCAACAAACCGCTACTGAAACGTAACCCGATTTTATTTTGGAAGTCCTTTGCTTTGATCGCTTGTTCCGTTGCAGTCATTGAAGGGCTGCTTTTACTGCGCTTAACACCCAATTAGACGCTACAGGTAAGGGAATATTTTTCCGGCGCGAAAAATAATTGTAGATTTAGTGACTCTAAATCATGATGATAAAGTACTAAGAAGCGTTAAAGGAGTTAACGGTGAGCTTAGAAGAAGCAACTATAATGTTGGTCGACGACCACCCACTATTTCGCAGTGGCTTACGACAACTGATTGCCCTAGAGGAAGGCTTGCAAGTAATTTGTGAGTACAACAACGGTACAGATGCCGTTGAAGGTGCGGTTCAGCACGACCCGGACCTAATCATTCTTGATCTAAACATGCAAGGAATAGACGGATTAGAAACCGTCCGACAAATGAGAGAAAAAGGCGTCACTTCCCGTGTTGTGATGCTAACCGTATCTGACAACGAAGATGATGTTCTCAATGCCATATCAAGCGGTGCAGATGGTTACCTGTTAAAAGACATGGAGCCGGAAGACATCGTATCTAATATAAAACAAGCGGTATTGGGACAACTCGCCTTGTCTGATCGACTGACCAAAGTCCTTCTTCAATCGAGCAGTAAACCAAAAAAGCACGCGCAAGAAAGCCCACTAAAAACCCTCACCAATCGAGAACTTGAAATCTTATCGCTGATATCCAAAGGCATGAGTAATAAACTCATTGCTCATCAACTGAAAATCACCGACTCGACGGTAAAAGTCCATGTCAAAAATCTCTTAAAGAAGTTGAATGTCAGCTCGCGCTTAGAAGCCGCCGTCTGGATGATCGATAACCATTAAAACGAAAATGGGAGTGGAATGGAGTTAACTTGAATAGGCTTTACGGTACTGTATAGGAGACATGTCGTGGTTTTTACGCATAAATTTTGTAAAGTTAGACTGTGACGAGAAACCACATAACTCGCTAATTTCATTTATTGACTTATTTGTACTTCCCAATAATAAACAAGCTTTCTCCATCTTGATGTCTTTTTCTAATTCACTAAAAGAGGTTTTTTCTGCATTTAATTTTCTATTTAACGTCCATCGGCTCACGCCAACTTTATGGCAAACCTCTTCTAGAAGTGATAAATCATTTATGAAATATTTATCTTCAATTAAGCTTTTAATGATTTCCTTAACCACGTTTGAAAAACCATGAGTAATTTGAATTTGCTTACGAAGCTGTTCAATATTATTTTCTTGTAATCCATGTAAATACTCATTGAACGAATTATTTTTTTCGAACAAAGAAGATGACTTTATGATCATTTGATTTTTATTTTGGCCAAATAGACAGTTCGATTCAAATTGATCGTTGGTAAAGTTTTTGCCTAACTTGATTGAACTGTCGAACATAATACTGCATTCAATATCATCGACGTACTTGTTCAGGATGTCACGAATCAAAAGGAAGTGCCCCACAGAACCGTTCATAGGTGCAGCAGGATCTGTATTGCTGTACTCAATGCAAATTTTGTCATCGACAACATCCATGTGACAATGGTCGCTATCGCCAATAATGAATCTGTATTTTAAAAAGCTATCAATAGCGTTAACGGCATTTGATTCATTTAAAGATAAATTAAATAACTGAGGAAACAAGTCATATAAACCCGTAACAGATGAGTAATCTTTATAAATATGACGGTTATATTCAGATGTTTTAATAATAAATTCTTTGCTCTGTTGATAAGGAATTCTTCCATTAGGATTGGTTAAATTTAGTTTATTAATATTGCACTGCGAAATAATAGAGTCAACGTCCACACCAATTGAAGACAATAAGCTCACTTTTCGGTTTATTAATAAACTTGAAACAGAATATCCCATAACAGACTCAACCAATTATTTTCGATCCGTGAAATAATTTATTATAGGGCCTTTGTATCTATCAAACGTTACAAATTGATAAAAACCATGATAATGATCGTATTGTTTTAGATAGATTTGTGATCCCGAATCCACGCCGATTAAGAAAACAACACATTTTTTCTGATTTTATGTGCCACAACACAAAAAGAGGTGAACCGAAGTCCACCTCTTGAGTCACTGAATTAATGATTAATTAACGTTTACTGCTTTTTTAACAATCTTTGTTCTAGCAAAGGGCCGTATTCTGGTTGCAGCTCAATAGTACCGGGAGTGGTATCACTGACGACAATTTCATTGTCAATCGAGAAAGTAACAGTCTGGCTACCATTAAGGCTTGAAGAGTTACCAACATAAGCGGTATACGTACCAGGCTCAATAATCCATTGGTCACTCGCTTCGTTAAAGCTTGCTAACGTTTCTGCGGAGATATCGAATGTAAGCGTTTGTTCGCCACCAACAGCAATTTCATCGGTTTTATCAAATGCTTTCAATTCAATTTCAGGCTTAGCCAATTTAACATCTGGAGCCGATACATAAACCTGAGCGACTTCTTTACCTGCGTAACCACCAGTATTTCGAACTGTCGCGGTAATAGATACGCTGCCTTCAGCACCCTCAGAATTAAACGTATTTGAAACTACTGCTGCGTTCGCAAAGTCAAATGTGGTGTACGACAAACCAAAACCAAATGGGTACGCAACGTCAACATCGAAAGTTGAGTGGTAGCGGTAGCCGACATAGATATCATCGCTGTAGTACTGGTTGAAGTCACGCTCATCACAATCAGCGTCAGCAAGCACAAAACATGTATCGTAATTCAACTCAGGCGCATCATGAGGCCCAGCGTTGACTTTTTGGCCATCTTCAAACTTACCTGGGAATGAACCACCATCTTCAGAGTAACTTGAAACCGTATCCAGACCCATTGGGAAAGTTTGCGCTAACTTACCACTTGGGTTGACTTCACCCGAGATGATGTTCGCGACTGCCGTACCAGCTGTCTGACCTGGTAAGTAAGTTACTAAGATACCGTCAACTTCATCACGCCATTCTGCCGTATCAATTGAGTTACCTACGTTTAGGATTACGACAACTTTCTTGTCCACAGCGTGGAAGGCGTCAGAAACTCGAGTAATCAGTGAACGTTCAACCGCATTTAGGTAGTAACCTTCGTTCATCGGGTGAGTCAGCTCTTCCGTACGTTCTGGGTTATCGGTACCTTCCGCAGTAGTACGAGTGATGGTAATGACTGCAACGTCGCTACTGTCAGCAGCTGCTGTAATTGACGCAGTGTCAATGTTCAGCTCTCGACACACAGCAAAAGTACCTGCTGGGTTTGTTTCACCAGCTTGTGCGCCACCTTCACAGTATTTGTCTGCGTTAAAGTCTTCGTCATGTACCTCCATTGAACCTTCTAAAGAGGTAGAGTTGTACACGTTCATGTATAGATCTTCTAGATCAGAGTTGAGCGTATATTTCTCACTTAGACCTTCATTAAAGCTAACAATATGCTCTGAGTTAACCGAACCACTACCGCCACCAACAGGAAGTGTAGCGTACTGACCAATACCAAATGTCGCGATGTTAGAAGTTGTTGCCAGTGGTAATGCAGCATTATTTTTCAGCATTATAATGCCTTCTTCAGCCGCCTGCAGAGCCACTTCCGCATGCGCTGCCAAATCTGGCGTTCTGGTAAACGGAGTACCTAGAGCACTTGGTGTTTTCAGAGACTGTTTTAGTATTCTAACGATATTTTTGTCGAGTACTTCGTCAGTCAACTCGCCTCTCTCATAAGCATCTACAAGGTAAGGAGACCAATCATCACTACCACCGAAACGCCATACACCGCCCGGCTCGATGACATCGGTACCCGCTTTCAACATCTCAACAGGATCCCAACCTGCCCACCAGTCACTCATCGCCAGACCTTCAAAGCCCCACTCATCTCGAGCAATGGTGTTCATTAGGTCAGTGCGCTCACCAACGTTCTCGCCGTTAACTGAGTTGTACGATGACATAATCGCCCACGGCTGTGCGTGCTGAATGGTATATTTGAAACCACGCAAATAAATTTCGCGCATCGCTCGAGGGGTAATGACAGTGTTTGAAGTACGACGCAACGTCTCAGAGTTATTCGCTACGTAGTGTTTGATTGTGGTACCAATACCATGCTCTTGTGCGCCATTAACAATCGCAGCACCCATGACACCACTAATTAAAGGATCTTCTGAGAAGTACTCAAAGTTACGACCCGCTAGCGGGTGGCGTTGAATGTTCATACCAGGCGCAAGCCAGATATCAACACCGTATTCTTTACCTTCTTCACCAGCAGCATCACCCACTCTTTGAACTAAGTCAGCGTTCCAGGTTGAAGCAAGTACCGTCGCTGATGGAAAGTTGGTTGCATAATAAGTATTTGGATCACCGTCAACGGTAGCTGAAATACGAATACCTGCCGGACCATCCATTAACTTAATAGCAGGAACATCTAGGCCCGTTTCCTCATTTTTAACACCGTTAATATATCCAACAGTACCGGCAACGGCTTTGTCTGGGTCCAGGTTTACTGGTTGTGAGAAAAAGCCAGGGCCGATAACCATTTTTAGTTTTTCGTCTGACGTCATCTTAGAGACTATCTCTTGAGCCTGAGCTTCAAGACGCTCGTTATCAGTTATCGTATCTGTATCACTGTCATTACAGCCTGCAAGCAGTGCGGTCGCGACCATCACCGACACAACGCTTAATTTGGTCTTTAACATCCCTTTTACTCCTTTGTATTCACGTCATACCCAAGCAACTTCAAGATGCAAAATTCGGAGCGTTATCACGAGCACCAATTTGGGGGGAAATGATGCAGAGATAGAGACAATTCATTCAAAGTCGTTCACTCAAAACCAAGCATCTTGTCGTTGCCTTGGGTTTAAGCAAATACTATTGAGTTTTTGGGCAAGATACTTTGACATTCGGTGCGCCGTTTTTGCCTTTCGGAGTAAGAGTAAAAAGTGTGAGCGCGGTTTTATTCTACTAACTTGGGGAGAGGATATTGGTAAACACTTCAGTTTTAACAGAGTTAGCAATAAAACAGTTTTCGTGTGCCATGTGATGCATTTTCTCTATCTGTGCAAACGTAGGCTGTTTATCGCCAGAAAATACGATTTTTGGATTCAGCGTCACGCGGGATACCCACTCTTTGCCGTTGCCTTCTTTTGTGAGCTCACCCTCAGCGGCGTCAACATAAGAGTCAACGACATAACGTCGCTTAGCAGCTATCGACAAAAACACCAACATATGACAGCTCGAGAGTGCCGCAACAAACGCTTCTTCCGGATCCACATTTTCTTCGACTGACAATGGAAGCGGAACCACATGAGGGGAAGGAGAAGCGGGTACTTGTAAGCCGCCATCAAACGACCAAGTGTGCGCCCGGCTGTACTGATTGTCGCTAAAAACTTCACTTGATTGACGCTGCCATTCGATTAAGGCGGTGTGCTTACTCATACTCACTTCCTATCTGTTTGTGTATTACATCATTTAAATTAGTTAAAGAATGACAACAGTCGATGAAACCAAGTGATCTCTCCATAGGCAATTAAATCATAAATGGTGAAGAAGATCATACAGATAATGGCTAATTTGGCTAATCGGTAAACAATAAACATCATAAGTTCCTTATTTTTTAGACAGTTTACTATCACCGACAAAATTTAGAAACTCAGATAAAAAACCGTACTTTTTCGTTTCAAAGCGTTTAATAGCCATAGTGCGTACAAGCCAACATCATGCGTTGTTTTGTTTGAATATCTATATCGTGGGTAACTACGCGGAGCCCATACAGCAACACTCTATCAATATTTCGCCAATTCAATTTTAACAATTTGAACTTTCATCAAAAAAATATAGTATTAGATGCCATACACTTTCACAAAACTTATACCTATAACCATTTTTTAATGCAAACATTTCGCTTATCTAACTTAAACCTTCGCTATAAGACGGCTCTATACTTCTCACTTGGTTTGCTTGGAATGGTACTAAGTTGTCTGATTATAAGTCGCTATTTTTTTCTGTATAGCGTCGACCAATTGGAAAACATGGAAATTGACCTAGCCAACCAGCAAGCGCTATCTGTGGTTGATTTGATGGTATCCCAACAAAATGCTAACTCTTATGACTGGGCATATTGGGATGAAACTTACGATCTTTTTCTCGATAGCCCCGACATAACAGGCTATACCGAGCGAAACCTGTACTTAGAAACGCTCAACTCGTTAAATCTGGATATGATGTCGTTTGTCACGCTTGCTGGGCAAGAGATGCTCTCACTGACTCGAGAAAATTCACCTGAAAAATCTTCTGCGTTATCCACTAAAGTTGTACATCATCCGCTCATTCAACAGCATATAGTGTCAACGAACCAAAAACCGGATTCTCATCGAACCCAACTTTCTGGGCTATTAAAAATCGATAACACTATCTGGGGGCTTACTTTAACACCGGTAAAAAACAGTAAGGGTAGTAGTGCTTCAAATGGCTGGTTGTTGTGGGGAAGGAATTTAACGACGCGTTTTCTCGGTGACTTTGCAGCCATACTATCTGCACAAAACGCATTAGCCCCTCTAGTATCCCCACAAGCAGATAATACCCTTGCGCGCGAGATTGTGAAGTCTTCGACGGCTATTACCAAATCTACGCTGCTGAACGACCTCGGAGGTTCTCCAATTGCATGGTTGGAAACGGAAATGACACGTGATTACTACTCTAAAGGTAGTGCGCTGTTTCTTTACCTATTCGCTACCGTCGGTGTTGTCGCTACAGCCATCGCAACGGTCACACTAGCCATTTTCAAAAAGAAAGTCGCAATTCGATTCAATCACTTTGCTGACGACATGCACAAAATCGTGTCGGAATATAAACTTGAACCTGTTCAGTCAATTACTGAGGATGAGCTGGAACTCGCGACTAAATTGATACAGAAGCTTTCTGACAATACATCCATAACACAGTCTCAGTTAAAAGATTCAATGCACAACTTTAGTGCGTTATATCATAGCTCTTCGTTAGGTATGCTTTTTGTGATTGAGCGTGAAATTGTCGATGCCAACCCACGAGCGTTAGACATACTCAATCATCAAAAGTCTGAATTGATTAAGCGTCCACTCGATTCCCTTTGCGCGCATGATGACCGAGAAGCACGACTCAAGGAAATGCTGATTGAATTAGAAAACGGCAGAACACTGTTCGAAGCGCAACTTCTCGATGGTAACGGCGATACTATTGACTGTCTGATTGAAGCCGCGTTCATCCAGCACCATGGGCAGAGCGCAATCATGCTGCTAATTCAGGACATTAGGCAAGCAAAACAACAAGCGGAGATGATTCAGCAATTGACCGATTTTGACCCTGTCTCCGGCTTCTGCAATCGCGCATCTATCATGGAAGCACTTGATAAGCTGGTAAAAACACAACCTAATCGCTTTTCATTTGTTTTTCTTAAAAATAAGCAGCTAAAGCAACTTGCAGAAGTATACGGACACCGCGTCTTCGACGAAGCCGTTCAGCACCTTGCCAAATTGCTGCGTGAAGCATTGGGGCAATATAAAATAGGTCGTGTCAGTGAACATGAATTTGTTATTTTAATCCCTGATGAGGCAAACCATCAGGATGTGATTGAATCCACCAATCACTTGTTAAAACAACTCTCATGTAAGGCTGTTTTTTCTGGCATCACTGTATCTCTTAACAGCAAAGCCGTGATGATGGACCCCAAAATCACCCACCAGCCTGTGGATCATCTTCTGATGGCGGCTCGCCACTCAGCACAATCGTTAAGTGGAAAAAAGGTTCGTGAAGTCTTCGTTACTGGAGAAGCACTATCCGAACAAGCAGAAGCGTTAAAAATCATTAATCGTGACTTAGAAGGCGCAATACAGCAGGGAAAAATCACTCCGTACTATCAACCCATCGTTGATGCCAAGTCAGAAGACGTCATCGGTTTTGAGGCGCTTGCACGCTGGCAACACCCAGAACTCGGTATGGTATCACCGACTGCTTTTATTCCCGTGGCTGAGCAAGGAAAATTGATTATTGAGCTTGGGCAGTCCATCCTCGAGCAATCTTGCGCATTTATTGGTCCACTCAATCGAGAGCGTATCGCTAAGGGGTTACCGCAACTCTCCGTTCACATTAACTTGAGTGCACGTCATTTTTATCACTCAAAATTAATTTCCTACCTCACGACATTGATTGATGAATACCAAATCTCTGCAGGAAGCCTTGTGCTCGAAATCACCGAAAGTATGTTAATGGGTGCTAAATCCGACTCTATCAACAGTATCAACGAGATTAAGAGGCTGGGCGTTCAGCTCGCTTTGGACGACTTTGGTACCGGCTACTCATCATTCAGTAGCATCTGTAACTTCCCGCTGGATATTGTCAAACTAGACAAGTCCTATATTGATGAAATTGAATTCAATGATCGAGCGAAAACAATTGTACGTAATATTGTAAATATGTCTCAGGAGTTAGGATTAGCCATCGTTGCAGAAGGTGTAGAAACAGCGAGTCAGGTGCGTAAACTCAAAGTCTGGAATGTCAATAACCTACAAGGCTTCTACTTTTATAAACCTATGAAAGCAAAGGAAGTATTGGAGAAGTTCTCCGGTAAACCAATCCATTAGCTTAAGTGAGGCAGGCAATCATTCTTTGAACTTGCCTGCCGACAGCCCCTGCACCGCCTTTACCGTTCATTCCCTCTCTCCTGATCTTACAAACCAAAGTCATCTAACGACGCATACAGTGACTACTTGCGTATATACTTTAAACAAGTCCCTGTCACTGCACTAGGAGGACGGTATGAAACGAATACGAATATGGCTCTTGCCGTTTATCCTGTTTGCCAGTCAAGCATTGGCGAACACGGTATGGATCGTCCCGGTTAATGGTGCGATTGGCCCCGCTATCAGCGATTATCTTGCCAGAGAAATAGAGCAGGCTCAGCAGGAAAATATCAGATTAGTCATTTTGAAAATGGATACTCCGGGAGGCCTCGATAGCTCGATGAGAGACATCATCCATGCTATCACCACATCATCTATTCCCGTCGCCACTTGGGTTGGCCCTTCAGGTTCCAGAGCGGCCAGTGCAGGTACTTATATTCTTCTCGCCAGTCACGTAGCAGCAATGGCCGAAGCAACAAACCTTGGTGCGGCTACTCCAGTTGCGTTAGGTGGTGGTGCACCGGGAGCCCCTTCCCCTGGCGAAGATCAAAACGAACAAGGCAAAGACCAACAAGAACCTGCAGATAGCACCTCAGAAAAAGTCCCCGCTAAAACAGCAATGGAGAAAAAAGTCATTAATGACGCGAAAGCCTACATTAAAGGTCTAGCCAAATTACATGACCGCAATGCCGAATGGGCGGAGAAAGCGGTCAGTGAAGCGGCCAGTCTGGATGCACAAGAAGCACTAGAACTGAATGTCATTGATTATATCGCTAACTCTCCAGAAGAACTGGTTCAACTGATAAACGGCACAACCGTCAACATAAACAATCAACCCTCAACATTATCATTGGATAATCCGGTTTGGGTGGAAAGAGTGCCCGATTGGCGTGCAGAAATGTTAGCCGTTATCACCAACCCAAATGTCGCTTACATTCTTATCCTTATCGGAATCTATGGCCTGCTTTTGGAATTCTATAATCCTGGGATCGGTTTACCCGGCGTTTTAGGCGGTATTTGCCTGTTACTTGCCATGTACGCACTGCAAATGATGCCTGTCAACTACGCAGGTTTAGGTCTGTTATTACTAGGTATCGCACTTATGGTAGCAGAGGCATTCAGCCCGAGCTTTGGCGTTTTGGGCTTAGGCGGTGTGGCAGCCTTTATTCTGGGGTCAATATTCCTTATGGATAGTGACTTACCAGGCTTCCAAGTCGCGCTGCCTTTAATTTTTGGTCTTTCAATCTTCTCTGTCGCACTTATCGTGTTGACCGTCGGCATGCTGGTTAGAATTCGCCAACGACATGTGACTACCGGCTTAGAGACGTACCCGGGTAAACATGCAGTAGTCAGTGATGACTTTATTGACGGCGAAGGCCGTGTGCAAATGGACGGTGCATTCTGGCAAGCCAAAACAGAAGAACACCAAGGACTCAAACAAGGTGACCAAGTTACCGTTGTTAATGTTAAAGGGCTAACCTTAACCGTGAAGCCCAGTGACCGCCCTAATAAATAGGAGGCGAATATGTTGCTCTACACTGTTTCTGTGATCGTCGTTCTGTTGATCGCACTAGCGACACAGATTTTCAAAGTATTACGTGAGTACGAACGTGGTGTCATTTTCTTCTTGGGTCGATTTCAAGAGGTAAAAGGCCCTGGCCTTATCATCTTGATCCCCTTTATCCAACAAATGGTACGAGTAGACTTACGAACCATCGTTCTGGACGTGCCAACCCAAGACCTGATAACCAAAGATAACGTGTCTGTGCGCGTAAACGCCGTGGTCTACTTCCGTGTGGTAGACCCACAAATGGCCATCAATAATATTGAAAGCTACGGCGAAGCAACCAGTCAGTTGGCACAAACCACGCTGCGTTCCGTATTAGGTCAACATGAGTTAGATGAGCTTCTCTCCGAGCGGGATCGACTCAATAAAGACTTACAAGCGATCCTTGATCAGCAAACCGATGACTGGGGTATAAAAATAGCCACCGTCGAAGTCAAACATGTTGATCTGAATGAAAGTATGGTGCGGGCTCTTGCACGTCAAGCCGAAGCCGAGCGTAATCGTCGTGCGAAAATCATTCATGCAACGGGTGAGTTAGAGGCGTCTAACAAGTTAAAAGATGCAGCTAAAATGTTGAATGAAGCCCCAAATGCCCTGCAATTACGCTACATGCAGACACTGACAGAAATCACCACGGACAAAACGTCAACGATAATTTTCCCTATGCCAATTAACTTAGTTGAGGCGGTGCAAGACATTGCGAATGCAGTGAATAAAGGTAAAGAAGACAAAGATCAATAATCCTGCGTTTTCATTACTGAAAGACTCTTCAGGATGACCGTGGTCTATTCTCATTCATCGACGTCATTCCAGCGAGCCTTGGCGAGACTAGGAATCTACTATCCGCGCGGTCAGATGTTTTAGGGATTGTCCTAACAGCAAAGTGCTCTAAAAGTAGATTCTGAATCACGCTCATTCCTCGCTGTTCAGAATGATGTGTATATACTCTGAACCACATAGAAAAAAGCCGCAGCGTGACTGCGGCTCTTCTTACTGTGGCATTCTACAAGCTGGCGTTAATCAAGCCACTTTATCTGACCTGAAATTTCCAAGTAGTGCATCGTATAACTCATTATCACTCAACACGCCTACCAGCTGGTTATCTTCCACCATCAATAGTGGCTGATTACTGCGCTGTTTTAGCTCAATCGCTTCACGCATGCTGATGTCCGGGCTCACCTGAACCAATGAGTTTTCGTTCACATCATTGAGGTTCGATGATTCGGCATCCCATAATATCAATAAGTCGCCTGCATCAGCTAAGCTCAAGCCTTTAGTTTCTTGAGTCACCCAAATATCTTTATCTGGACAGATAAGTACACGTTGTTCTTCACGAACTAAAGTGTCACTCGACTGCATCAAAGAGCGACCTTTGAGTACATTTAATGGATTAGTGTGTGCCACGAAGTCCGCTACATAATCGTTCTCTGGCGTCAGGATAATCTGCTCTGGTTTGCCATGCTGAATCAGTTTGCCCGACTCCATGATCGCGATATTGTTACCAATTTTAAGCGCTTCATCCAAGTCGTGACTTACGAACAGAATCGTCTTGTTCAGCTTCTCTTGAAGAAGAATCAGTTCATCCTGTAACTGAGCACGAATCAAAGGATCGAGTGCCGAAAACGGTTCATCCATGAGTAGAATGTCAGTATTCATCGCAAATGCGCGAGCCAAGCCAACACGCTGCTGCATACCGCCAGAAAGCTCATGTGGGAACTTATTCTCCCACTCAGATAGGCCCACCATTTCTAACTGCGCACGTGCTTTTTCACGACGTTCAGCTTTGCCAATGCCTTGCATCTCCAGTCCAAACGCCACGTTATCTAAGACCGATAACCAAGGCATCAAGGCGAACTTCTGAAACACCATAGAAACACGATGAGTACGTAAATGGCGAAGCGTCTGTTCATCACAGTTCGCCAGTTCCACCATGTTGTCGCCATCTTTGATTTTCAAAGAGCCACGAGAGATATCATTCAAGCCATTCACAGTACGAAGCAAACTGGACTTACCTGAACCGGACAAGCCCATCAGTACACAGATCTCACCCTGTTTGACGCTCAACGATACGTTATCAACGCCAACCACTTGACCCGTTTCGTCGATGATTTCTTGTCGTGATTTACCTTGGTCTAGCAGGTTCAGCGCTTGCGTTTGCTGTTGACCAAATACCACATCAAGGTTTTCAATAGTAATTGCGTTCATGATTACGCCTCCTTCTGGTTTGGTGCTTTACACAAGCGATCAAGGATGATTGCCACAAGAACAATGGCTAATCCTGCTTCAAAACCTTGTGAGATATTTACCGTGTTTAGCGCACGTACAACCGGCTTACCTAAACCGTCAGCACCCACTAGCGCCGCAATAACCACCATTGAAAGAGACAGCATGATACATTGCGTCACGCCTGCCATGATGCTTGGTAATGCCGCAGGTAACTCCACCTTAAACAGCAGTTTCATGCGGCTTGCACCAAACGCCTTACCTGCTTCTAATAACTCTTCCGGTACTTTAATAATGCCCAGATAAGTCAATCGAATTGGTGCCGCAATGGCGAATATAATGGTTGAGATAAGCCCCGGTACGATACCTAAACCAAACAGAACCAGTGTCGGAATCAGGTATACAAACGTTGGTACGGTTTGCATCAAGTCCAGAATCGGTCTGAGTAATGTATATAACCAAGGACGATGCGCAGCCATAATTCCTAAAGGCACACCAATTAATACGGAAATCGTTGTCGCAGCAAAAACAAGGACAAAGGTTTCCAGCATCTCTTGCCAGTAACCAAGGTTAAGAATCGCTAACAAAGCAAGCACGATAAATACCACAAGAGGAATACTACGGTGTAAGAACCAAGCGATTGCTGCCGTCATAATGATTGGAGCCGCAGGTGGCATCCATTTGAAAATATCCACCACAAACATAATGATGGTTTCAAGTGTAATAGAGATAGTGTCAAAGAAACCAGACGCATTGACGGTTAACCAATCAACACCCGTTTCCATCCACTGCCCTAAAGGTAGTTTGTTGTCCGTAATCATATTCACAATAAACCCTTTTTGTTAATGAAGTGGGTACTCCGACCCACCAGATATACCTGATTAGCCCATCAAATTGAGACTGTTCGGGTATAAGATCGAATTAAGCGTCTGTTTTTAAGTACGCTGAAATAGCTGCCTGTGCATCCTGGCCATCGACCGTTTTCACATCTTTCAGCCACGCTTCGATTTGATCTTGATTCGCGTTTAACCACGCTTGGGCCGCTTTCGATGGCTTTTGCTTCTGGTTAAGAATCGCTTCCATTAACTCGTTTTCCATTTCCAGGCTAAACTCGAGGTTCTTCACTAACTGACCAACATTTGGACACTCAGAAAGGTAGTTTTTACGAACGTTGGTATAAACGTTAGCGCCACCGTAGTTTGGACCAAAGAAGTCGTCGCCACCCGCTAGATATTCCATCTCAACGTTGTTGTTCATCGGGTGCGGCGCCCAACCCAGGTATACAATCCACTGGTTGCGACGGACTGCGCGAGAGACTTGTGAAACCATACCAGCTTCACTTGACTCAACTAAGCTGAATTCTTTCAGGCCAAACGCATCTTTGTCGATCATGGATTGGATTAAGCGGTTACCATCGTTACCCGGTTCGATACCGTAGATGCGGTCTTTAAATTTGTCGGCATGCTTTACCAGGTCAGCAAAGTTGGTAACACCTGCATCATAAACATATTTTGGAACGGCTAGCGTGTACTTCGCACCTACAAGGTTAGCTTTAACGGTCTCGACGGTGCCAGCATCACGGTACTTAGCGATATCTCCTTCCATTGTTGGCATCCAGTTACCGAGGAAAATATCGATGTCGCCATTTGCCATTGACGAATAGGTGACTGGTACAGAAAGCAGATCCGTTTTGGTCTTGTACCCTAAACCTTTTAGAAGTTCGGAAGTAACGGCGGTGGTTGCCGTAATATCTGTCCAACCTACATCGGCAAATCGAACAGTTTCACATTGGTTTGCGTAAGCACCAGTAGCTAAGGTACTTAACGCGATAGATGAGAAAATTTTAGTAATCTTAGACATGTTTAGTTCCTTGTAATGATTTCTGACTTACTTGTTAATTTATTATTCATTTAGAGACCGAAGCTAAATCCCTTTTTGGGGGATGGATTCGTTGCGTTTCTTGCCAGTTCGGAGCGATCCAAACCGGTGTGTTATTTTGTGATTCGAGTTTGTTACCCAAAATCATATCTGCCGCTCGCTCGGCCACCATGATGGTTGGTGCATTCAAGTTGCCATTTGGGATGGTTGGAAAAATTGATGAATCCACAACACGTAACCCTTGGATACCTCGTACCTGGCACTGCTCATCCAGTACAGCTAGCGGGTCATCATCCGCGCCCATTTTGCAGCTACACGATGGATGGTAAGCACTCTCTACGTTCTGCTTCACCCATTCATCAATTTGCTCGTCAGTCGTGATGTTTAAACCTGGCTGAATCTCATCGCCACGGAACTCATCCATCGCTGGCTGATTCAAGATTTCACGTGTCAGGCGAATACAATCACGCCAGTCCTGCTTATCCTGCTCGGTTGAGATGTAGTTGAACTCGATCTTCGGCTTGTCGTTCGGATTCGACGAAACTACTTCTACTGAGCCTCGGCTTTCTGGCTTATTAGGGCCAACGTGCACCTGGAATCCATGACCATCAAAAGCAGCTTGACCGTCATAACGCATTGCCGCTGGTAAGAAGTGGTATTGAATATTCGGCCACTTCAAGCCTTCGCGAGAACGAATAAACGCGCACGATTCAAAATGATTGGTTGCACCCAGGCCTTTACGAGTGAGAATCCACTCGGTACCGATTAAACCTTTACTCACCAAACCTAACTTACTGTTAAGCGTGATTGGCTGTTTGCAATGATATTGGAAGTAAACCTCCAGATGGTCTTGCAAGTTTTTACCTACGCCTTCCAGTTCATGTTTCAGCTCGATCCCGGCTTTATCCAGTACGTCTTTAGGACCGATACCCGAAAGTTGCAGCAGCTGTACCGATCCAATTGAACCCGCACTAGAAATCACTTCACTGTTTGCAAAACACTGTTTAACTGAACCAGATTGCTCGAATTCAACGCCGACCGCTTTCTTGTCTTCAAGTAAAACACGGTGGACGGTGACTCGCTTCATTAACGTGAAGTTCTTGCGCTTTTTAGCACGGCTTAAGTACGCATTGGACGTCGAAGCACGCACGCCTTTATCAACCGTCATATGCATCGGACCGAAGCCCTCTTGCTGGTAACCGTTGTAATCATCCGTTTCTGGGTAACCCGCATCTTTACCAGCTTCGATAAACGCTTCGTACAGTGGGTTAAGCTTCATGTCATTACCGTTGCAGGTGCCAACAGGGCCACTATCGCCACGGTACTCGTCCGCGCCACCAACCCAAGATTCTGCTTTACGGAAGTAAGGTAAACACGCCTGGTAGTTCCAGCCTTTTGCGCCCTCTTCTTCCCACTGGTCGAAGTCGCAAGCATGACCACGTACGTAAACCATGCCATTGATCGATGAGCTACCACCAAGAACTTTACCGCGAGGGCAGTGTAGCTGGCGTCCATCAAGACCATCTTCTTTCTCAGTCTCGAATTGCCAAGCGTATTTTTCGGTGTTCATCGGGTAAGAAAGTGCTGTCGGCATTTGGATAAAAATACTCTTATCGGTGCCACCCGCTTCCAACAATAAAACAGAGTGCTGACCGCTTTCACTCAAGCGATCCGCTAAAACACAGCCGGCCGAACCCGCACCGACGATAATATAATCGTAGTGTTGTTGCATTTTGATTCTCCTGGAAGGTTTAAGCGTAAGGGCTTTCGAAGTCGCTCAGTTGAACTAGTACACTCTTAGTTTGCGTGTAGTGCTTCAATGTTTCGACGCCGTTCTCGCGGCCAATACCGGACTGCTTGTAACCGCCTACTGGCATTTCTGCCGGAGAATCACCCCAGGCATTAACCCAGCAGATACCCGCCTGAATTTTATGAATAACGCGATGGGCGCGAGAGAGGTTCTGCGTGAAGACACCCGCAGCCAGACCATATTCCGTGTCGTTGGCACGCTCGATAACCTCAGCTTCGTCACTGAACTTAAGCACAGACATGACAGGGCCAAAGATCTCTTGCTGCACAACACTCATGCTATCGTCACAATCAACAAATACTGTTGGTGCAACGAAGTTACCGCTAGCCAGACCATTGTCCGTGACTTTGTAACCGCCAGTCAGTAGCGTTGCGCCGCTTGCTTTCGCTTCTTCAATCGCAGACAACACTTTGCCTTCATGTTCTTTAGAAATCAGCGCACCGATTTGGGTGTTTTCATCACGAGGATCACCGATAACCAATAATTCTGTGCGAGTTTTCAGCTGCTCAACGAACTCGTCATAAATGGATTCATGAACAAATACGCGCGTACCGTTGGTACAAACTTCACCCTGAGTATAAAAGTTAGCCACCATAGCCGCTGAAACAGCGTCGTTTAATTTCGCATCGTCAAAGACGATCAGTGGTGACTTTCCGCCTAACTCCATCGTAACTTGCTTAAGCGTTTTCGCGCTGTCACCCATGACAATTTTGCCCGTGCCTACTTCGCCGGTAAAAGAGACTTTCGCAATATCAGGATGCGCCGTTAGCATTTGGCCAACGCGGTAATCACCCTGAACAACATTAAATACACCGTCAGGCATGCCCGCTTCTGAGTAAATTTCAGCCAGTTTAAGAGCTGTCAGCGGCGTTTCTTCCGATGGTTTGAAAATCATTGCGTTACCAGCAGCAAGCGCTGGTGCAGATTTCCACATCGCGATTTGAATTGGGTAGTTCCAAGCACCGATACCCGCACAAATGCCTAGAGGTTCGCGGCGTGTGTAGAAAAACTGGTTTTCATTAAGCGGTTGTTGTTCGCCCTGTAAGCTAGGCGCTAAGCCCGCATAATATTCCAGTACATCAGCACCTGTCGTAATATCAACAGCGTTTGCTTCTTGGATTGGCTTACCTGTATCGGCTACTTCTAATGCGGCTAATTCGTCATTACGTTCGCGTAGAATCGCAACGGCTTTGTTAAGAATACGGCTACGTTCGATTGCCGTCATTGCAGACCATACTTCAAAGCCGCGTTTTGCAGACTCAACCGCCGCTTCCATATCATGCTGATTTGCTTGTTTAACATTGGCTAACGGTTCACCATTAGCGGGATTGTATGTGGTGAAATGCTCTTCAGAGCTGCCGGTGTACATTGCACCGTCGATGTAATGTGTTTTCATTTCCATTTTGAAGACCTGTGACTTTTAAATTTTTTGTGAGTAGTACGTTAGCTGCTTTTCGAGATAGTCGTTGATGATGACTCTTGCTTTTTCTGCATCGATGCCTTGCGGGTTGAGCGTTCCGCGTAGCCATATTCCATCAATGAGTGACGCAATCCCGTGAGCAACCAATTCCGCTTGCTCTGCACTTAATAGTGCTTTTAATTCTCTTCTTAGATGGGACAAAAGACGTCGTTCATTTACACGTTGCAGACGTTTTAGCTGTTCGTCATGCATCGAATAAGACCAGAAGGCTAGCCATGTCTTGGCCACTTTATTTTCAGCCTGAAAGCCGACAAAGTTACCGTCAATAATGGCATTGATACGTTGATGATGAGCGTCAGCCGGCAGCTCACGCAGCTTTTTCGTGATCGTGAATGAAAGCTGGCGAAGGATCTCTCGCATCGTTTCTTCCAATAACCCGTGCTTACCACCAAAGTAATGATTGATGATACCCGTTGATACGCCAGCTTCTTTGCTGATCAACGAGATACTCGCTGCATGTAAGCCCACCCTATCAATCACTGACATTGTTGCTTTCACCAGCTGTGGCTTCCTGATTTCAGGCATTCCCACCTTCGGCATTTCATCCCCTTTCATTTTTAATTGAACGGTTAGTTAAATATAAAATGCCTGAAAATTAGTTCGATCTCAAATTATTTTTTACTATTTCACCCAAAGAATGTTGTAAGTTTGTTCTCTAAAACACAAAGATGATACATTAACGATAACAAATTTAGGGGCAAAACCCGGCATCAAACAAGAACAAATAACCATATACATCAATAACTTAAAATTACATTTCTATAATTGTTATGTTTTCCTATTTTTGGGTAGATTATTTTTTAGATTTTTCCACACAAAAAAAATACATCGTGCACTAATGATTGCACCGTAATGGTATTGCTTGCACAAACATTGACCCCGCCACGCGGCAACATTTTAATAACATTAAAAATTTCATTCGCACCATGCTTGTCCACTTTCATCTATGGAGTTGCCTACGTTTAGTCTATGATGAATAAATGTGATCAATGTACGGTTTCAGAACAAGCTTTCAAAAGGTGTTGAGGAAGGTAGGATGCGAGGTTAAGTTGGAAAAATAGTATTGAAGAAAAAGTACTCGCTGAGTAAATGACAGATATAGACGTGTAGGTGTTGGCTAACAATACAGCACCCATTGTTAGCCTTGTGATTAAGCTTACATTCGCATACCGCCATCAACTTCTAATACTCTTCCGGTTACGAACTCATTAGTTAATACATATTTCACGGTCGCTGAGATCTCATCAGCAAGACCCAAGCGGCCGACAGGAATCATCTTGATTAGCCTATCCATGGCTTCCGGTTTAATCTGGTCCGTCATCGCCGTTTTGATTACGCCCGGCGCGATCGCAACAGAGCGAATACCAAATCGTCCTAATTCCTTCGCCCACACCGTCGCCATTGTCGCCACTGCTGCTTTGGAGGCAGAGTAGTTGGTTTGGCCAATATTCCCAGCACGAGCCACACTGGATATATTAATAAGCACACCTTTACTGTCGGTGTTGAGCATCACTTTGCTCGCTTCACGACCGCATAAGAAAGTACCCGTGACATTTACGTCCATAACCGACTGGAACTGCTCCAGAGACATTGACGTGATCTGACCGTCTTTCACTTTAATGAACATACCATCACGCATGATGCCAGCGTTGTTAATCACGCCATTGAGCTGCTTAAAGTCCGCTTCAATTTGCTCAAATGCCGTGCAAACCTGTTGTTCGTTTGTCACGTTCGTCACATAAACTCGGGCATTAACGCCCAGAGATTCACACTCTGCCTGTGTCTCCCTCAATTGTTCCAAATTGAGATCGATTAACGCGAGATTCACTCCGCTTTCTGCCAACGATAGCGCCACCTGTTTGCCAAGCCCCTGCCCAGCACCTGTAATCGCAACAACCTTATTTGCTAACTCCATAAGCACTCCTTAGGCTTGATTTTGCTTTTGGTAGAACTCAAACAAGCTAGAGAAATCTTTCTGTCCGTTGCCCTGACCGTTATGAAAATTAAATAGATTGCGTGCCACGCTACCCATTGGCGTTGACGTTTGACTGGCAACTGCCGCTTCCATTGCAAGGCCGAGGTCTTTCGCCATAAGCTGACTCATAAAACCACCTTGATAGCCATTACTCGCCGGCGCATTCTCCATCACGCCAGGACACGGGTTGTAGAGCTCTAACGCCCAGTTTCGACCAGAGCTTTGCAGCATAATGTCAGACAGCACTTTAGGATCGAGACCGTTCTCGATACCGAGGTTAAGTGCCTCACAAGTGCCGCTCATCAGAATACCCAGCATCATGTTATTGCAGATTTTCGCCACCTGACCAGCACCAGCGTCACCCGCATGGAAGATGTTCTTTCCCATATGGTCAAGCAGCGCTTTAGCTTGAACAAAGTTCTCTTGTGAGCCACCAACAATAAATGTCAGTGTCCCTGCTGCTGCGCCAGCCACACCACCAGAAACAGGCGCATCGACAAAGCTGATGCCTAACTGTTGTGCCTTTTCGCCAACCAGACGCGCGGTTGCCGGATCAATGGTGGATGAGTCAATCAGTAATGTTCCAGACTCAACACTTTCTAAGATGCCATCCTGACCAAGATAGACACTTTTGACATGCTGACTAGCAGGTAACATTGTGACGACAATGCCCGCCCCCTGAACGACTTGCTGAACAGAATCAGCACTCGAAGCGCCAAGTGCGGTCAGTTCCGCCACGGCGTTCGGATTCAAATCAAATACTTCAACCTTCAAACCGGCTTTAACCAGGTTCTTGGCCATAGGTGCACCCATATTGCCAAGACCAATAAATGCTATTTTATTCATGTTCTGTCTCTTCCTTGTCGCTAATCCGCTTTAACTATTCCGTTCAACTAAAGTTCAGCTGTCGCCAATTGCGCGCCTTTAAGTGGGTAATCCACTGAATCAATGGGTGCTAAAAAGCGTTGCAGCTCCTGTGGTGTCACATCGACAACACTGTTGTGCATCCACGTTGGCTGATTGGTTTTATCGATGATAAGCGCACGAACCCCTTCCCTAAAGTCACCTTCTAAACCACAGCGTAATGTGAGGTTAAACTCCATATCAAAACACGCATCCAAAGACAGCCCTTGATACTGAGTCAATTGTTGGTAAGTAAGATTGAGTGAAAGAGGACTGCCATAGCTGAGTGCTTTCTGCGCATTAGCAAACCATTTATCATCCACATCAGCGCTGGCTATCGCGTCAGCTATCGTTGGTAAATCGCCACGACAAAGCTGCTCTATCAAGCTAGCATGAGGTAGCATTAAGCCCTGACCCGGCTCTTTAACTTCTAGAGTGCGAAGTAGTGTCGCAATCTTCTCGTTAATGTCCGTTTCACTTTTCCAATGAGTACTGGAGAGTTGAGAGAAGAAGCTTCCCTTACTATCAGGATGGGTAATCCATTGACTCAACCCTAATGCTTTCATGTCGGTCGCATTAATCTGACAGGCAGTTAAACCAAGAAACAGCGCGTAGTGTTTTGGCAACTGATTCAAAAAGTAGGTCGCGCCCACATCCGGATAAAGACCAATTTTAATTTCTGGCATCGCAAAGCGAGTGTTGGTCTCCGCCACACGATGACTTGCACCCATAAACAAACCGACCCCACCACCCATCAGGTAGCCATGCCCCCAAGCGATAATAGGCTTTGAATAGGTATGAATCAGGAGATCGCAGCGATATTCAAGATCGAAGAACGTCTTCATGGCTGAAAGTGCAGAGTTAAAATCTTGCTCTTTGTTTTCTAACGCGCGGTAAATGGCTTGAATATCACCCCCAGCACAGAATGCTCTCTCGCCCTTAGCATGCAAACACACCGCAACGATGTTGTCATCGATTTGCCACTCAAGCAGTTGGGTGTAAAGCTGCTCGATCATTTCATAACTCAGAGCATTTAGTGATGCAGGGTTATCTAACTCAAGCACGCCTATGATGGAGCCATCAGCACATTCTAATTTTGATATATTTACTTTGTTCGCCATGACAACTCCCTAGCTATTGGTCCAGTTTGGCTTGCGCTTTTGCAAGAATGCGTTCACACCCTCTGTCTGATCTTGCGTATTGAAAAGCTGTAAGAACAGTTCACGTTCCAAAACCAGCCCTGCCGCATGTGTCTGGCTGCGTCGATTTTGGATGAGTGTTTTGCAAGCAGATACAGACTTAGGCGATTGACCCGCGACACGCTGTGCCAGTTGCATTGCGGTTTCCAACGCTTGTCCTTTTTCAACGACTTCTTCGACCAAACCGATTTTCTCTGCTCGCTCGGCCGTCACACGTTCACCACATAGGATCATGCGCTTCGCCCAACCTTCACCGACTAGCGCAGTGAGATTTTGCGTTCCTCCGGCACAAGGCAATAGGCCAACCGACGCTTCTGGTAACGCCATTTGTACTTGTTCTTCAGCGATACGAATGTCGCAAGCCATCGCTACTTCCAAACCACCGCCCATTGCATAGCCATTGATCGCCGCAATAGACACCCCATCAAACGCTGACAAGGCTTCAAACGCTTCACCAAATGCGAACGCCATATCCGCCGCTTGCGATTTGTCACCCGAGGCGAAATTATTAAGGTCAGCACCAGCAGAGAAGAACTTCTCCCCTTCACCCGTTAGTACCAAAGCGTAAATAGAGCGATCGTTGCTGAGCTCAATTGCCAACTCTTTAAGCTGATTCAAAGACTCAAGCGTCCACGTATTCGCAGGTGGATTACTGATGGTTAGCTTGGCAATGTGATTTTCGCGCTCTAATTTGATTTGTGCTGTCATAATCTTTCAATCCCTTTTGTTCTTTAAGGTAAGGCTCTACTTCGCAGGCTAAACCAGCTCAACGCCTTCCGTGAGTAGACGTCTTGAGATGATAAGACGCATGATTTCGTTGGTACCTTCAAGAATTTGGTGAACACGTACGTCTCTGAAGTGACGCTCAACTGGATACTCTTTGATGTAGCCATAACCGCCGTGAATTTGCAGTGCCTGGTCACAGACTTTAAAGCCCACATCAGTCGCAAAGCGTTTTGCCATTGCGCAGTACGCACTTTTTTCTGCGTGCTGAGCATCGAGTTTTGCAGCCGCAAGTCTCACCATTTGACGCGCAGCGACCAGTTCTGTTGCCATGTCCGCCAGTTTGAATTGCAGCGCCTGGAATTGTGCCAGTGAACGTCCAAACTGTTTACGCTCTGTCATATACTGTTTTGCTTCGTTTAACGCTTGTTGTGCCGTACCAACAGAACAGGTAGCGATATTGATTCGACCACCATCAAGGCCGAGCATAGCGAATTTAAAGCCCTCCCCCTCTTCACCCAACAAGTAGTCAGCCGGAATTCGGACGTTTTCGAAGGTGATCATGCGCGTTGGTTGGCAGTTCCAGCCCATTTTGGCTTCCTTCTTACCGTAACTGATGCCTTCGCTGTCAGCAGGCACAACAAAAGCAGAAACACCGCCTGCGCCTTCTCCACACGAGCGAGCCATAACAACGAGCACATCCGTATCACCCGCACCTGAGATAAACACTTTTGCACCATTCAAAACAAACTCATCGCCATCACGCACTGCACTCGTCGTCAGAGATGCCGCGTCAGAACCTGCATTTGGCTCTGTCAGGCAATAAGAAGCGAGCTTTTCACCCGTGATCAGTTCACCACTAAATTGTTGAGCAACTTCCGGTTTAGCAAAGCTGGTGATCATCCAGGTTGCCATATTATGGATAGTCATAAACGCTGTGGTCGCCGTACAACCCATCGCCAATTGTTCAAAAATAATCGCAGCATCCAAACGGGAAAGCCCCAAGCCACCGTGCTCTGGTGGCGTATAGATACTCAAAAAACCCAGTTCACCCGCCTGGCGAAGTACATCTTTAGGGAAGTGGTGTTTTTCATCCCACTCTGCGGCGTGCGGTGCAAGCATCTGTTCTGCGAACTGTTTCGCTGCGTCTGCGAATGCGATTTGATCTTCGTTTAATTCAAAATCCATCTTGAAATCCTAGGGTCTAATTCATTTCAATCGAATCTAGGCCAAGCTCTGACTTCGGCTTGGCCAGAATGTTGTCAGCGAGGATGATTAGTTGAGCTCGATAGTCATATTCGGGCCGCTTGGAATGTCATCTTCAAACCAGCGTGCGGTGACCGTTTTTGTTTCGGTGTAGAAGCGAACTGCTTGTTTACCGTAGGCATGTAAATCGCCGTAGAAACTGCCTTTCCAACCGGTAAATGAGAAGAATGGCAATGGAACTGGGATTGGCACGTTAATACCCACATTACCCACTTCAATATTGTGCTGATACTTTCTCGCAGCAGCGCCATTCGCTGTGAAAATAGACGTACCGTTACCAAAACGGTTCGCGTTGATAAGCTCAATCGCCTCGTCCAGATTATCCACTTCCATGGTCAGCAACACTGGGCCAAAAATCTCTTCCTGATAAATCGACATGTCTGTCGTCACGTTGGTAAACAGTGTTGGACCAACCCAGTTTCCGTCAGGGAAACCAGCCACTTGGCAATCGGTACCGTCCAGAACACAGTTCGCGCCAGACTCTTTGCCTTCATTAATTAAGTTCACCACACGTTGTTTCGCTTGCGGGCTAATAAGCGGACCATAACCCGCCGATTCATCATCCCACGCGCCTGGCTGAACTTGAGCTAACGCCTCTTTAAGCTCTGGAATCCATTCTTTTGTTTCACCAACAAACACCGCGACCGAAATCGCCATACAGCGCTGACCTGCGGCACCAACTGAAGCGCCAACAAGGTTATTAATCACTTGCTGTTTATTTGCATCAGGCATAATCACCATGTGATTCTTCGCACCAGCAAATGATTGAACACGTTTTAGGTTGTCAGTGCCCGTTTTGTAGATGTACTCACCAACTGGCACAGAGCCAACAAAAGAGATAGCGCGGACGACTGGATCAGTAAGAATGCGATCAACTTGTTCTTTGCTGCCGTGGACAATTTGCAATACACCTTTTGGTGCACCGGCCTGTTCAAACAGTTCAGCCAGTTTCATCGCGGTTAGCGGCACTTGCTCTGACGGTTTCAAAATGAAGGTGTTGCCACACGCAATCGCCATAGGGAACATCCACAATGGGATCATCGCAGGGAAGTTAAAAGGTGTGATGCCAGCACAAACACCAAGTGGTTGAATGTAAGAGTAACCATCAATATTCGTTGCGACATTCTCAACCGTTTCGCCCATCATTGAGCTACAAATGTTTGCGGCTTGTTCAACGACTTCAATCCCGCGCCAAACATCACCTTTAGCATCCGCTAGGGTTTTACCTGTCTCGCTTGAAAGCAATATTGCCAAATCGTCGTGCTGTTCTTTTAGTAGATGTTGGTAACGCAACATCAGTCTCGCACGTTCTGGTGCAGCCACTTCTTTCCAACGCTTAAACGTCTCTGTTGCGCTGGCGATCGCTGCATTCATTTCTGATTCCGTGGCACAAGGCACTTGTGCAATCACTTCATTAGTTGCCGGGTTAGTTACATCTAGCCATTGTTTTGAGTCGGAGATGGCGAATTCACCACCGATATACTGCTTTACTTGTTCTGTCATGATGACATCCTTGTATTTTTCAGCTTTTTACTGACTACTGTTATGTAAGTGAAACTTTGTTGAGAGTGAATTAGCAGATTTCAATCGCGATTGCGGTTGCCTCACCACCACCAATACACAGTGATGCAACGCCACGTTTACCGTCGGTCTGTTTAAGCTCGTGAATCAAAGTCACGAGAATTCGGTTGCCACTCGCACCAATAGGATGACCTAACGCACAAGCACCACCGCGTGGGTTAACTTTGTTCTCATCGAGTTCGAGTACTTTCACTGCGTATTGAGTGACAACAGCAAAGGCCTCATTAATTTCCCAAAGGTCTACGTCCGATTTGTCCCAGCCCGTTTTTTCCAGCAGTTTTTCAATCGCGAAGACGGGTGCGATGGTGAACTCTTCTGGCAGCCTTGCATGTGTGCTGTAAGCAACAATTTTGGCCAGAGGTTGAAGGTTTTCCTGACGACCTAACTCGCTGTCGACCAATACCATTGCCGACGCGCCATCTGAAATGGAGCTTGAGTTTGCCGCTGTTACGCCACCATCTTTAGCAAACGCAGGGCGCAAAGTTGGAATTTTGGCAAAATCGAGTTTGCTCGGTTGCTCATCGTCGGCAACCAAGATGTCGCCGCGTCGACTTTTCACGTTAACAGGCACGATCTCTTCTTTGAACAAACCTTGCTCAATCGCTTGCTGCGCACGAGTCACCGATTGCTGCGCCCAAGAATCCATGCTTTCACGATTAAACTGATACTTTTGCGCGGTTTGTTCAGCAAAGACACCCATCAGCTCGCCTTGATAGGCATCCTGTAAGCCGTCGTAAAACATGTGATCGAGCACTTGCTCGTGGCCTAAACGAAAACCCTCGCGCGCTTTTTTTAATAGATAAGGAGACGAAGACATGTTTTCCATACCACCCGCAATAACCGCATGCGCGTTGCCAGATTGAATAAGATCATGAGCAAGCATCACGGTCTTCATGCCCGACCCACATACCTTGTTCAGCGTGGTACAACCAATGGATTGTGGCATGTCAGCTTTTAAACTCGCCTGTCTTGCAGGGGCTTGCCCCACACCTGCTGGTAGTACACAGCCCATCAGTACTTCATCTATTTTGTCTGCATCAAGCTGACTTTCTGCTAAAGCGCCCTGAATGGCTGTCGCCCCGAGTTCGGTGACATCGGTTGAAGCTAATGCCCCTTGAAAAGCACCGATAGGCGTTCGTTTAGCGGCAACAATCCATGTTTCGTTTTTCATTCTGTTAACCTTTTGTTGACGTTTACGTCATAACTATACTAACATTTACGTTAACGTCAAGTTTGAGATTATTGTTTGTTCGGTTGAATCGTCAGTTTTGGGTAAACGTCAGTAATATCAAGGCTCAAGAGTGTTCACTAGTTATTTACTTTAACGTTAACGAATTGTATATTTGGATAAATGTTATACGAAAGTCGTAAGGTTAAAGAATGAATACATTTAAGATCAGTGAGCTCGCGAAGGAGTTCGATATTACAACCCGAAGTATTCGCTTTTACGAAGATTTAGGTCTGCTAACTCCAGAACGTAAAGGCAACACTCGAATCTACAATGGTCGCGATCGAATTCGACTAAAACTGATTTTGCGAGGTAAGCGATTAGGCTTTTCTCTCGCAGATATCAAAGAGTTGTTTGAACTCTACGATACCGATCAAAGTACTGAGCAGTTGAACTATATGATTCGGTTGATCGAAGAGAAGAAGGCAGCATTGCAACAGCAGGCGAATGACATTCAAGCGGTAATGATGGAATTAAATGCTGCGCAGTTGCGATGCCAAAACACACTGAGCTCCATGAAAGGCGAAAAAGTCACCTGACACCTCAGCACTGGGATGTAGGTGACGTAAAGGCAAGGACACGCAATGAAATCTACCTACTCTTCCCTAAACTTTGTTTATGACGAAAATACCGATTTGCTTCGTGAGCAAATCAATAGTTTTGCTGCAAGAGAAATTGCGCCTCTTGCGCAATCTATCGACCAATCTAACGACTTTCCAAACCATCTTTGGTCCAAATTAGGTGAAATGGGTCTTTTAGGTGTGACCACCAGCGAAGAGTTTGGTGGCGCAAACATGGGCTACCTCGCCCACGTGATAGCGATGGAAGAAATCAGCCGGGCATCAGCCTCGGTTGCTTTAAGCTACGGTGCACACTCCAACCTTTGTGTTAACCAAATCCACCGCAACGGAACTCAAGCACAAAAAGAGAAATATCTGCCTAAACTTATCTCCGGTGAACATATTGGTGCGCTAGCAATGAGCGAGCCTGGCGCAGGTTCCGATGTGGTATCCATGCAGCTTAAAGCCGAACGTAAAGGTGATATTTTCCTGCTAAATGGCAACAAAATGTGGATCACCAACGGTCCGGATGCCCATACCTATGTTGTCTACGCCAAAACCGATCCAAGCCAGAGTGCAAAAGGCATTACTGCTTTTATTGTCGAACGTGGATACCCTGGTTTCACTCAAGCGCAAAAGCTCGACAAACTAGGCATGCGCGGTTCCAACACATGTGAGTTGGTATTCCAAAACTGCGAAGTCCCTGCTGAAAACATTCTCGGTGAAGAAAACCAAGGCGTGAAAGTGTTGATGAGCGGTTTGGACTACGAACGCGTTGTCCTTGCCGGCGGCCCGCTTGGCATTATGCAGGCATGTATGGATATCGTTGTGCCATACATCCACGACCGTAAACAGTTCGGCAAATCCATTGGCGAATTCCAGCTTGTGCAAGCGAAAATCGCGGATATGTACACGCAAATGAATGCCGCGAAAGCCTACGTTTACGCAGTGGCAGCCGCTTGTGATCGCGGTGAAACCACACGTAAAGACTCCGCTGGTGCGATTCTCTACAGCGCGGAACTGGCAACCAAAATGGCTTTGGATGCGATCCAGTTACTCGGAGGAAACGGCTACATCAACGAGTTTGATACGGGTCGTCTGCTTCGTGATGCCAAGCTATATGAAATCGGCGCAGGCACTTCGGAAATTCGACGCATGCTTATTGGTCGCGAATTGTTTAACGAAAGCGCCTAGCAATCAGCCCCAGGCATTCTGACTCAAAATAATTTCATTAATCAACCTAAATTGGCGACGGGCGCTCTGTGCCCGTCGCCCCGAATGGAGATCGGCTATTTATGGCTTGTTTGACGACCAATATTAATACCCATTCAGAGCAGTATCAGGAAAACTACCGCTCTATGGCGTCACTTGTGGATCAACTTTATACCGTGACCGCCCAAATAGAGGACGGGGGCGGCGAAAAAGCGCGAGAACATCAGCAGAAGAAAGGCAAGCTTCCTGCTCGAGAGCGCATCCTGGCCCTACTCGATCCAGGCTCGTCCTTTTTAGAAATCGGTCAATTTGCTGGCTGGGATGTGTACCCTGATTATGTTCCATGTGCTGGAGTGGTTGCGGGTGTGGGTGTGATAGATGGTACTGAGTGCATGATCGTCGCCAACGACGTGACAGTCAAAGGCGGCAGTTACTACCCACTTACGGTTAAAAAACACCTAAGAGCACAGGAAATTGCAGAAAAATGCCAACTGCCGTGTGTTTATCTGGTCGACTCTGGTGGCGCTAACCTGCCTCGCCAAGACGAAGTCTTCCCGGACAGGGACCACTTCGGTCGTATTTTCTATAACCAAGCCCGTATGTCGGCCAAAGGCATCCCTCAAATTGCTGTCGTGATGGGGCTGTGTACCGCTGGCGGCGCGTACGTTCCTGCCATGTGTGATGTTTCCATCATCGTAAAAGAGCAAGGAACGATCTTCTTAGCGGGTCCACCTCTTGTAAAAGCAGCAACAGGCGAAGAAGTGAGTGCTGAAGATCTTGGCGGTGCCGATGTTCACTGCCGTACGTCTGGCGTGGCCGACTATTATGCAGAAAACGATCACCATGCATTAGAACTCGCGAGACAAGCCGTTTCACAAATCAACCACTTAAAGCCGATTCAACTTAAGCAAAAAGCGCCACAAGAACCACGTTTCTCTGCGCATGAGCTTTACGGTATCGTCGGTACCGATCTTAAAAAGCCGTTTGATGTAAAAGAGGTGATTGCACGAATAGTTGATGATTCACAGTTTGACGAATTTAAAGCCTTGTTCGGTGAAACCTTAGTCTGCGGCTTTGCTCATATCCACGGTATGCCAATTGGGATCGTTGCTAACAACGGCATTCTATTTTCAGAATCGGCTCAAAAAGGCGCCCATTTTATTGAGCTGTGTGCACAGCGAAAAATTCCTCTGCTTTTCTTGCAGAACATCACAGGCTTTATGGTCGGTCAAAAGTACGAGGCTGAAGGTATCGCTAAGCATGGTGCGAAGATGGTGACCGCTGTGGCGTGTGCAGACGTGCCTAAATTTACCGTTGTTATTGGTGGCTCGTATGGCGCAGGTAATTACGGTATGTGCGGCAGAGCTTATGACCCAACCATGATGTGGATGTGGCCAAATGCACGTATTTCCGTCATGGGTGGCGAGCAAGCTGCGGGCGTAATGGCGCAAGTGACCCGTGATATTAAAACGCGCAAAGGTGAAAGCTGGAGCGTAGAGGAAGAAGAAGCGTTCAAGCGTCCAATTGCGGAGCAATATCAAACGCAAAGTCACGCTTATTACGCCAGTGCTCGTCTGTGGGACGACGGCATTATTGATCCCGCGAAAACCCGTGATGTTGTCGGTATTGCTCTGTCTGCTGCACTCAATGCCCCAATCCCAGACAGCAAATTTGGCATCTTCCGTATGTAGTCGGATGCAAGGCAAACCTTAACTCCTCGCTATCCATCAATGTGTAGCCAATTAATGTTTAGCGAGTATTGGAATATCAGACTGAAATGTCAGACAAAGGAAGTCACATGACCGGACTACTGCTTGAAAAAGACAGCAATGGCGTTGCCTGGTTGAGCCTGAATCGGCCAGAAAAACACAACGCGTTTAATGACGCATTGATCGCCTCACTGATTGAGACACTAGAACAACTCGAAAAGGAAGATTCTCTGCGTGCACTGGTGTTAACTGCACAGGGAAAACACTTTTCTGCGGGTGCTGATCTTGGCTGGATGCAATCAATGGCAAGCAAAACTGAAAGCAAAAACCTTCAAGATGCGCAGCAACTAGCAAAACTTTTGCATACGCTAGATACCTTCAGCAAACCAACGATTGCCATGGTGCATGGCGCGGCATTTGGTGGTGCGCTTGGGCTGATTTGCTGCTGCGATATTGCCATTGGTACACCTGAGAGCCGCTTCTGTTTGAGTGAAGTGAAACTCGGCTTATTGCCCGCCACCATCGGCCCATACGTAATCCGAGCGATTGGACAACGACAAAGCCGACGCTATTTTTTAACCGCGGAACTGATTGATGCCGAGACTGCGCTTTCGATGAACATTCTTCATCTAATCGATCCCCAGCCCAAAGAGGCGGTCAATCGTATGGTTGATCACCTGCTTGATAATGGCCCGCAAGCCATGCAAGCGGCAAAAGCTCTTTGTTTACGCTGTGATAACCAACCTATCGACCACTCATTAATGGAATACACCAGCCAAGCGATTGCCGCTGCTCGTGTGTCCGCAGAAGGACAAGAAGGCCTGACTGCTTTTTTCGAAAAGCGTGCCGCTCATTGGAGGAATCATGTTTAAAAGAATACTGATTGCAAATCGCGGTGAAATCGCATGCCGAATCATTAAAACCGCAAAAAGCATGGCCATCGAAACCGTTGCCATCTATTCCGAGGCCGATCGCAACAGCCTGCACGTCAAACAAGCGGACTTTGCCGAATTTATTGGCCCCGCTCCGGCGAGTGAGTCGTATCTGGATATTGATGCCGTCATCGGTGCTGCAAAGAAATGGCAAGCCGATGCTATTCACCCTGGCTACGGCTTTCTGTCGGAAAACCCGAAACTGGCGAAAGCGTGCAATGAAAATGGCATTGTATTTATTGGCCCTTCCACCAGCGCCATTGAGGCAATGGGTTCTAAATCTCAAGCCAAAGCCATCATGTCAGAGGCGAACGTCCCGCTGGTTCCCGGCTATCACGGTACAGATAACAGCGTAGAACATTTATTGGCAGAAGCGGAAAAAATCGGTTACCCCGTGATGCTCAAAGCGACGCAAGGTGGTGGCGGTAAAGGCATGCGAGTGGTCAACAGTGTTGCTGAAATGCCGTTAGCCATTGACGGTGCTCAGCGTGAAGCACTTTCAAGCTTTGGCGACAAACAGCTTCTTATCGAAAAATGCATATTGCAGCCGCGCCACGTGGAAGTGCAGGTATTTGCTGACCAACATGGTCACTGTGTCTATCTGTCTGATCGCGATTGCTCTATTCAGCGTCGTCACCAAAAAGTCGTCGAAGAAGCGCCTGCTCCCGGTCTGAGTGATGAACTGCGTAAACAAATGGGTCAAGCCGCTGTTCAGGCCGCTCAGGCGATCGACTACGTTGGCGCTGGTACGGTTGAATTCTTACTTGATAGCCGTGGTCAGTTCTACTTTATGGAGATGAATACCCGCCTGCAAGTTGAACACCCAGTCACTGAATTGATAACAGGTGTAGATTTGGTTGAATGGCAGTTCAACGTTGCGGCTGGCGAGCGTTTGCCTATCTCACAAAACGAAATCACGCATAGCGGTCACTCAATCGAGCTACGAATTTACGCCGAAGACGCCGTGAATGACTTTATGCCGTCGACTGGCCGCATTGATTACTTGAAACAACCCGTCTCAGACAGCAATGTTCGCTTGGCGTGTGTGCGTGTCGATAGTGGTGTCACCCAAGGCGATACCATTAGCGAGTACTACGATCCGATGATTAGTAAACTGATCGTCTGGGGTCAAACGCGCGACATTGCACTCAAACAGCTTAAACAGGCTTTAACTCAGTATCACGTGCGTGGCGTCACCACCAACATCGGTTATCTGCACAGCATTATTTCTCAGCCAGCCTTTGCTGATGTTGAGCTTGATACTGGATTCTTGGTCCAACACCAACAAGGCATTAACGAGCAACAAAACGTGTCTGATTCTATCTGGCTCACATTAGCCGCCATTGCGCGCTGGAACGATATCACCTCGACGTCTGGCGATTCATCATTACCGTCCCCTACTAAGCAAGGTTTTAGGCTGTCGGTTGAGAACGTGTATCGATTTAACTTCACGGATACAACGGCTAACCATCAAGTACGCTTACACCATTGTGCTAAGGAGTCCGGTTTCCAGCATCCTGACCAATTTACGATTCAATGTGGTGATCAAGTACATCAGGTTTGCCTGCTTGAAAAAGATGGCCAGTTCATCGTTGATATTGATGAGGTGCGTTACATCTTTAATGCACTCAACGACGAGCAGAAGACGACGCTGTTTTATCTTGGTCAGCAACGCACATTCGCACATCAACCAAGCTTTGAATCAGCAAAAGGCACGGATGATGAGCTTAGCCCAACCGCACCACTTAACGGCATAATCTCTGCTGTCATGGTGAAAAAAGGCGACAAAGTGGCGGCTGGCGATCCACTGCTAGTTCTCGAAGCGATGAAAATGGAATACACCATCACCGCTCCAGTGGCTGCCACTGTTGATGAGATTTTTTACCAGCATGGAGACCAGGTGCAGCATGGATCGATACTGCTACATTTGGTTTCGGCACCAGAGCGTGCCTGTATCGATAAGGAGTGCGAGTATGCTACCAGCGAAGGTTAATACCGTCGAAGTTGGCGCTCGCGATGGCCTGCAAAATGAAACGGCAGTGACGTTGGTGGATAAAATCCGCTTGATCGATCAATTGAGCCTCAGTGGCTTAAAACACATCGAAGCGGGTTCTTTCGTCTCGCCGAAATGGGTACCACAAATGGCCGATTCTGATCAGGTATTTGCGGGAATAACTCAACAACCAGGCGTGGTTTACAGTGCGCTCACACCAAACTTAGCCGGCTTAGAGCGAGCACTGGAAAGTGGCGTAAAGCAAATAGCGGTATTTGGCTCCGCTTCCGAAGCGTTCAGCCAGAAGAACATCAACTGTAGTATTGCGGAAAGCCTCGCGCGGTTTGAACCTGTGATCGCTTTAGCACAGCAGCATAACATTCCTGTGCGTGGCTATTTATCCTGCACCATGGTTTGCCCCTACGAGGGAGAAATAAAACCAGAGCAAACCACCGCGGTCGCGAATACGCTGTTTGATATGGGATGTTATGAAATTTCTCTGGGCGACACGGTCGGTAAAGCAACCCCAAATCGAGTTATTGCCATGCTTGATTCGCTGTTAACGCAACTACCAAAAGATGCGCTCGCAGTACATTTTCACGATACTTACGGGCAGGCATTGGCCAACATCTACCAAGCCTTGCTGATTGGAATCAATACTATTGATAGCGCCGTTGCAGGTTTGGGAGGTTGCCCTTACGCAAAAGGAGCGAGTGGCAATGTCGCAACAGAGGACGTGCTTTATCTGTGTGAGCAACTTGGTATTGAAACGGGCGTTGATCTTAACGCTGTCAATCAAGCAGGCTGGCAAATTTGCCGAGCACTAGGTAAACCCCCAGCCTCAAAAGTGGCTCTTGCACTTGGCGATCCTAGAAGCCTTTAAAATGACAATGCAGTAACTCAGGGTAATCTGGCGATGGAAGCCAGCCAACCTGGGTTACTGCATCATAGTCAGTCTAATCACAAATCTACAAATTACCCGACCCAACGACTCCAAAGTGGCTGAGTTTGTGCTAACTCTTCCGCCGCACTTGAAGCCTGCGCACTGAGGTGTGGCGTTCGATATTTCTCCATCTCAGCATAGCGATGTAATAGCGCCAACGTGTCTTGTGGTGACTGACGTAATGCCTGTTGCATGCGCTTACACCAAACCTGATGTCGCGACTGATGATAGCCTTTTGGCGACTCTACTGCTTCTCGGCGCAATTTTTCAACACACTGACCAAGCATCAGAAGCCCGAGCCCCGCGCGACCATGCTGCGGCCAGTCCAGACTGGTTTTGCGTGTCATACTCGTTAGTCTGACAACTCTGTGTTTCATGCGCGCCTGCCAAAACGGGAAAGACGTGGTATCTGAAGCTAGAGCGGAAAGAGAACGCCACATCGCCTGCATGAGCACTTGTTGTCTGCGAATCAAGTTTGTTGGAAAGATAAGCTTAAATGCCAATAGTGCCAGTGTCGGTCCGGCGATGATTGCGACGCCTTTGATAGCCATTTCGCCTGCATCAGGGGTATAAGGTAAACCTGGTGTCGAGAGCAACAAAAAGATCATCACATAATCCATCGATCCTGACATCACTTTAGGGTAAGCAAACGGAAGTGTAATGAGCAAAATAAACGGAACCATCATGACTAGCATTTGCCATTCCGAGTTCGCTAATGGCCACAACAACAATTGACAGATAGCAGTTGCAGCGACTGCAACCACTTGCCATAAGGTGATGTGTTTCATAATAAGTGCTGGACTCTCAAAGGTAGAGAACAGCGTCACCATTACAGATGTTCCGAGTAAAACGTATGCCCCAATCGGCGAGCCGGTAACTGCCCAACCTGAACCCGCGATAAGGATAAGCGCACTAGTGCGATACATAGCCTGCAAAGCACTTACCCAATCACGATGAAGTACAACGTGATAAGGCGATTGTGTGGTTGTCATTCGGCCGTGTTGATTAAATGCGTACCTACCAGATAACGCTTGTTTCAGTTCAGCCAGTCCGTGAGCGACATGAGGTATGTTACAGGCTTGAATAGCATAAGTCAGGTTAGATACAACTTGCTCAAGAGGAGATTTCAGCTCATGCGCATCAATGACTTTTTGTAAGTAATCCGCCAGCTCCTCATTGCGAAGAACAGGACGATTTTCGGCCAGTATCGTTAAGAGGGAAACATGCGCAAATACCACAGCACGCATGGATTGGACGGCACGACGAGAACGAAGTGAGCCTGCGCTGTGTGGATCTAACGCTTCTTCAATTTGTGAAGCTTCCAATAGAAGTTGTTCGACAGACTGAGAAAGCGGCTCTTGTCGAACCTGTTGCTGCAATGCACGCAACACGGATACCGTCAGAGTTCGAAGTCGCCAGATTAGCGCGTCCTCGTCACTTCGATGGGCAAACACAAGGCCGACCACAAGTGCCACAATGACACCAGTGAGAACAGTAAGCAAGCGGTCGGCACCTAGCGACCAGATACTTTGGTGGTTAACCTCGCTTAACAGCACCACCAGCGAAGCAGAATAACCGGAAAGCAAAGTACAATAACTAAACAAACCATGAATGACATTACCAGCCCCTGTACATAGACCAACCCATAATGCTAAGCCGATAACCAGCAAAAATAACTGGTCACCGCAAAGATGCATTAATGCCAACCCAACTAGCGTACCGATAAGTGTACCCAGAATACGGAATAGCCCTTTCTCTATCAGCATTCCCCGCCCTGGCTGGGAGGCTGCCCAAACAGACATCGCCGCCCAGGAAGGGTGATCTAACCCGAGTAACCATCCAATAAATAACGCCACACAAGACGCAACGGCCGTCCTAAACGCAAAACTAAGACGGCTGGTATCGAACCCCCAGTGTACTAATCTCTCCAGCATTCGGCTTCTCACTACTTAACTTTTAAAACGTGTGGTTAATTTACTCAATACTCCCAGCATAGTGTTTATCTCCTCATCAGAAATAGCAGACAGCATATCTTCTTCAATTTCTTGCAAATGGCCACGTAACACCGACACCTGCTGGCGACCCTCACTCGTTAAATAAATTCGTTTCGTCCGACGATCATGTTGGTCAGCTTGGCGAGTGATATAGCCTTTCTTTTCCAAGCTATCCAGAAGGCGAACCAGTGATGAGCCTTCGATGCCAACAGAAGATGCCAACGCTTTTTGGCTGATACCATCACCAAACTCGTCTAAGTGCAAAAGCGGTGACCAACTCACATCGGTAAAACCTACCTGAGCTAGTCGCTGGTCGATGTGTCTTCGCCATAAACGGGAGGTAATCGAAAATTGAATACCGAATTTTAATCTGCTCATAATAACTTCAATTAATATAATTTGAATTCAAACTATTTAAAATGATAACAGCATTCTTGCAGAGATCAATCTCTCTGTCGTGATCGTCGCGCTTGGGACTAACGTGCTTTGATTAAGCAGATGTAACACTGAAAACAAGAAAAATTGTTGAGCCTTGCCCTCCTCTCTATGCCACACCATGAATATTTTTCATGTGCCACATTAAGTAAAAGCGTTTTGATTCCTATCGCACGAAGGGTATAAAAAACACTCTATCTATAACTCAAAATAATATTGAATTTGAATCTCTACTCGATTTTTTGTCACTAACAACAGACATAACGTCAGAAAAATAAATTTAGAAAGTACAGAGAAAGCTAGGAATAAGTTCAGGTTTACCTTAGGTATAGGATGTCAGCTCAAAATGAATAAAGACTTTACATTTACGATTAATAGCATTTGCTTTGATGAAAATTATCAGCCTTCTGATAATACGCGTATCACAACAAACTTTGCCAACTTGGCCAGAGGAAACAGCCGCCAAAGTAATTTACGTAACACTTTAAAGATGATTAACAATCGATTTAATTCCCTGGCGAGCTGGGATAACACCGCTGGCGATCGTTATTCAGTAGAACTGGAAATAATTTCTGTTGATCTGGATATTGAAGGCAATGGTCACCCCTTCCCTTCAATTGAAGTATTGAAAACGAATGTTGTTGATCATAAAACCAACGAACGCATTGAAGGCATTGTCGGCAATAACTTTTCTTCTTATGTACGAGACTATGATTTTAGCGTATTACTTTTAGATCATAACAAGAACCAAACTCAATTCAGCATTCCGGATAACTTTGGCGATTTACATGGCAAGATATTCAAGAGCTTTGTAGATTCAGATGTTTACAAGAAAAACTTTAAAAAAACACCCGTTATCTGTCTGAGCGTTTCGGACAGTAAGACCTATCAAAGGACTGAAAATCACCACCCTGTATTAGGTTTTGAATACCAGCCAAACGAGTCTTCTTTGACAGAGCAATACTTCAGGAAAATGGGCTTACAGGTCCGCTACTTCATGCCGCCAAACAGTGTCGCTCCTTTGGCCTTTTATTTCTTTGGTGATTTGCTTAACGATTACACCAATCTTGAGCTTATTAGTACGATTAGCACGATGGAAACCTTCCAAAAAATATATCGTCCTGAGATTTATAATGCGAATTCGACAGCAGGAAAACGCTATCAACCCAATTTAAAAAACCTCGATCATTCACTAACTCAAATCGTTTATGACCGAGAAGAGCGCAGTCAATTAGCTATTGAACAGGGTAAGTTTACTGAAGAAAACTTCATCAAGCCCTATAAAACGATTCTTGAGAATTGGTCAGTTAACTACGCTTTATAATCAACGAATATAGACAGCAGCCTTTATTATGAAAAAATTATTACCTACTTCGACGTCAGGCAGTTTACCTAAACCTTCTTGGCTTGCTCAACCTGAAACACTTTGGTCACCTTGGAAATTACAAGGTGAAGAACTTACGGCCGGCAAACAGGATGCATTACGTATCTCTTTGCAAGAACAACAATTCGCAGATATTGATATTGTTAGCGATGGTGAACAAACGCGACAACACTTTGTAACGACGTTTATTGAGCATCTCAGCGGCGTTGATTTTGAGAATCGCAAAACGGTTAAAATTCGTGATCGCTATGATGCAAGCGTTCCAACCGTAGTGGGCCCTGTTTCTCGCCAAAAGCCAGTTTTTGTCGAAGATGCTAAGTTCTTGCGCCAGCAGACCGATAAACCCATCAAATGGGCATTGCCAGGTCCTATGACGATGATCGATACGCTGTACGATGACCATTATAAAAGCCGTGAAAAACTGGCCTGGGAATTTGCCAAAATACTCAACCAAGAAGCAAAAGAACTCGAAGCTGCGGGTGTGGACATCATCCAATTTGATGAGCCTGCGTTTAATGTGTTCTTTGACGAAGTCAATGATTGGGGCATCGCAGCATTAGAAAGAGCCATTGAAGGTCTGAAATGTGAAACGGTTGTCCACATATGCTATGGCTATGGCATCAAAGCCAATACCGACTGGAAAAAAACCTTGGGTTCTGAGTGGCGTCAATACGAAGAAGTCTTTCCAAAGCTGCAAAAATCTAACATCGATATCATCTCATTAGAATGTCACAACTCTCGAGTTCCTATCGAGTTACTCGGGCTGCTTCGCGGTAAAAAAGTGATGGTGGGAGCAATTGATGTCGCTACCGATACGATTGAGACCGCAGAAGAAGTCGCCAATACACTGCGCAAAGCTCTTGAGTTTGTTGATGCCGATAAGCTTTACCCTTGCACCAACTGTGGCATGGCACCGTTGTCTCGCCAGATAGCGAGAGGCAAACTTAATGCCTTAAGTGCCGGGGCTGACATCGTTAGAAGAGAACTATTGGCTTAACAGGCCTACCCGCTCAACCTAAAGTTAGGGTTACCTTTGCGACTAGATTGGATTTGCCCCCCATAGTCAAACGGGTAACCCTTAATCAAGAGAGATTGTAGGACTCTCGGGCTAGTATCAGCGAAAAATTGTTTGATATTCTCCCGTTTTTTTATTGATCACATGCTGCTCTCTCACTTGCTCGGTGCCCTTTTCATTAATGTCATCGACCCAGTAGCCGTCGTAACTATTAACGCAAGTGATTGAGTCACCACTGTTCCACGAGTCGTGTACCGACACGTTATCCACCCTCATACCGTGCCCTTTCAGGATATCGGCGTATTTTGCCCCAAAATCTAAACAAAACTTTATGCGTTCATCGATAGCAGCTTGACGTTTAGCCGCCTCTTCTTGTTCTCTTTTCTCACGCTCTAAATTTTGACGTCTTTGCTGTTCTAGTGCTACTTGCTGGGTCAGGCTATCCAACGTTGCAGTCTTATTGTTGCCACTAAACGTTCGGTGTAGATAAATCTCTGAACTCTCATCATAGGCAATGGCATACCCAGTATCATTAACACCGGCGACGCTACAGGTCAGAACACCGTCTTGAAAATCTTCAGCAACAACTGGCAATTGATTTAAAACAAGCGATGACACTGACATTGATGGTTGGAACTCTTTATCTTGGGTGACGATTAGCCTACCGAGCTCTTGACACTTTTCTACGTGCACATCCGATAAAACAGGATTACTGGTAGTTGTCGTAACACACCCTGCTAGGCTAATTAACACAGCCAAGGAGATAATTTTTTTCATATACAGTCTTTTACTCAGCGCTACTCGCACAAATATTGAAGCTCGAAGGTATTACATCAGTCTTTAGCGAAGATGTATAGTTGGCTTTCCGTTTCATACACGGTTTTTAATCAAGTCAGCCAAAGCAATCGATTCCCCGAGACAAAGAACTAAAATGCACTATAAGTCAGCAGCATTACTACCTTTGCCGATGTAATTTTACCTTCTTTACATAATCGTCGCCGTCATCTTATCAACATAGTTGCAACTTAGGGAGTACTGAACGCCATTTTTTAGCTCTAACAACCAGTTAACTTATAAAAAGAACAATATCCTACAAAATGAAATGCAAAATTGCTTTCAATGCGGCTCCTGCACTTACGATACCTCATCATCATTTGACCATTCGGAGCCAATACATTCGAAGTCAATAAATGGTTACAAGAAATTACCAGTCCCTCCGAGGGCTAAACCAAGCGTCACTAAGCTAAGTCATAAGATCAGGAATTCGCTCTCGCCAAAATAACAAAAAAGCCATGGTACTTGACCATGGCTTTGAACGAGATAAAAGTTAAACAGTAGATAAAAGTACGGCTGAAGTATTATCCCCATACACCTTCTGCCGGCTCGACTACGCTCTCGCGATAGTTGAGCGCTGGTGTTCTGTCTTCGGATAACAGCAACGGACCATCAATATCGACCCACCGAGCTTGTTGAGCGAGAAGCAGTGCCGGGGCCATGGCGAGAGAGGTACCAATCATGCAGCCGACCATCACTTCAAAACCCATCTCCTGCGCATCTTTAAGTAGAGCCAATGCTTCTGTCATACCACCAGTTTTATCCAGTTTAATATTCACCGCCTGATAACGTCCTTTCAGAGCGGCTAGCGAGGAACGATCAATACAAGACTCATCAGCCGTAATAGGTAACAACGGCGTGATCGTTTCCAGTAAGTGCTCTTCTTCGAACGACAACGGCTGCTCAACCATTTCGACACCGAGTTCAGCCAGAACTGGCAAGTACTCACACAGCTGTGCAAAGCTCCAACCGGTGTTAGCATCAATCACCAAACGTGTATTTGGTGCCGCCTCTCGTACCGAACGGACACGTTCTAAGTCACCGTCACGACCAAGTTTTAGCTTCAGAATTGGGCGATGTTTTTGCGCGGCAGCCGCTTTGCCCATTTTTTCAGCACTATCGAGTGATAAAGTGAATACCGTTGTTACTGGCTGAGGTGCGTCGCTAAAACCCGCCATTTGCCATGCAGGTTGTTGTTTTAGCTTGGTTTCCAATTCAAATAAAGCACAGTCAACGGCATTGCGTGGCGCTGCAGATGGAAGCAATTCACGTAGTTCTTCACGGCTAATGCCTGACTCTACCGCTTGAACAACAGACTCAACATCGGCCAAGACATCGTAAGGGTAATCGGGCTCGAAGACGTTCATCCGTTCACACTCGCCACGCCCTACGAGTCCATCTTGTTCAATCTCAACCACCACGACTTCACCATGCAACATTGGATCCATGCGTGAAATGACAAATGGCTCATGCAGTGGCCACCTTTCAACGCGCACACTCATCTTACGCATAGCAAACCTCTTCGATGCCATCGACGATTTTCGCCACGCCGATACGGACTGGGTCGACCACAGGTACACCAAATTGTTTCTCAAGGCGTGCGATTTCAGCGAGTGCCTCTTCTTCACTTAAATTCACCGTGTTCAGCGCTATACCGCCCAGACGAATATTCGGGTTGGTCACACGGCCCATGGTAAGGTTAATGTCGATAACCGTTTGTAAATCCGGAACGCTGAAACCTTCCATTTCATCCATTTGGGTGCGACCAGCCTCATGACATACGATGATCACATCCGCTTGAGCACCATGTAACAAGCCCAAGCTTACACCCGCGTAAGCTGGATGCATAAGTGAGCCCTGCCCTTCGATAATGTCCCAATGTTCCGGTGCGTTATCTGGAGAGAGCGTTTCAACCATGCCAGAAATGAAGTCAGAAACCACAGCATCCACAGGCACACCGCTACCTTCAATAAGAATACCGGTTTGGCCAGTGGCGCGGAACGTTGCCGGAATACCGCGTTTTTCCATCTCATGATGAATCGCCAGAGTCGTAAACATTTTGCCCACGCAGCAGTCGGTACCAACACTTAACAAACGTTTACCTGCACGAGGAAGACCCGTGCCACATACCATTGGTCCTTGTGGTACACGAACATCTAACAATTGCTGTCCAGTGCGCTCAGCAGCGGCAACCAGTTCAGGAACGTCGTTTAGACGCATGTGAAGACCGCTTGCTACGTCCATACCTGATTCCATCGCTTCAATTAGAATATCAACCCAAGCCATCGGCAACGTGCCACCTACTGGCGCGAGACCAAGAATAAAGGTTTTCGCGCCGCACGCAGCCGCCTCACGCGGTGACATTTCCGCGATGCCAAGGTCTGCCTTCGCGCCCGGAAGTCGGTATTGCGCCAGACATTTCTCTGGTCGCCAGTGAGCCACACCTTTGGCTACTTTCGCCATCAGAAGATCATTTGCATCGCCCAGAAACACCAAATAAGGCGTTTTCAATTCAATCTTGTTCATTGTGTTGATCCTTTTATAAAGTCAAACGAGCCCACAAGAGTCTTTGCTCCTGCTGCCATCAGGTTGTGGTAGGGTTGATAAATCAGGTCGTAGCGACAGTCGCTGGCTGTGTACCAGGCGCTCGCTGGATCTGATGACGATAGAGGTAACGTTCTGCCTGACGCCAGGCCATTACAAATACAGTGGCAATGACCAAATACATCGCTGCCGCCAGAAAGTACGTCGAGATATCAAAAGTCTGAGAAAATGCGCGGCGAGTTTGCCCCATCAAGTCCATCACGGTAATCACACTCGCGACCGCGCCGCCTTTAAGCATTAGAATGCACTCGTTACCCAAGGCAGGAAAAGCAATACGATACGCAAGCGGCATCACAATGTGTCGGTACAACAAACTATTATTCATACCCATTGACTTAGCCGCTTCTATCTCACCCGCGTCTACGGACTGAATCGCACCGCGCAATATCTCGGTCTGATAAGCCAGTGAGTTGAGGGTAAACACCAAAAGCGCACAGTTGACTGGATCGCGGAAAAAGCCCCACATCCCCATTTCCATTAGCCAAGGACGAAACTGGCCTGAGCCGTAATAAAGCAGAAATAACTGAGCAATCAGCGGCGTTCCACGAAAGAAAGAGATAAATAGCTGTACTGGCCAGCGATAGAACCGCGATGATTGAACACGCAAGATTGACATAGGTAATGCCAGCAAAGCCGCTATCGAAACTGAAATAAAGGTGATTTTCAGCGTCATCCATGCCCCATCGATCAACATCGGAGCCACCTTAGCAATAAAATCTGTCATAGCTTTCTCCTTAGCGACTCACTCGAATACCACGTTTTGAGTGTTGCTCCATGACTGCCAATAATCTTTCGCAGCACAAGCACACCGCCCAATAGGCCAAACAAACCGTCAGGTAGAACAAAAATGGCTTTTTAGTTGCACCTACAGCGATGTTCGCTGCACGCATCAAGTCATCGAGTGCAATGACCGACACCAGAGCGGTATCCTTTAATAAGTTGATCCACAAGTTACCTAACCCCGGCAGAGCCAAACGCAGTAACTGTGGGCGCTCGATCAGCCAGAATATTTGAAGTCTGGACAACGCGAGTGCATATCCTGCCTCACGCTGACCTTTATCCATTGCCTTCCAGGCACCACGTAGCACTTCCGCCGCGTAGCCGCTAAAAACCAGACCGAGTGCAATCACACCTGCACCAAACGGATTGAGTTCAAAAAAACCGTTACTCGGGTCAAGCCATTTAAGTGTTTTGTTAATCAGCAGACCGACGCCATGGTAGATGATAAACAGGGTTAACAACTCCGGAAGACCGCGCAGAACCGTGGTATAAACATTGGCAAACCAACGGTGGCTCTTGTGTGTACTTATCGACAGCGCGGCCACGCCCGTTCCCAAAAATAATCCCACAGGTAAAGCACACAGAGCTAATCCCAGAGTCACCACTATGCCTTTAAGCAGCTCGTCTCCCCAGCCAGTGTCACCCAGACTCAGATACATCAGATAATCCATCGCGTCGCTCTCTTTTTGATTTACTACTTAGTGGCGACATAGGCCGCCACATTTGATCTGACTTATTTCAGAGTCAGTAAGTTAATCGAGAAGAACTCATCGTTTATTTTCTGGTAAGTACCATTTTTGATGATGTTCACTAACGCCTGATCTAAACGTTGGCGAAGTTCCTGATCCTCTTTACGAAATGCGATACCCACGCCATCTCCAACGTATTGACGATCCGTGATCAGGTTGCCGGCTTTCTCACAACACGCGCCATCTTCAGAGCTTAGCCAGTCCGTCATTGGCATGATGTCGCCCGCTTGAGCGTCAATACGGCCACTAACCAGATCGAGGTTCACCGCATCCTGAGTAGGGTATAAACGCACTTCAGAATCTGGGTATTTCGCCAATAGATACTCAGCCTGTGTTGTTGAGCCCTGTGCACCAATGATCATGCCTTTCATCGCCTCTGGAGACACATCTTTAATACCTGACTGTTTATCGACAACAAACGTCATCGCAGACGCCTGATACGGAGCGCTAAAAGAAACTTGTTGTTTGCGCTCATCGGTAATAAACATGGAAGCCAGAATCATGTCGTATTTACCCGCCAAAAGCGCCGGAATAATACCGTCCCAATCCTGAGCGACGAACTCACATTCGACTTTCATCTCGCTACAGAGTGCTTTACCAATTTCGATATCGAACCCGGCTAGCTGGCCATCAGCGGTGTAGTAATTAAACGGAGGATAAGCGCCCTCTGTACCAATTTTGATTGTTTCTGCGTTAACGCCCGCTGAAGCAGCGACGGCCACGGAGGTAGCAAGCAAAGCACCTAAAAATTTTCCTTTTGACATCATGGATTCCCTTCTACTTTTGTTATCGTTTCATTCCAGATTCTCGCTCGCTAAGAAGACATCTCCCTTCTACTTCAGCAAACGGTCACAAAGACAGTAATGAGTATGTAAAAAAAGTAGTTAAAAGCCATAATGATGAATTAGTATGATATACATAGCCTATCGCTATGGGGTATTCGCTCAAGTAACCATTCAAGGAAAGAAGGACATGCTCAACCCTAAAGACCGCCTTTTACGTAATCTCGACTGGAACTTACTGTATACGTTTTTAACCATTGTTAACGAAGGTGGTATCAGTGCTGCTGCGCGCAAGTTGTCGCTCAGCCAACCCAGCGTAAGTAATGCGTTAAAACGACTTGAAGAGCACGTAGATAAACGCCTCATCCTGCGTAAAAAAGGCGTGTTCTCTCTTACTCTGCATGGGATGCGAGTTTACGAGTATGCGTCATCAGTAAGTCGTATCATCGGCAACATGGCGGATCAATTTGTTGATCAAGCGGATAATATTCAAGGCGAGTTGACGATTGAGGTAGCCAGTCATCTGCAGTGCCCGGCGTTCGATTCCACACTGATGAACTATCACGCGCTGTACCCGAATGTTATTTTTAACGTTAATACCCATCCAAGCGCTGATATCGTCAGTCACGTCGCTGACGGTTTGTTGCACATCGGATTGAGTAATAAGAAAATAGCCAAAACAGGCATTCGCTGTGACTTTCTCGGCTATGAGCAGATGGGATTCTATTGCGGACGAACCCACCCGAGCTTTGGACGCGAAGATTTAACCCTGGATGAAATTAAAGGCTTGCCCTACATCTCTTTTGAAAGTGACCAGCCTGGAGAAGGACTGGACGCTATCGCCCACTTTCGTGAACAACAGCAGTTTTGGGGTAAATTAGTTGCCGTTTCGTCCAATGTTGAGGAAGTTCGTCGCATGATCATGGCAGGCATCGGCTTCGGCGCACTGACTGTCGAAAGCGCCAAACCTTACGTTGCACAAGGACTGCTGTGGCCACTTCCTCCCTATGAATCACTGCCCGTGACCGAAATGTATCTTGTAACGCCAGAAACGGTCTCATTGAGCGATATTGAAGTGCAGTTTGTAAAGCTGCTCAAGCAACAAACTCAGGAACTGGTGCGCGATACGCTCAATGCGATTCAGAGTGCTCATCATCAACCTCAGGGAGATTAAATCGTACTACCAATCTCTATAAATATTTAAAATTAACGCAGCCCAGCTAACTGGAGTGTCATCTCTCTTGCCGATATTTCTTGGCAACCTTGCGTATTTTGGCCGCACCATAAAGGCGAGAAGTCATCCATGCCCTGGCTCTCGGCTTGTTTTCGTAGTTGCGCCATTTCAATCGAGGCGAATGGGAATTCCGGCACGGACGCGCTCATATAACCCAGTTCTCTCATTGCTCGATTGACAATGCCACGAGCTGGTTTACCAGAAAAAATGTTCGTTAATGCGGTATGTTGTGATTTCGCTTCTTTCAAAGCCTGTCTATGCAGTGGCGACGTTTGAGCTTCTTTACATAATAGATAAGCCGTCCCGACTTGTACTGCTGTCGCTCCTAGTTGCAAACAAGACTGTACTGAGCGGCTGTCCGCTATACCACCGGCAGCTATCGCAGGAACATTGACCCGGTTTACAATTTGAGGAAGAAGTGCCACCAACCCCATTTGCGTAGAGATATCTTTGGATAAGAACATTCCACGGTGACCTCCTGCTTCTATTCCTTGCGCAATAATACCATCTACTCCGCGAGACTCTAACCAAAGTGCTTCCTCTACCGTCGTCGCAGATGACACGACTTTGGTGCCCCATCGTTTGACTCGCTCTAATAAATCACTATCGGGCAGACCAAAATGAAAGCTAATGAACTCCGGAGAAAACGGTTCAATCGCATCCGCTATCTCATGGCTAAATGGCACCCTGTTCGCGCCACCAGCCGCAAGCTTCATATCTAAATCAAGTTCATCAAAAAACGGTTTTAACTCATTTTTCCAAATCGCTTGACGCTGTTGATTGAAAGGAAAAGCTTCATGACAGAAGAAGTTGAGGTTAAACGGTTTGCTCGTTGCCGCTTTAATTAACTCAATTTCACTGATGATTTGGTCAATGCTTAACATACCGCAAGGTAAAGAGCCTAGCCCTCCCGCTTCACTCACAGCAATGGCCAGATCACTTCCTTGCACACCCGCCATCGGCGACTGGATAACGCAAAGTTCAGTACCTAATAAATCTTTATATCTTGAGTTCATTATTTCCCTGCTTCTCTAGTGAAGAAAACGAAGTACACATAATGCAACCTTTTGCGCATTCACACAATCTGCGAGTATTGCTGAGGTTCAAGATTTTAGGGGTTAAGGAGCCATCCCATGAAACGAGGAGTCTGGACAGGATTGGCTAACGTTCCCGAGAGACTTTAATTTCACCATCAATATGCACATCACGTTTAGGAAAGGTTATCTCTGTACCTTTCTACTGATGACCTTATTTTTCACAAATATTGTTAAGACTATCAATAGTCGACTACTGTTAGTGATGTAAAACTTATTTCAAACGTTATTTGTAGAGCTCGGTGAGACGACCTACAGAACTACAAAAGTGATATAGAAGTTCTTGGGTGTTAACCGATAAAGGAACGCATCATGAGTGAGAACGAGAAAAACAAGCCGCAAGGGATCTATAAATATTATGAAAAAAATCCTGAGTCTGCGGATAAGAAAGTCTTTGGCCGAGTCAGTTACCCAGACAGGCGGGGCTTCTTAAAAGGTGCAGGGTTAGCCACCATGGCAGCCGTGCTTGGCGGAGCCATTCCCTTCCACCGAAATATGCCCGCAGGTATTATTCCAGCGGCTTTTGCGGAAGGGCTAGACGATGTGATGATTGAAGGTAAAGATGGTCTGACTGTACTCAACGACCGGCCCATGAATGCCGAAACACCACCTCATCTTCTTAATGACGACATCACCCCGACACGCAGACACTTTATACGCAACAATGGTATCCCACCGACCGAAGTCAAGGCCGAAGCTTGGAGCTTAACCATCGATGGTTTAGTGGACAAACCCATGTCACTGACGATTGCCGATTTGAAGAAAGACTTCGATGTTATTGAGCAACAACTCGTTGTGGAATGTGGCGGTAATGGCCGTGCGTTTTTCGATCCCAAAGCGTCTGGTAATCAATGGACTTATGGTGCGGTTGCCTGCTCAAGCTGGACGGGAGTGAGGCTAGCTGATGTTCTCAAAGCGGCTGGAGTCAAAGACGGTGCGGTTTATACGGCACACTACGGTGCAGATAAACACCTTTCTGGTCAGGAAGACAAATTACCGATATCTCGTGGCGTGCCCATTGCCAAAGCCATGGGATCGGAAAACCTTATCGCTTTCGAACAAAACGGAGAACCACTTCACCCAATGAATGGGGCGCCTTTGCGTTTGGTGGTGCCGGGCTGGCCGGGTTCCTGCTCGCAAAAATGGCTGACACGAATTCAAATCCGCGATCAGATTCACGACGGCCCTAAAATGACAGGCACCTCCTATCGCGTACCAAACCGACCAGTCGCACCTGGTGAAGAAGTCGCAAAAGAGGATTTTGAGATCATTGAACGCATGCCAGTGAAATCACTTATCACTTCACCACAAACCAACTCCCAAGTTGCAGGAAACGAAGTAGCAGTGCGCGGTCATGCCTGGTCTGGTGATCGTAAAGTGACCAAAGTCCAGCTCTCTATCGATTTTGGCGCAACATGGATGGATGCCGATCTCGCCGATCCAGCAAACGAGGGAGCATGGCAAACCTTTAATGCTAAAGTGAAATTCCCTCAGCCTGGATATTACGAAGTTTGGGCAAAAGCCACAGATGATCAGAATGTTAGCCAACCTTTTGCCATCGCTTGGAATCCAAAAGGATACCTGAACAACACCTTCCATCGCGTAGCGTTAGTGGTTAAGGGGTAAGAACGGTGAAACACAACAAAATCAAGGAGCGGGTCTTCCCGCTCTCAGTTGCGCTAATTGCCCTTTCTAATGATGTTGCTCTAGCTGACGAAGCGTTGATTGCAGCCGGCGAACAACAAGCCATGGTATGCAAAGCCTGTCACCAATTTGAGCCAGACGGAGTTACGGTTGTTGGCCCTCCGCTATGGGGACTGGCAGAGCGCACTATCGCCAGTTTTGAGGGTTTCGATTACAGCGAAGGAATCAAACAACACCAAGGAAAATGGGATGCTGAAAAGCTAGATGCATTCATAGCTTCACCAGAAGAGTTTGCTCCAGGAACCAATATGGTGTACCCGGGGGTAAAAGATCCAGGCGCGCGCGCCGCGATCATCGCTTGGCTTGCCACGAAAAACCCTTCACCTCCTGATTGGGTCACCCCTTCGTCTGGTATGGAGGTCAAATCAGCGGGCGATGGCATCTTAACACCAGGGGAAAACATGGAACTTGTGGCGGCTATATGTTCGGCATGTCACTCTTTACATATGGTCGCCCAACAGGGCTTAAGCAGAAAGCGTTGGGATAGCATGCTCGACTGGATGATAGAAGAGCAAGGTATGGAAGATCTAGCTGGCGATGATCGAGAAGCCGTGCTTGATTATTTGTCAACGTATTATGGTCAGTAGTGATTTGTCTGATTTGAGACCTCAACAAATCGCTACCTCTTCTGCCACACCATCCAGTGCTCTTTACCTTTGAACACGTCAACGCTATCGGTGACAGGTGAAGATTCAATCAGATTGAAAGACGACTCTAACCGTTGTGCTAACTCTCCGCTACGTAAACAAAAGGGAGGAAAACGCGAACGGTACTCATCATCTATGACAAAATAACCCACCAACAAACCACCACAAGTTAATAGCCTATCAATCATGGCAAAGTAATCTTCCCACTTATCTCTTGGTAACGCAGCCAAAAATGCACGTTCATAAATCACGTCAAACGTCTGGAATAACGCTTCGCTAAACACGTCTCCAAGTACGACTTTATCCTGATGTTGACCAAGCTTAGATTTTGCCAAGTTTACGGCTTCTTCACTATAATCCATCGCGATGACATCATGTCCATGTTCAACAAAGTGGGATACCTCATACGCTGCACCGCAGCCGGGAATAAACACAGATTGAACATCATCGGGGATACGGCTTAAATAACATTTCAGCTCTTCAGGAGCTTGATTTCGATCCCAAGGCATTGTGCCTTTGGTAAACAGATCATCCCAAAATTGTTCATTGATTACTGGTGAATCCGTCGTTTTCATTGTCCTTGTTCTCTCCTCTTTCAACTTGCTATCACTGCAAAAGAAAGGGATACGCGATTTATTTCGCTATCCCTTATCTCCTAGCCTTATTCTAACCTTGCTAATTACGCAAATCGTTGATCAATGGTTGTTCTGCGCTGTTTGGTACAAACTGTACCTTGCCTTTGAGCTTAGTCACAGACTGCAACGTTGCTTGAATATCATCGGCAGAAACGTGATCTTCCTGGCAACAGAAAGTAATCATATCGCTGAAACCATCGCGCTCAACTTTTAACGAGCCGGTAATTTCATGACGACGACACACTTCCTGTATCTGGTGTGGATAAACAAATAAGCCTTTAACTTTGACTGCCGAATCGGCACGCCCCATCCAGCCTTTTATGCGCGAATTAGTACGTAGTGAGTCAGACTCTCTTTCGATGTAAGCAGAGAGATCACCGGTTGCGTAGCGAATAAGCGGAAACTTTTCATCCAAAGATGTCACCACCACCTCACCGATTTCACCTGATTGAACAGGCATACCATCAGGGTTAACGATTTCGACAATGATATCCTCTGCAATCACTAAGCCTTGCTCTCCAGAAACCTGATAAGCAATCAAACCAAGTTCTGCGCTCGCATACGCTTGAGACACTGCAATGCCCAAGTCTGAAAACGCTTTTTGCATGTCTGCAGTGACCGCTTCTCCAGAAACCAGAGCCTTAGTAAGGCTCGGCTTCTCACCGTATTGCTCTTGATACTTGGTTAACAAAGTAATTAGGTAAGATGGTGTCCCGGTGTAGCCAGTTGGCTGAAGCTGTTTGATCGCTTCAATCTGCGCTTCGGTGTTGCCTACTCCAGCCGGAAATACTGCACAACCGCAGGCTCTCGCCCCGCCATCCATAATAAATCCGCCCGGAGAGAAATGGTAAGATAACGTGTTGTGGACTAAATCCCCACAGCGAAACCCTGCAGCGTGAAATGCTCGCCCCATTCGCCAGAAGTCAGATTCATCCGTTTGTGCTTCATACAAAGGACCTGGAGACTGAAACACGCGTGCCATTTGGCCGATAACGACACTATTTAAGCCACCAAACGGCGGCTTGAGTTGCTGCTGATTTGGGACATTAAACTTGCGTGTAATCGGTAGCAGAGAAAGACCTTCACGATTGACCGCGACTGAAGAATCGATATCCGCAAAAATTTTGGCATAGTGCTCGCTGTGTGTCTTCGCGTTTTCAATCAGTGTTGGCAAATGCTGAAACAGGGACTCTTCTCTCTCTACGGGAGATAAAGACTCTTTTGCATCGAATAATTCGTTCATCACTGCTCCTTATAACCAACGCTTACGACGTTTGTAAGATTTTAAGTTCTTAAAGCTTTTGCGCTCTTCATCGCCACCACCAAGGTAGAACTCTTTCACATCTTCATTGTTGAGCAGCTCATGCTTAGTGCCATCGAGCACAATTTTGCCTGATTCCATGATGTAACCGTAATCGGCTGCATGAAGGGCAAAGTTCGCGTTCTGCTCCACCAGCAACATGGTGATGCCCTGATCTTTATTAATCTTCTTGATGATGCTGAACACTTCTTTCACCAACAACGGAGACAGCCCCATAGAAGGTTCATCCAGTAAGATCATTTTCGGCCGAGCCATAAGTGCGCGGCCAATTGCGAGCATTTGCTGCTCACCGCCAGACAAATAACCAGCAAGGCCAGTGCGCTCTTTCAGTCGAGGGAAGTAGTCGAATACCATTTCGATGTCTTTCTCGACCTCGTTGTCGTTGCGGGTAAATGCGCCTAGACGAAGGTTCTCAATCACTGTCATGTCTTCGACAATTCGACGTCCTTCCATCACCTGAAAGATCCCTGAACGGACAATTTCTTCTGGGCTCTGGTTGTCAATGCGCTCGCCCATGAAGTTGATTTCACCGCGGGTCACTTCACCATCTTCCGTTTTTAACAAGCCAGAAATCGCTTTTAGTGTGGTCGATTTACCTGCACCGTTGGCCCCTAATAGCGTCACGATCTGACCTTTTGGCACTTCAAGGCTCACACCACGCAGTACCAGGATTACTTCGTCATAGACCACTTCGATATTGTTCACCGAGAGCAGAATTTCTGCTGGTTCGATATTCGTTGCTAATTCACTCATCAAGCCACTCCTTGTGCAGGTGAGAGTTACCTCTCACCTGTTCCTTTCTTGTAATTAGTAACCTAGCCAATCATCACGACGTGACAATGTAACCTGAGACACTTTCTTAATGTCGACCTTGCCGCCTTGGTTATTACCCATAAACACGTTTACAGTTGTTGTGCCGCGATGGTCTTCTGGTTGCCAGTTAGCAGGAATACACACACCCTCTAGCCCGTTCGGTACCCAGTTTTTGTGTACGTACATGCCTTTTTTGATGTTATCACCAGTAATACCGCCATTATCTTTCGCCCATTCCATCGCTTCTTTCATGTAGAACGCAGAACACACGCCACGGATGTAATGGTGAGTTCGGAACTCGCCCGGCTCAGACTCAGAGACCTTAGAAATTTCTTCAACCAGTTTCATTCCTTCTGTATCATCACCCCAGAATGCGGTCATACCCGGGAAAACGTAGTCTTTTAGACCGTCACCCGCCGCTTCAATAACCGGTTTATCACCACCCCAGATATTCGCCATGTACTGGAAATCAGTACCGACCGTGTTACACGACTTCACCAGAGAAATAACCGAACCACCTAAGTTAGCGATGTAACCGTAGTTGGTACCAGACTCTTTAAGTGACAGACATTGCGCTTTGAAATCACCCGGTTTAAGTGACACAACCACTGGGTTCTGCACTTCAAAGCCCAGCTCTGTGGCGTACTCTGCACACGCCTCTTTGGGCGCATTCGGGAACGGGTGGTTATCACCGATGTGAGTAAATTTAGGCGCGGTGGTATTGCCCTTCGATTCCCAGTCTTCCTTCGCCCATTTCACCAATGCACGACAGGCATCTGAGTAAGAAGCGCCATAGAAGAAGTTGTAGGGAGCAGGCTTGGCAGTTTTCGGGTTTTTACCTGTTGGATCAGTTAAGTGGCCCGAGTAAGAAGCCGAAAATACTGGTACTTTGTCTTTGGTGACAAAAGAGATTAACGCTTCGGTATCCGCCGTACCCCAACCTTGCAGCGCCACCATGTTCTTACGCGCAACCCAACGTTTGTAGTTCGAAATTGCAACTGGCACCTTGTACGCCATATCAACCGTTTCAAACTCTAATTCGGTACCGTTGATGCCGCCATTTTGGTTAATCCACTGCAGTGCATCGCGCACACCTGAACCATATGGCTTACTCACATAAGCAGTAGGTCCAGAGAAGTCGACAAGATGTCCGACAAATACGGAATCTTTTGCCCAAGATGCGGTAGTAAACAGTGCTGAAGATAGCACCAACGTTGTCGCTAAATGTCCTTTGTTCATAACTCGTTGTCCTTGTTATTGAGGTATATTCCAATTAAGTACACGTTAATAAGAGAACGGATAATGTTTCCAATATGCTCGAATCTGCTGCCAGCGGTGTGACAACCCCTGAGGTTCGAAAATGAGGAACAGCATGATGACCAGACCGATGGCCATCTCTTTGAAGTAAGCTAGCCCATCAATAAACGAAGTGTTATCGCTAAACGCAGCCAGCCCCGTCACGCCAAACTCTAAAACTTCAGGCAGCAATACGATAAATATCGTGCCCATTAAGGTGCCTTTTACTGACCCAAGACCACCGATGATGATCATCGCCAGGAACTGGATAGACATCATGATGGTAAAGCCTTCTGCTGAAACGAATCCCAAGTAGTGTCCGTACAATGCCCCGCCGATGCCTGCGTAGAACGCGCAGACACCAAATGAGAGCAGACGATATTTGGTCAGGTTGATGCCCATGATTTCTGCGGATAAGTAGTGATCTCGTACTGAGACAAACGCACGTCCATCACGTGAACGGATGAGGTTCGATGCCCACATGTACATAAAGATCAATGCAAACAGTGCAACATAGAAGAAGCTTTCATCGGTCGAAAATTCAAAACCAAACAGATTGATTGGGTTTGCGCTTGCCCCGTATGAACCACCACTGAACCACTCAGCGCGCGCAAAGAAATCTTCTAGAATGAACTGCGCGGCTAAAGTTGCGATAGCAAGGTACAACCCTTTGATGCGCGCCGCTGGCAGACCAAAGATCATCCCGACAATCATAGTCAGGTAACCCGCGAGCGGAATGGCAAGCACCACAGGAATGTTGTATTGGTTGTTCAGCCAGGCCGATGCAAATGCGCCAAAGCCAAAGAACGCACCGTGACCTAATGAAATTTGCCCGGTAAAACCAACCAGAATGTTCAGACCTAGTGCTGCAATACCAAGATATGCAATCTGAATAAACAGGTTGAGGAAGTAGATATCCAGAACCAGCGGCGCTGCCAGCATCGCGATAACACCCGCTATTGCTAGTCTTCTAATGGTTTTGGTTTCAAAAATCGGCGTATCACTTTTGTATGTGGTTCGAAAATCCCCACATGGGCGCATGCTAAGTTGAGCCATGTTATTTCTCCTTAAATACGCTCAATATCTTTGGTACCAAACAGGCCATATGGCTTGAAGGCAAGAATGATTAACAACACATAGAAAGGTGCGATGTTATACAGGTTACCCACTTGCAGGTATTGGCTGTCGAAGAACTCAGCCAGGTTCTCCAGAATCCCAATCGTGATGCCGCCGACAATCGCGCCAACAACTGAGTCCAGACCACCCAAAATAACCGCTGGGAACACTTTAATACCGATGATGGATAGCGCGTCAGATACGCCGTTAACGATGCCGATAACAATCCCTGCTGTCGCGGATACCATGGCCGAAATAGCCCAACTGATCGCGAACACTTTCTTAATCGAAATGCCAAGACTCTGGGCTACTTGCTGGTTAAACGCCGTCGCTCGCATCGCCAAACCCATTTTGCTGAATTTGAAGAACCAGTAGAATGCACCCATGATGATCATTGAGAAGATCAAGCTGAGGATGTAAGCAAACTCAACGTTCAAACCACCGATATTCACCACGTTTGTTTCGAATACTTGTGGGTACGATACCGCTGATACGCCAAATATCCATTTCATCAGAGCCTGGAAGAACATCGACAGACCGATGGTCACCATAATGACCGAGATGATAGGCTCACCAATTAAGGGTCTGAGCACGATGGTTTGGACAGCGATACCAAACACCATCATAAAGGCGAGGGTCAGCAAGAAGCCGATGAAAAACGGTAACTGGAGGTGCACCAGCGCCGCCCAGCATACCCATGCGCCAATCAGTAGAAATTCACCCTGGGCGAAGTTCACCACCTGAGTCGATTTGTAAATCAATACGAAGCACATGGCGACCACGCCATACAACATGCCGACGATCACGCCATTAATGACGAGTTGCAGTAATAAATCCGTATTCACTATGCGATCCTCCGTTGTTCGCTATCCACCAGTGTGAGCTCATGTTGAATAAGCGTTTCAATCACCAGCGACGTTTGAATGCGTGTCTTAGTCCCATCCTGATAAGTGATCACCGTATCGACATCGACTTTAGGTGCAGCGCTATAAATGGTTTCAATGATGTCACCGTATTTCTCCGCAACGACACCCCGACGAACTTTACGTGTGCGAGTTAACTCGCCGTCATCGGCATCCAACTCTTTATAAAGAAGAATGAATTTGCTGATTTTCTGTGCATCTGGTAGAGATTCGTTCACTTTGAGCACTTCTTCGCGAATCGCTTTATACACCTCAGGTTGCGCAGAAAGGTTGGTGTAGTTGGTGAACGCAATCCCCTTTTGCTCTGCCCATTTGGCGACGATCGCGTAGCGAATACAGATAATTGCAGAGAGCCAAGGTCTGTCTTTACCCACCACAACCGCTTCTGCGATAAATGGTGAGAACTTGAGCTTGTTTTCAATAAACTGCGGAGAGTAACGGTCGCCATGGCTGGTTTCCGACATATCTTTCAGACGGTCAATCACCACTAAGTGGCCAGATTCTTTAAAGTAGCCCGCATCGCCAGTGTGCATCCAGCCATCTTGCACATCTTCATCGTAAGCCGATTGGTTATTGAGGTAACCGGTAAACATGCCGGTACTTTTGGCAATGATTTCACCCACCCCATTGCTGTCGGGGTTAATAACTTTCACTTCCGCATTATCAAACGCCACACCGACTGAGTCATAGTCCACGTCGTCCGCTTTGTGCACGGTGTACGCACCACACATTTCGGTCTGACCATAAAGCTGCTTAAGTGGCACACCAATCGCTTGCAAGTAACGGAAAGTATCTGGGCCCATTGCCGCACCGCCTGTTGCCGCAGAAGTCAGATTCGAGAACCCCAAACGGTCACGCAGAGCGCGTAGAAGAATCCATTCCGCCAACTTCGAACGTTTGCCTTGATCCAGCGCTTTGTTCGCTAAGCTCATGCCGAGTTTGTACATCTTCTGTTTAAATGGTGTGGAGTCCATCATGCGAGCAGACACGTCTGCAACAATGTTTTCCCATACACGCGGAGCCAATAAAACGAAGTTCGGGCCAATCTCGCGTAAGTCCGCCATCATGGTTTCCTGCTCTTCGACAAAGTTGACGATTTGACGGGAAATCAACGCCTGACCCACCACATATACCTGCTCCATGATCCAAGGCAGAGGCAGTACCGAAACGTAGTTATCACCTGGAGAACGTGGGTCGGCACGCAGATATGCCGCACAGTGATCCAAAAACGTGCCGCTATGAAGCTGGGCAAGCTTCGGTTTAGAAGTCGTACCCGAAGTGGTACAAAGAATCGAAAGATCGCTGCCTTTGGTTGCCGCTACCATATTCAGATATTTGTCTGGATCGGCTTTGTCTATCAGCTGACCTTTTTTGTACACTTTCTCTACATCAATAAGTCTTGGGTCATCGTACTTGCGCATTCCGCGCGGATCACAGTAAATGATGAACTCAACGCTTGGGATCTCATTACCCAACTCAAGCAACTTGTCACATTGCTCTTCATCTTCTGCAATCACCACTTTCGCTTTGGCATAGTTAATTAAGTACGCCACTTCCTCATGCATAGAATCCTGATAGATGCCCAGTGAGTAACCTTTGATCGCGTGCGCGGCCAGTTCGCCCCACACCCATTCAGGTCGGTTGTCGCCTAAAAGCCCCACAACGTCTTGCTCACCAACACCTAAATCTTGCAGTGCAAGCGCCATCCACTTGACTCGGTTTTCATAGTCCTGCCAAGTAAATTCTCGCCAGATACCAAACTCCTTTTCCCGCATTGCGACTTGCTCTGGCCAGTGCTTGGCGTTGTGCTGCAACACTTTTGGAAAGGTATCTAAGCTGGTTATATCTGCCCAATCATTATGTTGCTGTGCCATTATGCACTCTCCTCTAATGTCGGAAGGTCTTCACCTAAGTAGGCTTGTTTCACGTGTGGATTCGCCATCACTTCTTCTGGCTCACCCATCGCGATGTGCTTACCAAAGTCCAAAACTAGCACTCGGTTAGAGATGTCCATCACGACGCCCATATCGTGTTCGATCATGATGATGGTGATGTCCAGTTCTTCGTTGAGGTCCATGATGTAACGTGCCATGTCTTCCTTTTCTTCCAAGTTCATGCCGGCCATCGGTTCATCAAGAAGGAGAAGTTTCGGTTTGAGAGCAATGGCGCGAGCAAGCTCAACACGCTTACGCAAACCGTAAGAAAGCGTGCCAGCGGTGGCTTTACGGATGTGTTGGATTTCTAAAAAGTCGATGACGTCTTCTACGTACTTGCGGTGTGCCATCTCTTCTTTTTGTGCGTTAGAGAACCAGTAAAGCGGACCTGTCACAAAGTTGTTTTTCAGCAGGTGGTGGCGGCCAACCATAATGTTGTCGAGTACAGACATATGAGAAAAAAGCGCCAGGTTCTGGAACGTTCTACCCAGACCTAACTCTGCTCGTTGACTCGGTGTACGCTTGGTGACGTCATTTCCGGCAAACACCACCGATCCTTTATTCGGCGTGTAGCGACCGGAAATACAGTTGAGCATGGATGTTTTTCCGGCACCATTGGGACCAATGATTGAAAAGATTTCCTTTTCGTTCACATGGAAGCTCACATCGGTTAAAGCTTTAACCCCCCCAAAGGCCAATGAAATATCGTTTACCTGCAAAAGAGGTGTTTCCGATACCATAGTTGATCTCCCTTTCTTTTTGAGTGCGTTCCGTGAAGCACTATTTAGCTATCAAGCCTGACGTTGATACTGGCAACTACTCACACCTATGCATCAATTCCTTTATTCAGTTTACGTAAACGTCAATGTAAAGTCAGAATAGTGCCTAGAAGTTGAAGTTGCAATCCAGTTCATCGATTAAGATTTGAACCAACGCAAACTTTAGGTAAATAAATTGTTAACAGAATTTCATTATCGGACGTTTACATATTCGGATAATTGGGTCCACCACCACCCTCTGGTGGTGTCCAGGTAATGTTTTGACTTGGGTCTTTGATATCGCAGGTTTTACAGTGAATACAGTTCGCCGCATTTATTTGTAATTCGGTCTGCTCTTCACCTTGAATGAGTTCATACACACCAGCGGGGCAATAGCGTTGCGCAGGTTCGGCATAGAGCTCTAGGTTCTGTTCAATTGGAATTCGCTGACTAGCAAGTCGTAGGTGACATGGCTGGTCTTCTTCATGGAAGATATTGGATAAATAGACCGAAGAAAGCCGATCGAAACTCAAGACACCATCCGGTTTTGGATAGGAAATCTGATGGCTCTTTTCTGCCAAAAGTAACGACTGATGATCGGCACTGTCACAACGTACATTCCACTTCGCTTTGCCTTTTAACACATTGTGTTCCAGCATGGCTAGACTGCCCCCTAACCAAGAGCCAAAGCGATGGATACCGCTTGAAAAGTTACGTGCCTGATACAGCTCTTCATACAACCAAGATTGTTTGAAGTGTTTATGATAGTCAGCAATAACTGACTGATTTGAAATTGCTTCGAATACCGCTTCAGCGGCGATCATACCGGATTTCATAGCGGTGTGTGTGCCTTTGATTTTGGCACCGTTGAGCGTTCCAGCATCGCAGCCAATCAGTAAGCCACCGGCAAATTCTTGCGTCGGCAGGGAGTGGAACCCACCTTTAGCGATCGCTCTCGCGCCATAGCTGATGCGCTTACCATTTTTAAGGTACTGTTCAATCATAGGGTGATGTTTGAACCGCTGGAATTCGTCAAACGGGCTGAGATGAGGGTTCGCATAATTGAGGTCGACGATCAGACCAACCGCGACTTGGTTACCTTCCAGATGATAGAGGTAGCTTCCCCCTGTTGCCTCACTCGCAAGTGGCCAGCCTAACCCATGCACAACTAACCCTTGTTGATGCTGTTCGGCTGGGATTTCCCATAGCTCTTTAAAGCCAATCGCATAGTGCTGAGGCGTTTTATCATCAGCCAGATTAAATTTGTTAATCAGTTGTTTACCGATATGTCCGCGTGCACCTTCGGCAAATAAAGTAAACTTAGCGCGAAGCTCAATACCCGGCTCAAAATTGGCTTTCTGTTCACCGTTTTTATCTAACCCCATGTCTCCGGTAACGACTCCGCATACGCAGTTATTCTCATCAAAGATAGCCTGACTGGCACTGAAACCTGGGTAAATTTCCACACCTAAGTTTTCCGCCTCATTCGCCATCCAGCGACATAAGTTACCTAAGCTTATTATGTAGTTACCTTCGTTGTGTAACGTATTTGGCACCGCCCACATTGGCAGCTCATGACCATTGAGTTCATTACTCAGATAGTAGGTTTTATCCTGATTTACTTTGGTATTCAGTGGGGCACCCATTGCCTCCCAATCAGGAAACAGCTCCTCCAGACTGCGCGTTTCAAACACCGCGCCAGAGAGAATGTGCGCACCGACTTCTGAACCTTTCTCGACAACACAAACTGAGATTTCTTGGTTTTTTTCCATTGCCAACTGTTTAATTCGGCAGGCAGCAGACAAACCCGCAGGCCCTGCGCCAACAATCAGAACATCAAACTCCATGCAGTCTCTTTCCATGGTTGTATTCCCTTCTTCTTTTTGCATGTTGCCAACTTGTTAAACAACAATATATTTAAAGTTGACGCAAACGTAAAGGTAAATTAACATCAATTTAAAGACGTCATCACATCGTCTTCACTGTAAACACATAGTCTTCACCGTAAAAAGGAATCTAACGTGAAAATACTAGTGCCAATTAAAAGGGTCATTGATCCTTACATTAAGGTCCGTGTTAAGTCGGACAACAGCGATGTAGAAACCAATAACGTCAAGATGACTATCAACCCTTTCTGTGAAATCGCCGTTGAAGAAGCAGTGCGACTTAAAGAACAAGGGATTGCAGAAGAAGTCATCGTTGTGAGTGCTGGTGGCACGCAGTGTCAGGAACAATTGCGTACAGCCCTAGCGCTAGGCGCAGATCGAGCTATTCATATTGAAACTGCAGACAAGATTGAGCCGCTGGTCGTATCGAAACTTCTAAAAGCGATCGTTGAGCAAGAGCAAGCTCAGTTGGTGATCACCGGTAAACAGTCCATCGACTCCGACAACAACCAAGTTGCCCAAATGCTGGCAGCTCTGCTTGACTGGCCTCAGGCGACCTTCGCTTCAGAAGTGAAGGTTGAGAATCAAAAAGTTCAGGTAGTAAGAGAAGTCGACGGTGGTTTGATGACGGTAGCAATGAGCTTGCCAGCGGTGATCAGCACTGATTTACGCTTAAATGAGCCTCGCTTTGCGTCTTTGCCAAACATCATGAAAGCCAAACGCAAACCGCTAGATACGATCACTCCCGAGAGCCTGGGCGTTGAGATTGTATTTAGCCAGACCATCTCCGAAGTCACGCCACCAGCGCAGCGAAAAGCAGGCATCAAAGTAGAGTCTGTCTCTGAACTTATTGATAAGCTACGTAATGAAGCAAAGGTGATTTGATGAAGAATCTAATTATTGCAGAACATGACAACCAACAGCTGCATGCTGATACGCTAAAAGTGGTGAATGCTGCGAGTCAGGTGAGCCAGGACAATACGTTACTTGTGGTTGGTTATCAGTGTGAAGACGTCGCCCAACAGGCAAGTCGTGTCGATGGTATCGCTAAAGTGATTTGCATTGACGACGAATCACTGATGCACCAGTTCGCTGAAAATATTGCGCCAATTGTGTCAGGGATTGCCGACGGATTTGACGGCATCTGGGCAAACTCTTCATCAAAAGGCAAAGATCTTGCGCCACGCATCGCAGCGAAATGCGGAGTTGGGCAAATCTCAGATATCGTTCAAGTGGTGGATGACAAAACATTTATCCGCCCAATTTATGCTGGTAACGCCTTCGCTAAAGTAACTTCAAACGACCCGTTGCGTGTAGTCACCGTGCGTGCTTCGGCCTTTGACCCAGTTGCCTGCAATAGCCAAGTTGACATTGAACATCAGCAAACCACCGTTCAATCTCCAGTTGTTGAATTGGTAGCAATCGACAAGACCGTTTCAGAACGACCTGAACTCACTGCCGCTGAAATCGTGATTTCTGGTGGTCGTGGTGTGGGTAGCAAAGAAAACTTCGAGCTTATCGAAAAAGTCGCCGACAAACTTGGCGCAGCGATTGGGGCGTCTCGCGCTGCCGTCGATGCTGGTTTTGTCGCGAATGACTTACAAGTTGGTCAAACCGGTAAAATTGTCGCACCTAAGCTTTATATTGCGGTTGGGATCTCCGGCGCAATCCAGCACCTTGCCGGTATGAAAGAGTCTAAAGTCATTGTTGCGATCAACAAAGATCCAGACTCCCCTATCTTTGAAGTTGCTGATTACGGGCTAGTCGGCGATCTGTTTGAGATACTGCCACAGCTCGCTGAGCAACTGTAAGTGTCTGGAACTGGGGGCGAGTATGTTGATGCTCGCCCTTTTTGATCCTTTTATATTAAAGCCACGCGCCTAAACTAGAACCCACCACTTACGTTCTGAGTTTTAGGCTCAAAAGGCTTACTGCAATTTTGTGACTCTTCAAGACTTTGTTGCTTAAATCGATGGAACTAAATCAAGAAGCTACGATCTGATCGGCTACACCCATCAATCGTCGTAGTCTCATGCCTAAACCTCGTTACAAAACAAACAACTGGAAACAGTACAACAAAGCGCTGAACAAACTTACGAGGCTAGGTATGCCTGAAACTCAGTATATTGTTTAAGAATTAAGCACAATGGCGTAAGTATGTCTTATCTCTGAATTAAGCAACAAAGCCGAAAGGAGCCGCAAGTGCGACTCCTAGACATCAATTCGGCTGGTTATAGGCACTATCAATCTTCTCTTTCTGATGTCCCTTCGAAAACAGACAAATCCAACGCATGACTTTCTCCAAGCCAATACGCATACAGAGTATGATCTTCCCATTCATCACCTGAAAGTGCATGAACTAAAATTGACAATCCATCACGGTTTTCGTCTAACCATGGAATGAGCTCATCGAAATCCTTAGACGTGAACTTGAGCTGGCAACTCCATTTCGGGTGCGGACCAACCAGTTTTTCATGGACTCGGCCCATTTTTACGCGAAACCTTTCTTCGGCTTCTCGGCATAGCCCTGTCGCAAACGCCAAAGTTTGGTGATCAAAATAGACATGGGCATGATAAGCCCGATGAGAGTTTACAGGTCGTTTAATTTCGTTCATGTTTTACTTCCATATCCTTTTTAGTTAAGGACTTATAAATATTAACTTAACTGTCTGACAGTGTAGACTATCTTAACCGCCTCCATAGATGAAGTTTATCGTTATCATTTAGACTCACGTTACTTATTAACGGTTAAGCTGCTTTCCCAGGTGGAATATCGCCACCAAAACGCTCGACTAAAAAATCAACCAATAATCTCAAACTAACGGGTTGGAATTGACGCGATAAATAAACGGCATGTATACCTAGAACTTCAGGCTCCTCTTGAGGAAGAATACTTATTAGCTTCCCATCTCTCAAATCATCACCCACATAATACGTGGGTAACATGCCAATACCCGTTCCTGAAATAACCGCCCGACGTAATACCTCAGTTTCATTCGTTTGTAAGTTACCCGCTACTTGATACTCAACTATCTCATCATTTCGTGTAAAACGATAATGGCGGAAAACACCAGCAATATGAGTAATACAGTTATGGCTCTGTAAGTCTTCAAGAGAGTTGGGATAACCATTTTCTTTAAGATAACTCGGTGCGGCACTTAGCACCGAACGACACAACGCAAGCGGTCGACTAATCAAAGTGGGATCACTTCAACGGTGGACACGGTAACGTTGGCTCACACGATGATTTCAATTTTCACCTTACTTTTATTACCGATCTAGAAACTGCGGTAGCAAAAGCCATGCAGGAAGTGCCATTTGGCTTTGGTGTTGAGATGGATAAGATTAACGCTCATACCGTAATGCTGCCGGCGTGGTATGGAGAAATTGCTCGCAAAGCGACCGAGGAGCTTCGTCCTAAATACGGTCAATACTATGGGTATGAGACAGCGGTACCCGCGAATGCACAAATGATTGCCGAGTACTTATACAGCTACCGTTAATCTAATTCTACTATTACTTTTCTTACTTTAGTTTTGGGGCTTGTTTCCGTTCTTTGGCAGCAAGCCACTTTTTTGTTTATTACTCTCTACTCCAATGTGATCTTCAGAATAGCAACTCATCGGGTCACATCAACAATGCCTATTTAGTGCTTGATCCATAGACTCAACGTGATAATCATAAATAAACAACGACAAAACAACAGGAAGTATGCATGACGTTAGAAGAATGCTTGGACTATATGCGTCAAGGCGGAGTGATTGAAGGCGGCTCTGATATCCACCTACAATGTTATGAACTCGCACAACAGGCTCTTAAAATCACCTCAAAGCTCAATAGTAGCTATCACTCTTCAGAAGAGATTAGAGAGGTCATGTCTGTACTGACAGGTAAACCTATTGCCGATAGCTTTATGATGTTTCCTCCGTTTAACACTGACTGCGGCAGAAACATCACTATCGGTAAAAATGTGTTTATTAATTCAGGTTGCTGTTTTCAGGATCACGGAGGCATTACCCTAGGTGATGGCGCACTGATCGGTCATAACGTGGTTTTAGCCACGCTCAACCACGATTTAGATCCCCGTAAACGCGGAACAACCATTCCTGCGCCGATTGTTATCGGTAATGACGTCTGGATTGGGGCCAACGCAACCATACTGCAAGGTGTCACCATTGGTGATGGCGCCGTTGTTGCTGCAGGCGCTGTGGTAAGTAAAGACGTTGAGCCAAACACTGTCGTTGGCGGTGTACCAGCTAAATTCATCAAAAATATCGAGCTTGAGGAATAATACCCATCAAGCAATACAAGGAGCCCAAATAGGGCTCTTTTAAAATCTCATTAATACCCAATAAAACAACTGACTTCGGTCTGAGCCTAAGCGCTTTCACTCATTTCAATACCAGATTCTTGCGGTCTTTTTAACGATAAGTTAAGCACAAATGCGACAAACACGATTAAGGCAGCCACCATGACCGTAACTCCCCCATCCGTAATGGCTATAGATCCAAGGTCCTAACCAAGAACCTAAGGCTCCACCAATAAAGGTAGCGCCAATACACAAAGCGTTGATACGACTACGAGCCTGGGGTGCCAGAGAAATCACCGACTGTTGAATAACGACATTAGTCATCTGGACACCCGGATCTAATAACAGGCCTGCGACGATAAATGAGGTCACAAATATACCGAATATCGGTGTTACAATGAAAGCGCAGGCAACCATAGCAATACTGACTATCGTTAACACAAAACCTTTGCCACGATCGATCATCTTACCCGCCAAAATCGCGCATGGTGGAGCAGCTAAACCAAGCAAAGAATACAATGCAACATCTGAATGAGTAAACCCAAGCAAGTCCTGTAAAGCAATTGGCACCATTGCCCAAAACAAAGTAAAAGTAGTGAATACTAAAGACATTGTACCCAAGCGTCTTTTTACCCCACGGACTGAGGTTAACAATCCTTTTTATTAATCGGCGGCTTTCCAATACATCACCCAGAGGCACCAGAAATAAAACACCGAGGCAGTAACCTATCTGGGTGATCGTGACAATAACGCCACTTGATGACGAATTTATACCTAAATCTTGAGCGATATCGAAAATAATAGGCTGGGAGTAATATAAGTTAGCCAGAATAAAGCAGCAAACCAGTGCCAGCATATATTTTAAATGCCCTGACATACTTTCTCCATGCATTAGATATTTAAATACGACTCTCGGAATAACATCAACAGATATCCTACTTCTTTACCCGCTTTTAGCTCGTCATATAGATTAATAACCCACGGTCGTCTGACTATGCACTCATTCAAACTCAGACTCTAGCAAGAAACCTAAAAGACATCAGTGAAGGTGTATACCTTTTCCGTCAAGATGGTGTTATCTATGATCCTGAAGGGAAGCCATATGACTTTAATGTAAAACAATTAGATCGTAGCTACTGGAAAGCTATTTTTAATCAAAATGAGCAATTTTATGTGTCGCCTCCATTTGTTTCAGCGCGAACCGGGAAAGAGGTTATCGCCGTCGCATATAAACTAAACCAAAATACGGCTTCTCTAGCGACCATAAACGTGGAATCTGTATTAAGTAAATTAACTCAACGCGATGACATGTTCCTTTATTCCCACGATGGCACGATCTTAATAGCGCCGTATAAAGAGTTGCTCGGGAAAAACATTTATACAGAAAGACCACTATACAAAGAGTTTAGCCAAACATCACCAGAACTTTCATATACAACAGAGATAAACGGTCGTGATGTCGAGTTTACTTCATTCTGGGGGAACATTGACTCAACAAAATGGGAGTATACTACGTTTATTAAGAACGAAATCATTGAAGCCTCGGCCCATGAACAATTAAAAAAATCGATGTTAATTGGTCTATTCAGTCTGATCATATCAATTAGTCTTGTTCTGATTATCTTAAAGAGATTAGTTCTTATACCTGTTGGTGGCATACCAAACGAAATCGCAAACTTTATGGAAACAATGGCAGCAGGCAACTTGACTCAGGAGTTGCAAATCACGGGGAAAGAAACGGGCATCTATCTGTCTCTGGTCAACTTGTCGAATAAACTGTCGATACTGATTCGAAACTCTCATTCTATTTCTGAAAATGTTGCGTCATCTTCTACTCAGCTGAGTACCATTATGAACACCACGCGTGCTAACTCTCAACTCGAACTAGAGCAAGCAGAACAGATTTCCACAGCAATCAACGAGTTATCTTCGACTTCAAATGAAGTAAGTAATAAAGCTGTAATGGCTGAAGATGCCGCCAGAACAGCGCAAGATAGCGTGAAACATGGTAAGAAAACGCTAGAAAAAAACATCACGCTTACCGGTGATATTAACAATTCTGTTAACGAGAGCGCAAAAATCATTGGAGAACTTCGTCAATATGCAATGGAAATTGGCTCAGTGATCGAAGTCATTAATGGCATTTCAGAGCAAACCAACTTATTGGCGTTAAATGCAGCTATCGAAGCGGCTCGCGCAGGAGAACAAGGTCGAGGCTTTGCAGTGGTGGCAGATGAAGTCCGAAACCTTGCTTCAAAAACACAGCAATCAACGATCAGTATTCAGGAAATCATTGAAAAACTTCAGCAGCAATCTGAAAAAGCAACCAACAACATGGCTCAAAATGTCGATTTAATCGAAGAGTCTGTGATTCTGGCCGATGGCGTGAAATCCGCATTTGAGTCGATCTCTACTGCCGTTGAATCCATATCAGAAATTAATACGCTTGTGGCGACAGCGTCGCAACAACAGTATTGCGTTACTGAAGAGATCTCACAAAGTACCACTCATACCTATGACTTAGTGAAGAAAAATGTTGTCGCTGTTGAAGAGACACTTCAAGCGGCTCACGCCTTATCAACAATGGCATCCGACCAGAAAAACGAACTTTCTTACTTCACCGTTTGAATATGAGCGCTATCTTATACAGTTCGAAACATTAAACCTATCCAATGGGAGGCATTTCTCCCATTGGACTCTCTCTGCCTTTTGTTACTCAAATCTAATTCGCTGAGCCTAACTGCGTTGCTTATGGTCTCTAAAAGCTCCAAACAGTGTCGTTAAGTCACTCACTGAATTGTAGACACTGGCTCAGCTTTCCTTCTAAACCAACGTTGACCGAATACGTTAATTATTAAGCCTATCGCGATTACGACCACACCTACTATTTGATAGAGGCTCAAGCTCTCGTCCAATAGTATCCATGCACTGAGCAAACCAAATACCGGAACCAACAAAGACAAAGGCGCAACCAAAGCAGTTGGATAACGACTCAGCAGATAACTCCAGCCTCCATAGCCGACAATAGTCGCCAAAAGTGACAGGTAAACAATTGAAAACAGATTGTGCCATTGCATGTTTAACAACGAGCTATTGATAACGTCTGGTCCCTCTATCGAAAAAGAGGCAATGGCAAAGGCGAAGGTGGGTACTAACGCGCTCCAGACGATCAGTGACATAGTCGGAACGGTGTAATTTTGCATGATCACTTTATTAGTAATATTGCCAAGCGCCCAGCAGGTTGCTGCACCTAAAATAAGTATCAAGGTCACACCAGTAAGCGATGCGGCCCCGTCATGTTGTGCCGCAGCAAGTAGGTAAACACCAAACCCTGCCGTGCAGACAGCAATGACATTGTGACGATGTACTTTTTCTTTCAGCAACAAAATTCCAAACCCAAGCGTAATGAAAGCCTGAGCTTGTAACAAGAGTGAGGCTAATCCAGCCGCCAATCCCACATTAAGCGCCCAGAAAAGTAACGCAAACTGACCAAAACTGATGGTTAAACCGTAAGCCACCAGCCACTTTAAAGGCACGTTGGGGCGAGGAATAAATAGCAACGCTGGAAACGCAACCAAAGCAAAACGCAGTCCTGCCAATAGCAGAGGTGGCATACCTTGCAAGCCAACTTTGATGACCACAAAATTGACACCCCAAACCAAAACGATGGTGAGAGCTAATAACCGATCACGTAATGACATTATGCTTCCTTTTGGGCATCCACCGTGTCACGTAATAAGGGCAGTTGTCAAAAGCAGCTTACCGATTACCTCTCGGAGGATGAGTGGGATATAGAATCGAACTACCAGACTGCCTGAAACATTGGATTAACACAAGAGTTGCATATGTTTTACTTTATCCAAAATGAAAAAGAGCCCGTGATAGGCTCTTTTAACGACCGGCTAAACACTTTCGTGCATAGGACGTTTATGACATGGCATGAGAGTGGTTGTCTTTATAGATTTTGATCCACTGGTAAATAATAACCAACAAGATACAAAGTGCGAGCGCGATACGCGTGGCTCCCAGAACACCCTGCCAACCCCAGGCCTGATAAAACGGCTCGAGGAAAAACACGCCTAAGCTCGCACCGGAGTAATAAAACAAACTGTATAACGCTTGTGCACTGCCTTTAGATTTTGTGGCTTTTCTGCCAATCAAAGTACTGGCCTGAGCATGACAGAAAAAGAATCCGACCGAGACCATCACCATACCAATCACCATGGTATAAATGTTAGACCAGCTCATTAAAAAGTTGGCCATCAACATGATAATCGCACCAAACGCAACACCAGCAATCTGGCTGTGCTTTTTCGCAAACTGTCCGGCAAGCGAAGAGCTGGTTGTGCCGCCAAGCAAAGTTAAAAACATCAGGCTGCGAATATCACTAGGCAGATTGTATGGGTGGTCACTTAGAACCATCATCAAGTAATTAGAGAGATTAACAAACGTACCGAATGCCAAACCGATGAGTAGATACAACACCACCAGCTGAGGGTTTTTAAGGTGATAGCCATACGCTTTGAGGCATTTCCCCACTCGAAGCGGTGCGGGTTTGAAATGGCGCTGCACAGGCAACAAGTAATAGATGATGGCATACAGAACCACACTGATACCGGCAATCACATAACCTGCATAGGCCCAATTACCAAGGAGTTCCGCGCTCAGACCACCCATCAAGCGACTGCAAATCCCGCCCAGTGTATTGGAAGCCACGTAGAAACCGACTGCACCTGCTAACCAACTTTTTCTTAGCTCCTCCCCCATTAGCGGAACTGCTAAGGCCGGGCACACTGCTAAAAACATCCCCTGAAGAAAGCGTAAGCTTAAGAAAACCTCGTAGCTTTTTACCAGAGGCAGAGCAATAGATACCAAAAGCCCAATAGCGGTACCCACTAATAGTACTTTGCATCGCCCGATAGCATCAGACAAGCTGGCGAAAATCAGTAAGCCTATCCCCATACCAAATAATGGCGCTGACATGGCTAAGTTTGCAGCCAGAGAGCTCACCTCGAATTCTTGCTGAAGAACGGGTAGCAATGGCTGCAACCAATAGATATTGGCAAAGGTGATGATGGAGAAGAGACAGACACAAATGACGACTCTGCTGTAATGGGCTGATTTTTTCACTGCTGACTACTTATTCTTATAAAGAACTAATGAAACTGGTTACAACGTAAGGGTATCGACCAATTGACAATAAAAAAAATATTTTGTATTTATCAGATCCATAAATAAAATTTATATACATAGATAAATCAAAGCCGTCATTGTGCGATCTAGGTAAGGATGAGTGAATATGGAATTACGTCAGTTAAGACACTTTGTTGCCGCCGCAGAGCACAACTCTATTTCCGCCGCAGCCAGGTTAATGAACTTAGCGCAACCAGCAATTAGCAGTAGTATCAAGAAGCTGGAGCAGGAACTGAAAACGCCACTGTTTAATCGCAGAGATCGCGGTATTACTTTGACCGTCGCAGGCAATGAGTTTCTTTCGCACGCTAAACAAATCTTAAAACAGGCTGATGATGCCAAACTGGCTATGCAGGCAATGGAAGGATTAGATCAGGGTTTGGTTGACGTTGCCGTACCCAGCATGCTCGGTTCTTACTACTTTCCGCCTCTTGCGATGGCATTCAGGCATCAATATCCGAATATTGATATGAATATCCTCGATACAGGCACACGTAATATTCGACGAATGTTACTTGAAGGAGAAGTGGAGCTTGGTGTCGTTGCGAGCAAAGATCTCACACCGGAATTAGAAAGCGGCCCGCTTATTCGTGAAGAAATGGTCGTTTGTATGGCCGTCGATCACCCTTTAGCAGAGAAAGAGGTGATTGAGTATTCTGATTTTCTTGCTCACGATTTAGTCCTGTTTCAAAAAGGCTACTATCACCACACCTTAATCGACCTAGTTTCTCAACAAGTTAACATGAAACCGAAAGTCGCTTTTAGCAGTAACTTATTGCCTTTAATCAAAGCAGTGATTCGCCAGGGATACGCCATTTCGCCGATGTGGAAAGTCGCAATACGAGACGACGATGAGATAGTCACCCGACCATTCGCTGAAACGTTCGAAATTGACTTGAGCCTTGCCTGGCGTAAAGATAGTTACCTTTCGCGTGCCAATCAGACATTTCGCGATTTTCTCTTATCTGAAGTCAATAAAGGTTAACCGTTCACTGTGACTGGTATTGGTTTGGAAACATCGTTTCTGTCTTACTTACGACAAATACAAACTCAGCTTGTTTTTCAAATCTAACATTACGTTACTTTGTTTCTTTTTTGACTAAGCTTTAAATATCAACAAACTACTTAAAGCCAGAGGTCAGAATGAAAAAGCAGTTGCAAGTTGTGGTAACGGGCGGCCCAGGAGGAGGTAAAACGACTGCTCTGGATCTATTTCGCAGAGAGCTAAGAGATAAAATTGTGGTTGTTCCTGAAGCGGCCACTTTGCTTTTCTCCGGTGGTGTCACACGCTCTGATAACGAACAAAGCATTAAGATGGTGCAAAAGACCATTTTCCAACTGCAAAAAAACCTCGAAGACATCCATAAGATCCAGTACCCGGATAGACTATTAGTCTGTGACCGCGGTTCGCTTGATGGTCTCGCCTACTGGCCCAATTCAGAAAGTGACTTCTTTAAGCAAATAAACTCGACGTTCGAACAAGAACTTGAACGATATGATGCCGTTATCTTTTTTGAGTCTGCTGCGGCATCAGGTCAAGACATCAGCAGCAACAATCCAACCAGAAGTGAATCCTTGGAACAAGCAGCAAAATTAGACAAAAAGCTACAGCGAATCTGGTCCAGGCACCCCCATTTCTACTTTGTGGGCAGCTCTGAATCTTTTGTTAGAAAAATCATGTTTGGAATCATGACATTAGAAAATGTGATAAACCGCTACCCAACTCACGCTCTGCAAAGCTAGAAATGAAACTATATTTCAGAGATCACGATGGTTGTGAAGAGATGGATAACGATGTCTTCATTCCAGTAAGTTTCTGGCCATCCTCCTTTGCGCTTTAATGCGTGAACAAACTGCTCAGGCGTCGGCAAAACCTCCCACACAGAAGGAAGAAACACTGCCCGGTGCCATTCATCTTCTAATAACAGCCCATCAATACCAGGACGCAAAGTTGCAAGTAAATTTGCTTCACCATGATTTGTTAAAGGCTTAAGGTCTGATAAGACGGATATATCGACGTTCAATCCAGCCCGATCGGCCGTCGTAAGTGGCAAAAATCGCGAATCCTGGAAGCCGCTGGCATACGCATTTTTACACACATTAAGCCAAAGAGGTTCATTCACTTGTAAAGACCCAATGCAGCCACGCAACTTTCCGTGATGCTGTAACGTAACAAAGCTCGCTGCTGGCTCGAGTAACGCCTTATCGTCTGGTTCTGGCGGCAGTTGCAACCCATTCCCTCTTAGCGCTTGATCAAGAACCTGCCACACCATTTGTAAAAGACGCGTTTTCTCCTCCTGACTTAATTCAAAACAAGATGAAACTGGCATAACCAACGACTCCTTCGGATAGCTCTGGGGAGCGGTTTTCATGGTGAGCCATCACATCTCCTGAGTTAGTGTAATTGATACACTTGATCTCCCAGTGTTGTTCCTTGGCGAAGTCAAGCAAGCCATTGATTGCATTACAGCCACAGGCTCGCTCCGGATGAATATTGCTGCCAAACGATAAAACTCGCTGAATAGTATCGGCATCAATCTCATTTGCTTCGCTGTAAGGATGGTAATGACTGAGATCGCTACTCACCACAATCAGGGTGTTCGGCGTTTTTGTCACGACTTCCAATATGCGCTTAACGTATCCGTGGAAGTCGCGTCCCACGACTATCGGCAAAAGCGTAAAATCATCGAGACAATATTGCAGGAAAGGAAGTTGCACCTCTAAAGAATGTTCCCAATGATGAGCTTGATCTGACGTTGCGACCAGATCTTGTGCCAGCAGCTCTTCAACACCATCGCGATCAATCTTCACTTCTCCCGTAGGGGTTAGGAAAACATCACTATCCGGAACGGCACACCCGTCTAGCGCGACATGATGACTTGGCCCGAGTAACACCACATGAGAGTACTGTTCGGTGCTATTACACAGCAGACGATACGCCTTGGCAGCGACTTCACCGGAGTAAAAGTAACCTGCATGGGGCACTATCAGTGCTTTTGGAGCCTCAGGCAAAAGTGCTTGCTCGGAGAAATAACCAGCGAGCTGGCTTGTGAGTTCATGTGCTGTTGCGGGATAAAATCTTCCGGCCACCGCGGCTTCCCGATATTTCATAGTATTCCTACTCGTATGGCATCAACTATACTTTTAGTGTAGGTCATTAGAGGGCGAATTCACTATGCAAACCTCTCCTCCTGATTATTTCCCAACTCGCTACTGGCATAAGCTAGAAGATGGTCGCGTGTGCTGTGATGTGTGCCCACGTAAATGTACCCTTAGAGAAGGAAAGCGCGGCGCTTGTTTTGTGCGTATGCATAGGCAAGGCGAAATCGTACTGACCAGCTACGGACGTTCATCAGGTTTTTGCATCGATCCCATTGAGAAAAAGCCGCTCAACCACTTCTATCCGGGATCCAGTGTTTTCAGCTTCGGGACCGCAGGTTGTAACCTCAGTTGCCAGTTTTGTCAGAATTGGGACATCAGCAAGTCACGCGAATTTGACACTTTGTGTGACACCGCAATGCCGGAAGAGTTGGCACAAACAGCACTAAAATACGGATGTAAAAGTTTAGCCTTTACCTACAACGATCCGGTCATCTTTATGGAGTACGCCATCGATGCGGCCATCGCGGCTCGTGAGCTTGGCTTGAAAAGCGTTGCCGTTAGCGCAGGCTATATCTGCGAAGAACCGAGAGAAGCGTTCTACCGCCATATGGATGCGGCGAATATCGATTTGAAAGGGTTCACTGAGCATTTCTATCACAAGATATGCCACGGCCACTTGCAGCCTGTTCTTGATACCCTAATCTATCTGAGAAAAGAAACCAACGTGTGGTTCGAAATCACGACTCTGCTCATTCCTGGAGAAAATGACAGTGATGATGAGCTCCACGCAATGTGCCAATGGATATTCGAAAATTTAGGACCTGAGGTTCCGCTGCATTTCAGTGCCTTCCATCCGGATTTCAAAATGCTAGACAAAGGCAGAACCCCGCTAAGCACCTTATTGCGAGCTCGGGAAATCGCCCTCTCACACGGGTTGTACTTTGTCTATTGTGGCAACGTTCACGATCCAAAGTCCGACGCGACCTATTGTCCTTCTTGCGGTAAACCGATCATTGAGAGAGATTGGTATCAACTCGGTGAATATACGCTAGATGACACCGGTCACTGCACTCATTGCGGATATGAAATACCCGGGCGCTTTGCAGGACCAAAAGAAAACTTTGGACCTCGACGTATCCCTGTTGCAATTCATCGACGGTGAACTCACGTATTACGACAAGCATCTGAGATAGTGGGGTTAGTCTTAAAATCAATGTCATGAAAAAAACAGGCACCAACGAATTAGTGCCTGTTTTGTTAATACGCAAAAGGCATTTTGGATGACGTATTTCTGTCATAAGTTTGCCTTTCTACACGCTATACAGTGATATCCTCTTTCCCTGGTACATGCTGATAAAATTCAGCGTCCATCGCAGGCTCAATGTAGTTACCAAGAATAATATCTGCCGCTTTTTCCGCGATCATCATCGTTGGCGCATATAAGTTACCGTTAGTGATAGCCGGGAAGATAGATGCATCAACAACACGTAAGTTTTTCACTCCATGAACTTTTAGTTCGGCATCGACCACGGCCATATCATCATAACCCATCTTACAGGTGCAACTTGGGTGGAAAGCACTCTCACCATCACGGGCCACAAAGTCCAGAATTTCTTCGTCAGTTTGCACAGACGGACCCGGAGCCAGTTCCTCGCCACGTAAATCATCAAATGCTGGTTGCTCAATAATGTTACGTGTACAGCGAATCGCCTCAACCCATTCTTTACGCTCTTGTTCCGTCGACAAATAGTTGAACAGAATGGCTGGTTTCTGCTCCGGATCATTCGACTTAATTTTCACATGACCACGTACATCGGTGTTCATCGGCCCTACGTGTAACTGGAAGCCATGCCCATCACGTGGAGCACTGCCGTCGTAACGGATTGCCAGCGGTAAGAAATGGTATTGTAGGTTTGGATAAAGAACTTCATCATTACCACGAATAAAACCGCCCGCTTCGAAATGGTTTGTTGCTGCATTACCCTTACGGCGGAACAACCAATCGAAGCCAATTTTAGGTTGGTTATACCATTTCAGTGCAGGGTATAGACTGACTGGCTTTTTACATGTGTACTGAACATAAAGCTCAAGGTGATCCTGTAGGTTTTCACCAACACCTGGCAAGTGGTGAACAGGGTTAATGCCTAACGCTTTTAGTTCTTCTGAATTACCGACACCTGACAATTGCAGTAGTTTTGGCGAGTTAATCGCGCCACCACAGGAAATAATTTCCTTACCATAAACGGTGCGAGTTTTCTTACGACGCTTGAATTCAACACCCACCGCTGTTTTGCCGTCAAAGATAATACGATTAGCAGTTGCACCCGTCAGTACCGTTAAGTTCTTACGGTTTTTAACTGGATGTAGATAAGCACGGGCGGCACTTAAGCGACGACCACGGTAAATGTTTTGGTCGAACGCACTAAAACCTTCTTGTTGATAGCCGTTTACATCATCAGTGAGAGGATAACCAGCTTCCTGAGCCGCTTTAAAAACGCATCAAACAGCGGGTTATCACAAGCGGCAGTAGAGATAGCCAGCGGACCGTTATCACCGTGGTATTTATCCGCACCTTTCAGGCGAGTCTCGAACTTGCGGAAGTACGGTAGGCAGTGCTTGTAGTCCCAGTATTCAAGGCCTTCATTGCTTCCCCACTTTTCATAATCCATCGCATTACCACGGATATAAATCATACCGTTGATACAGCTGCTTCCGCCCAGCACTTTACCTCTTGGTTGCGCTATTTTACGGTTCTGCATATGCGGTTCAGGCTCTGATTCGTACAACCAATTATAGGTACCTAAGGGAGCTTCGGCTCCCTTTTTAGCGATTGGAACTACCAAGTTTCCTTAAACAGTGCTTTTACTTGGCGATAGTTTTCAACACCTAGTTTCTCTTCAAGCTCCATTTCGAGTTCGTTCTTAATCTGCATGACTTGTTCACCAAACTGTTTACCCGATTGTGTAAGTGTGATGATTTTCTCCCTACGATTAGACGCAGAAGTCGTCAACTCTACCAAATTAAGCGATTCAAGATTCTTAACATGCTTATGAGCGGCTTGGCGACTAATGTTCATGTATCGAGCCGATTCACTCACACTCATCGCATTAAATTGAACTAGGCTAATCAGGTAGATATCCATTTCAGAAAAAGTCAGCTCAAAATGGCTTCCAATCCGCTGCATTGTTTCCTGGCGAAACTGTTTATGTTTTTCACTAATCAGATCGACAAGACCTAACGTATCCAAGTATCTATCGTTATCCATCTTCTACTCTACTAAACCAGTAAGAATGTCTACACCACAAAGTATGCCTCACCACCCCATATTGTCAATTAAGTTGACAATAAATATATCTCACTTTAATATCGTCAACTAAGTTGACGGTTTAACTGGAGAAATGAATGGGTAAGAACAAATACGAGAATTTTGTATTCTCTGTAATAATCTGTTTTTTAATGGTGTTAGGTATGACGCTGTATAATGCGCTACTCCACTCAGCCGGAGATGTGGATCTGATCAGTACGCTAGCATCGGTAAAGTTTGTGGCGATCTTCTTAGTAGCGTTCACAATAGATTGGTTTGTAGTCGCGCCGCTCGTCAAAACAATCGTCGCGAAGTTAACCAATGAAACAACGCCATTTATTAAAAAAGTGCTGCTTATATCAGGGCTGATGGTGTTATTCATGTGTGCATCAATGTCATTTATTGCGACATTAATTCAAGGCTACGAAGGCTCGCTATTAGCTGCGTATGCCAAGGTATTTGCACTTAATATTGTCGTCGCTTTGCCTTTGCAATTTGTCGTCGTTGGACCGATTGCTCGCGCAACATTCTTCAAATTATTTCCGCCAGCAGAGATTACCACAGCAGCTTAACTTTGCTTATCAACATAATTTATCCATGCTTAGCATCGCATTGAAAAGTGATCCAACTGAAAAGTGGCTCACTTTTTTGTTAAATGATTTTACTATTTTTCATAAAGTTACCTGTACGTAAGCCGTAGACAGACGTTGTCCAATTCATTAAGTTAAATTTATGTTTGCATTTTTGGCTAGTGTGCAACTCAAATAAACCGATTAGTTTTAGTAGCACGTCAATGACAACGGAGCGAAACTATGAAAGTACTGATTCAATACACGCAAGCAGGTAAATACCGAGATCAGGCATGGGAAACACCAACGCTAAAGTCTATCGGACAGGTTCAGGCGGTCACCCCGGCATGTGCGGCACAGTTAATTGAACAAAAGAAAGCAAGCTTAGTCACATCTGACGATGATCAAATCATCTTCTACACCTAGTCATTTAAACCATCGATACTTCACGATATCAGGACAAAGAGAAAGCTAGAGAACAGTTAGAGCGAATCTTGAATCACGCTAGCTGTCTTTCATCCAGCTATTATCCTCGATGAAGGCTAGCTCCTCTTGGTATCCAGAGCTTAAAAGCGGAAAGCGTTTATAGGTTTTTGGATCCAAGCTATTCAGTTCGATATGAAAGCCCGGAGCCTGACGGTCGCGTTTCCATTGATTGCGAAACAGCAACTTGAAAAATTTGACGATATATGTGGCCATAGTTTGCTTATCGATGAATTCAAATTCTTCCGTCATCGCATCAAAAATATCCCTCGGGGACATACCCGCTTCTAAGGTCAAAAAGACCATACGATCGAGCACATCATAAGGCATCAAATCATCTTCATCACTTTGTTCTTCTGGACGTAACTCCGCCGTTGGACGTTGATTATTGATATAAGAAAGTGCTTCTAGCTTCATGATCTGATTACCAGTGCAATAAAATCCTTTTTTCTCTAGCCATACCAGTAGCTTGAGAATTCGGCTTTTAGTTACGCCAGAGATAGGCGCGAGTACACCAGAAGAGTCACCATCCATTGTGCAGTAGCCTACCGCCCCTTCCGACATATTACTCGTCGTCAGCAACAGTTTATTTTCCAGATTCGCAATGAACCAGATACTCGGTGAGCGCACACGTGCCTGTACATTTTGTAGCGCGATGTCGTGATCATTCCAATTGAGGTCTAGATTAGTTGCTTTTGATATCATCGACTCGTAGTTCTTTACCACCTCAGCAACACTAAGGTTTAAAAATTTTGCACCAAATGACTGCGCCACTTTTTGCGCGGCAGTACGAGTAACGGGACCACTGTTCGCGCTGGCCTGATACGCGGTGGTGAGCATGTTCGCCATGATTGAGGACGCAGTATCCATGACGAGTTGATGGGGCTCGTCTTTATCTCCCACCTGCTTAAATTCAGCGCTTTGCTCGTCACCCAAAAATTGACGTAGATACTCTGGCAATAAACACTCAGCACCTTTCTCTGTTTTAGCAACCCGCTCACACAATTCCAGGATAACGGATGTATAAACAGCACTGGCAACTAATGCAGAATCAGCCCCGCCACTGAGTGAGAGCGCATAGCCGCCAGTACGTGTTTTCTTCAACCAGTCGCGCAGACCTATCGCAATAGCACGTAGAGCTTCTTCATGTTCCAGATATTCACTGTCTTCCCAAGGCTGATTTAAGGGCGGTATAGGTAACTTGGGAGAATTAGGAGATTTACTGAGTATGACTTTGACGACCGCCTCGGTATCAAAGTCATGTTCCTCATAATAGCGTTGACTGTTATTGATTTGACCTATCCGGCTGCGGGATAAATCAATATCTGCTGTGATGACTTCTACGTCACTCATGTGAAACCGTTCGCCTTTAGCGACCAAGCTGCCATCAACCGCAATCATTACCCCAGCATCATAAATAGCCCGCCCAGATTCACAACCAGAGAGATTGGAATACACATAACATGCCGAATAGACACGGCTCGACTCTTCCACCAGCCGCTTACGAGTGAGCGATTTACCTATCGCAAAGTGACTCGCACTTGGATTTGCAATGACTTCCACGCCCTGATTAAAGAAGCGTTCCGAAGTGCGGTCTGCAACCCAGGCATCTTCGCAGATTTCAAAACCAACTTTGACACCGTTAACGCTGTAAACCAAATTGCCAACACGCACAGGTGGTGTCCCCTCTTTGAGTACCACCGTCGCGTTTTTGTCTCGAGTCCATGGCGTAAACCAACGTTGCTCATAATGAAGACCATTTGCGGCTAAATTACGCTTTAGAGAGATACCTTGAATGCCCTCATGCGTAAGCAGCGCAACACCATTGTAAACACGATTGTTGATCATCACGGGTAAGCCAACCGATACCGCCATGCTATTAGGAATCGACTGCGTTAGGTCAGAGACACTTTTCAGTGCGCGCTCAGAGACATGAGGGCTGTGGAAGAAATCTTCACAGCCATAACCAGAAATGCATAACTCTGGCGTAATAAGAAGCTCCGCACCGGCGTGATGCGCTCTATCGATTGCTTTCTGGATGTTATGCAGGTTTCCACTCCAATCCATTGGAGTCTGGTTTAATGAGCATGAGCTAATACGCAGTTTCTTCACAATACTTCCTTTCCTCAACTTCTGGCCTTAAGCCAGTACTCAGTAAGTATTAGTGATTGAAGCGAAAATGAGCAAACGTGAGCGTGATTTAGCAACTCTAAGCAGAGCTTATTTTGATAAGCACATGGCAATATATTGGCGAAAAATTGGCTAAGACATTGCCTTCGAAACAATAACCAATGTTTCGAAATAAATTTGATATTTTGCCCAATAGATCATGTATCAATAGCCGCTCCTTGGCTAAATAATAATAATAACAACCTGTTTTTTTATTCTTTTTTGAGCGTTACGTTTGGTAGAGATAACATCGATAAACTACTCAATCTCGCTACATTTTCGGCAAGGTTTTCCAAGTTGATTTCCGCTTCGTCTAACGCTTCTGATAAGCTCATCGCACGTGACACGCATACAAATACTGCGTCAATACCACACTCATAGACTGCTTGATAGTTTCTCCCCGTGCACCCTGCAAGCGCAATTACTGGAAGGTCAAATTGCTTCGCTACTTGAGCGACCCCCATAGGAGTTTTTCCATGTACAGTCTGTTGGTCGATACGTCCTTCACCAGTAAAAACAATATCCGCATCCGATACATGTTCTGATAGCTTCACTGTTTCTAAAACGATCTCGATACCAGGTTTCAAACTGGAGGATAGATAGCCAATTAATGCTGCCCCCATTCCACCTGCTGCACCAGCACCTTTTTCCGTCAGAACATGCCTTCCCATGACTTGTTCCGTTAGATCTCCAAATTTTCTCAGCGCACTATCTAGCAGATCTATATCTTCTTGAGTAGCACCTTTTTGTGGTCCAAATACATTCGACGCCCCTTCTTTGCCACACAAAGGGTTATCCACGTCGCAAGCCACTAAAATCTCACACTCAGCTAAACGCGCATCAAGACTAGAGTGTTCAATGGATGCTAACTCAACCAACCCCGCACCATCAGGCGTAATTTCCTCACCAGATTGATTTAAAAACCTGACGCCCAGTGCTGCGAGCATACCAATACCACCATCATTCGTTGCACTGCCGCCTATCCCAATAATAAAACGCTGAATACCTTTATCCAGTGCATCGAGAATCAGTTGACCTGTACCGAAGCTACTCGTCCTTTTAGGGTCTCGCAGGTCTTGTGGAACGAGATGCAAACCACTCGCTTCTGCCATTTCGATCACAGCGGTTTCACCGTCTCCGAGAACACCGTAATGAGCGTTTACTTCATCACCTAGTGGCCCTTTCACTGAAACCATAACTAGCTCACCTTGAGTAGCATCAACTAACGCCTGAACAGTCCCTTCTCCACCATCAGCAACTGGTACAGTGACAAATTCAGCGTCTTTCCAGACACGCTGTAGCCCTCTTTTAATCGCATCGCTGACTTGCTTCGCAGTCAAACTCTCTTTAAATGAATCCGGGGCAATCACCACTTTCATTTTATTCTCCTAAGGCATTAGGCTTCTAGACTACACAAAGGTAATAAAGAAACCCATATTGAATTTTCCAATATGGGTTTCTGGATTTATTGTTTGTTTTTGTTAGGCAACCGACTCTACTGAGTTTGTTTTACTGCTTTTGATTTTTAGCGCAATAATAACGGCTGCAAGTACAGCTACTGGTACTAGTGGGTCGATGTAAGTACCACCTTTACCAAACATTAAGTTTAGCACCATGATGATTGATGCACCGATAGCCCAAGCAATCGTTGACGATACCGACCAAATTTTCAATTGATCCGTTAGCTCTGTAATGCCTAACGTACGGTTGATGATGTGGAAGTAAGAGTCATTTAGGTGTGAGAAGCCTACCGGGCCTACGGCACACGCTAGCGCTACAAAAACAGGATCCAAACCAAGAGTCTCAACTAAAGGCAATGTCATTGTTGCCGCCACCATCATAGAGGCGGTAGCAGAGCCTTGGATTAAGCGCAGCATTGATGCAATGGCCAGTGGAACTAATAGTGGTGGAATACCACTACTTGCAATTGCTTCAGCAACCTGTGGACCCGCACCAGACGCTTTTAGTACTGCACCCATTGCGCCACCACAACCTGTTACTACAAGGATTAAACCCGTTGTCGATAAGGCATCGTCCATTGAGCCAACCATATCTTTGCGTTCAATCTTACGAGTTAAACCATAAAGTGCCATCAGAACACCAAGACCAACTGCAACCACTGGGTTACCCAATAGAGAAAGTGTGGTATGTAATGCTGAATCCCCTTTGCCAATTAGCGTGTTGATTAGGATAAGTGCGATTGGAACTAGGATAGGACCGAACGATAAGAAGTTACCAGGTAGATCTTTGTCATCTGAAGCTTTTACTTTTTCAAGGTTCGCCCAATCCGCTTGGTTAGTGATCCAAGACTCGCCATTTGGAACTCGGTAGTATTCATTACCTACACGGCGAATATAAATCATCGATAGCAGCATCATTGGGATTGATACCATTAAGCCCCAAAGCATGTATTCACCAAGGTCAACGCCAAGAATACCAGCAACTGCAACTGGGCCTGGTGTTGGCGGCACAAGAGCGTGAGTGATCAGTAGACCTAGGGCAAGAGTGACACCTAAACCAACCGCAGACTTACCCGTATCACGTGAAATTGCGCGAACGAGAGAGTGTAAAATGATATACGCAGAGTCACAGAATACAGGGATTGCCACGAGCACGCCGGTAAAACCAAGCGCAAGATCCTCACGACCTTTACCACAAATTTTCACGAAGGTTTTCGCCATACGAACCGCAGCGCCAGAGCGTTCAAAACACGCGCCCATGATAACGCCAAATGCGATGATTAAACCGATACCGCCCAGTACGCCACCAAAGCCAGCTTTGATCGCGTTAATTAGATCGGTTGGGGCCATGCCTGCAAATAAGCCCATAATGATACTGGCAATAACCATTGCGAGTGCTACTGGGATACGTGTTTTTACTATCATCCCCATCATGGCAATGATGCCAATCACAATTCCTATTAATGCTCCGTCCATTTTTGTTTCCTTTGTCTCGTGTGTAGGGTTTGTGCTATGGGCAATCAAGTTATGCCCAAAGCACTTATTGTTATTTATGACACTTAATCTTTTTGACTAAGTTATCTTTATTTTTCATCTGGCTTCGCTCAGCAAAGCCCTCTTATATCTTTATTCTTTACAGGTACGGCTTGACCCAATTGAGTCCTTGCTCTGTGGTGTTTCTTGGGTTGTATTCACAACCGATCCAGCCCTGATAACCTGAGTCGTCTAAAACATCGAACAGATGCGGATAGTTCAGTTCTCCTTCAGAAGGCTCGTGTCTTTCTGGGACTGACGCGATTTGAATATGACCCGTGTACGGCGCAACCTCACGGATAAGGGTGCTTAAATCACCGTCCATAATTTGTGCGTGGTAAAGATCCAGTTGCAGCTTCACATTTGGTCGGTTGACTTGCTTAATTAACTCGACAGCTTCACGCTGATGAGCGATAAAGTAGTTGGGAACATCACGGCTATTTAACGGCTCGATCATGAGCTCAATGCCATGCTCAGCAAACTTGTCTGCTGCATAACGAATGTTGGCGATAAACGTTTCTACATGTTGCTCGCGAGTAAATTGCTTATCAACGATGCCAGACATTGCGTGGACCTTTTTGCAATTCAACTTGTCGGCATACATTAACGCGGTGTCTACACTGGCTTTAAACTCATCTTCGCGGTCAGGGATTGCGGCAAAGCCTTTTTCGCCAGCATCCCAGTCACCAGGAGGCATGTTGAACAGGGCTTGTTCGAATCCAAATTGCTGCATTTTGTCTGCCAGTTCCTGTGGCTCGTATGCGTAAGGGAAAAGATATTCCACCGCTTTAAAACCCGCCTGGTGTGCTTTTTCAAAACGTTCCAGAAATGGTACTTCTGTAAATAACAGAGTGAGATTTGCTGCAAACTTAGACATTATTTACCTCTCCCTTTCAGGTCTTGGACTTCTTCATCAGTTAAGTAGCGGATTTTTTTATCTTTGAGAATGAACGCCAGCTTCGCTGTTTCTTCAAGTTCCTCGGCATTATCCACTGCATCTTCAAAGTCTTCGCCAGTGATAACAGGACCGTGATTTGCTAATAAGAATGCGCGATAATCGCCTGCTCGCTTTGAAAGTTCCTCGGCAATTTGAGGATCACCTGGGCGAAGGTAAGGAATAACAGGCAACTCACCAATACGCATCACATAATATGGAGTAAACGCTTTTATTGCGTTGTCACGATCCAGCCCTTCCAGACAAGACAGCGCAGTCAAATAAGTAGAGTGCAGGTGCACAATTGCGTTGCACTCAGATTTACTACGGTAAATTGCCAAATGGAATGCCACTTCTTTTGAAGGCTTCTTACCTGAGATATGATTACCATCGATATCCACTACGGATAACTCTTCTGCTACAAGGCGGCCAAATGAAGAACCAGTCGGTGTTGCCAGAAAGTGACCATTGGGTAATTTTATTGACAGGTTGCCCGCACCACCAGTGGCATAGCCGCGCTCAAACATAGAACGCGCCAGTGTTACCATTTCTTCTCGAAGCTGTTGCTCCGTCTTAGAATTGTTGCTCATTCGTACCTCACTCACGCAAAGAATGATTGGGCTTTAGCGAAAAAGTTTTCGTCGCCAAAGTTGCCAGATTTAAGTGCCAGAGAAAGCTCGCCTTCTACCGATTTAACCCAAGGCACACCAGGTGCGATTTGAGGGCCAATATGGAAGCCTTTTACTTTCAGGCTTTGAGTTACAACACCTGAGGTTTCTCCTCCTGCGACAATAAAGTTCCTCACACCATTTGATTGAAGCTTGACGGCGAGTTGGCTGAAGAACTGCTCTACCGCGTGACTTGAAGCCTGAGCGCCATATTGCTCTTGAATCGCTTTCAGAGCGCTCGCATCCGCGGTCGCGTAAACTAAAGGTGCGAATTCACTTGCGATATTTGTCATTACCCAATCAAAAACGACATCTGAGTAATCCTTATTAGTCAGACAGGCCTCAACATCGATAGCAAAATGAGGGGCTTGTTGCTTATAAACTGAAACTTGTTGATTGGTCATCACAGAGCATGAGCCAGAAAATACCACCGTTGGTGCTTTTACGGGGTTACCAGCTTGCTTCGCATCAGTCTGATCTTCGAGCTGTTCAACCCAGTTTTTAGCAAGCCCTGCAGCCAGACCTGAGCCACCTGTCACGAGTTTTAGTGACTTAGCGGCTTCGCCTAGTGTGACGAGATGCTGGGAGTTAAATGCATCCGTTACCGCGTAATGATGACCTTTCTCTTTTAGTTCAGAAAAACGCTGTACTACTGTTTGAACACCTTGTTCAATCGTTTGGAAATTCACCAAGCCAGTTGTACCTTTTGACTGAGCGTTCATCATGCGAAGCAGGCTTGAATCAGTCATCGGTGTCACTGGGTGATTACGCATACCAGAGTCGCTGAGCAGATCCTCGAATACAAACAGATGCCCGTTGTAGACCGTACGACCATTTACTGGCAGAGCAGGACAAACGATCGTGAAGTCTTCACCAAGTTCAGCCAGTAATGCGTCAGTAACAGGGCCAATATTGCCTTCTGGTGTACTGTCAAATGTAGAGCAGTACTTGAAATAGAACTGCTGGCAACCTTGTTCTTGCAGCCACTGAAGTGCTGCGACAGAGTCTTGGATTGCTTCGTCAACAGGGCATGAACGAGATTTCAGACTGATCACAACCGCATCCGCGTTTACGTCAATCTCTGTTGCTGGGATTCCGTTTAATTGCACAGTTCGCATGCCGTTTTCAACCAGAAAACCTGCAATATCGGTTGCGCCAGTAAAGTCATCCGCGATAACGCCTAATAACATACTTACTTCTCCACTCTAGTACGCTTACTTATCTACGCCAGGTAATTCGATGCCATCAAAAATTTTGATAACAGCGCTGTCATCTTCTTGACCAAAGCCTGCATTGCTCGCACTGACAAACATGTTCAAAGCTGTACTTGAAAGCGGCAAAGGAAACTTAAGGTCTTTCGCTGTGTCTGAAACGAGGTTGAGATCCTTAACAAAGATATCGACCATCGATTTTGCTGAGTAATCACCATCAACCACATGCTTCATACGGTTCTCAAACATCCAAGAGTTACCCGCAGCGTTTGTCACCACATCGTACATAAGATCAAGAGGGATGTTTGCACGCGCCGCGAGTGCCATAGCTTCTGCACCTGCCGCAATATGAACCCCTGCTAATAGCTGGTGGATGATCTTGACTGTCGCGCCAAGGCCAATCGCTTCACCGATGTTGTAAACTTTGGCTGCGGTTGCTTTGAGTACCGGATCCAGTGCATCAAATGTACTTTGCGCACCAGATGCCATGATTGTCATTTCACCAGCTTCAGCTTTTACTGCGCCGCCAGATACAGGTGCATCCAGCATGATCAGGTTGTGCTCAGCAAGCTTTGTTTCTATTTGCTTAGCGTCTTCTGCAGAAATGGTTGCTGACACCATGACTGGCGTGTTTGGTTTCAATGCTGCTGCAAGGCCAGTCTTAAACAATACGGTGTTCACTTGTTGTGCATTTACGACCAGAACCAGAACGGAATCTAATTTATCTGCAAGCTCTACAGCGTTGGTTGACACAGCTTTCGCACCAAATTCTGCAAGCTCTTCAAGAGCTTTGGGATTTAAGTCAAAACCATACACATCAAGGCCTGCACGCACACAAGATTTTGCCGCGCCCATACCCATTGAGCCTAAACCGATCACACCGACAGATTGAACTTCACTCATAGTAACAATGCCTTCTTGGTAAATATTGAACTGAATTTTGTTAATTCTTGTTTATTGATTGTGATTATATGTGAATCTAAACATCTAGACTCCGCTTTAAGTCACATTTTTAACAAATATTAACATTCAACTGATATTTCACTTGTTATAAGTGTAGTAACACCGTTGTTTTGAGTGAGTTCACATCCTTAACACCGTGAACGCAACATATATTCACAGATGTTCACAAGCCAGAGAAAGATTGTTAGGATACTGAAAAACAAAAACATGAAGTTAAATAATGATTCCAGCAGAACGTCAAAGAACAATTTTGTCCCTTCTATCACATCAAGAAGTTCTCAGTATCTCCGATTTAACAGAGCATCTCGGTGTGTCACATATGACGATTCGTCGTGATATTGTGAAACTAGAGTCTTCGGGAAAAGTGGTCTCTGTTTCCGGCGGGGTGCAGCTTGCTCAGGTACTGCATAGTGAATTGTCACACGATGCGAAAGTAGAACAACAGGCTGATGAAAAGGCGCACATTGCTCAAATTGCCGCGACGTTAATTGATAAAGATGCCACAGTATATTTGGATGCAGGCACAACGGCGTTAAGTATTGCCCATCGAATCGTCGACCGAGAGGATCTACTGGTAATCACCAATGACTTTTCGATAGCGGCTTACCTAATGACCCATAGTCAATGTGAGCTATACCATACAGGTGGAAAGGTTGATCGCGAAAACCAATCGAGTATTGGCGGAAAGGTTGCTGAGTTCCTCGCGGGGATGAACATTGATATCGCCTTCATATCGTCTTCATCTTGGAGTCTAAAAGGATTATCTACACCCAATGAAGGCAAAGTGTGGGTAAAAAAAGCCATAGCAAAAGCGGCGCAAACAAACTACCTGATCACCGACTCTACAAAATATGGTCGTGTCGGTAGTTTCCACGCGTTAGATATTGAGGAGTTTGATGGCATCATCACCGATCAGAACCTATCGCAAGTCGTTAAAGTAGAGCTTATGGATAAAGGTTTGACCGTGCTTGATAAATTACCCTCTCTGGGCTGATAAAAGAATCATCGAATGGCAATCCTACCCTCATGTTGGTTAGCGGGTGCAGGAAAGGCTTTGTCTAGCTCTCGAATATCCTCATCGGTCAATACGATTTTTGCTGAATCTAGATTCTCTTTCGTCCTTGCTATCGAGCTGGATTTAGGAATTGCAATCACGCCCTTTTGTCGAGTGAGCCAGGCTAATGCAATTTGAGCTGCGGTCGCTTGATGACGTTCCGCGATATTCATCAAATCTGGATGGTGTACCAAAGCACCTTGATCAAGCGGGCAATAAGCCATCATCGCCATGTGGTGTTTGTCGCAAAACGGTTTCACCGCCCATTCAGGTTCACGATGCGACAGGTTATAGAGCACTTGATCTGTTGCGCATAGTCCAACCTTATCAGCCGCGCAGAAATCTTCCAGCTCATCGATATCAAGATTACTCACCCCATAGTCACGAATTTTGCCTTGGGTTTTTAGCTGATAAAGTGCTTCCAGCGTTTCCTCAAACGGGACGGTACCTGACCAATGAAGCAGATAAAGATCCAAATAATCCGTATTTAATCGAGTAAGACTTCGTTCACAAGCCGCAATAACACCCTCTCGGGAAGCGTTATGAGGATAAAACTTGCTGACCACATACAATCTGTCACGATAACCAGCCATTGCTTCTCCAGCAATACGTTCGGCTTCACCTTCGCCATACATCTCTGCGCAGTCGATTAACTTCGCTCCATATTCAATACCAAAGCGTAACGCGTCGATTTCCTGTTGTCGCGATCGTGGGTCCTCGCCCATGTACCAACTTCCCAGCCCCAACTGTGGTATCACATTACCACTGGGTAAAATAAATTCAGCCATCCCACCTTCCCTACGCTTGATATTTTGTGTCGCTCGACATTAATCCGTGCAGTCTGCGAATCACTTGATTTTGGTTACACATATAGAAATGTAGGCGTGTTATCGTAGCTCGTAAACAAACAATTCCATCCATCATCACCACTTTGCTATCACGTCAAGCCAATGCACCACTTGAGGTCAAATATTCTATATCATTCACCAGTTTGGTTCGTATAACGCTCCTATAGCGGCAAAAATAAATGCCATAAGTCAGCTATCTATCTAGATTCCACAAGCTGGCATACTTCTGGCTTAGTCACTTTGCTTTTAATGGTTTTCGGTTGTTACATACACTACTCTATTGACAAGGGCTTACGCAGATAAGTCAAAAACCATGAGTATCAAACATATTCAATGGAGTGACTTATGAACCACAAATCGAACGTTCTATACTTAAAGAATACTGAACCATTTTCTTCTGACTCGATGCCGAAAACAATGGCGATCCGTGCGAGCTTGCTCCACTTTCTCGAAGATCCCGCCAAGGTCACCAACCCCAAACACGCTTTTCAATATTTTGAAGACGGTCTGTTAGTCGTTGAAGATGGTCTCATCAAAGACGTGAAAGCGTTCAGCGATTCAGATACAACTCAATATGCCGAAATCGTGGATTATCGCGGCAAACTTATCGTGCCGGGCTTTATTGATACTCACATTCACTACCCTCAAACAGAGATGATTGCTTCGTATGGCAAGCAGCTACTTGAATGGTTAGAGAATTATACCTTCCCAACCGAGAAGCAGTTTGAAGACAAAATACATGCAAAAGTGATCTCCCGATTCTTTATTAATGAGCTGCTAAAAAACGGTACCACCAGCGCTTTAGTGTTTGGTACGGTTCATCCCGAATCCATCGATGCCCTGTTTGAAGAGTCGCTTGAGAAGAACATGCGCATTATTGCCGGTAAAGTGATGATGGATCGTAATGCACCGGACTACTTACTCGACACGCCAGAGTCTAGTTACAGTGATAGCAAGGCACTGATTGAGAAATGGCATAATCACAAACGTCTTCAATACGCCATTACCCCAAGGTTTGCTCCTACGTCGTCGCGTGAGCAATTAACGGCAGCTGGCAAACTCAAAGCAGAGTTCCCCGATGTTTACGTTCAAACTCACCTCTCTGAAAGCAAAAATGAAGTGGAATGGGTGAAGTCTCTTTTCCCTGAACACGAAGACTATTTTTCTGTCTACCAACACTACGGTCTGGCTGGTGATCGCTCCGTCTTTGCCCATGCGATTCATCTCACTGAACGGGAGTGGGATGCTTTTGACGGTACGGATTCTGTAATCTCGTTCTGTCCTACCTCGAATCTGTTTCTTGGTAGCGGGCTTTTCGACTTAGAGAAAGCAGAACAGAAGAATGTTCGTGTGGGATTAGGGACTGACGTCGGTGCTGGCACCAGTTTTAGCCAGTTTCAGACGTTAAATGAAGCTTATAAAGTCATGCAGCTACAAGATAAAAAACTGTCCCCATTCAAAGGATTGTACCTCGCGACTCTTGGCGGGGCGAAATCACTCAGTATCGACGACAAAGTTGGTAACTTTGAAATAGGCAAAGAAGCTGATTTTGCAGTCTTAGACTGGGCCGCAACAGACTTACAACACCTTCGACAGCAACATGCGAAAAGTTTAGAAGATAAGCTGTTCGCGCTGATGATATTAGGGGATGATCGAAACGTAGATGCCACCTACGTTGATGGTAAGCTGGTCTACTCCTCCACCGATCACTTAGTGACAACACTAACCTAAAGCGAAATCCCCCACGTACCTGATGGGGGATTTTATTACTCGGCTTCCCTGATACGCAGAGATGTTTGCGGCGCTCGATTTACGTTGAGTGTAAATATGTCTGGGCGAGAGTAATGGCCTGCAACGTCGAAAGAACGCCGAGCCGCCGCCACTTTATCAGTATCAATATCGCAATACAGTATGCCTTCCTCTGCATGCAGCGGAGCAACTAACGTTTCACCGCCGGGAGCGATAACGGTAGAGTCTCCGCCGTTAATCCACTCGTCTTTATCAGGATAGAGGGTTTCTTTTTCTGGGAAGAAGTTAATCACTTTTGCATCAGCGATCTACGGCAGCAAACCCTATCTAGAACATTTAAAGAAAACGGGCGACAAGCCAAATTGGATCGGTACTGAGTGCTGCGACTTTCACCGCGCCTGGACGAAAGAGGTTTGCCCGGAAGGAAAGCACGACTTCACCGTTGATGATACGGGATTAGCGCATATGGCGATAAAACAAGGTGTCGGACTCTCTTTCTTACCTTGCTTTATCGGTGATTATGATGACGATTTGGCTCGATACGATGAACAATTCTCTGCTTTCTACGGTCTGGATTTGTGGATGTTGCTTCACGAAGACCTAAGACATACCGAGCGCGTACGAGCGTTTAGAAACTTTGTCATTGAAGAAGTTGAAAAGCAGCGCGACAAACTAGAAGGTCGTTTGAGAAAAATTTAATCCAGCAATATCTCGTAATGGCGTTCTACATTCTTGGTCACTTTGCCCCAATGTGACTCCTTCACCCTTACTTGGTGAGCCTCGAACGCAGCCTCGTCGACGAACTCTTCGTACACATCAAATCGCAATGAGTTTTCTGCACTTTGGATAACACGAAACGTAATGCAACCAGCTTCTAGCAAGGTCAGGCGTGTATGGTTTTCTAGTTCCTTCTTTACCACCTGCAATTCCGATTCTGGCACCAAAATGTATCCTTTCAAGATCACTTTCGACATGGATTAACCTAATTACAATAACTTGTAGAAGTAGACTGTCGCTTCGAGTTCTCCACTAGAGCTACGCGCGAATTGAGGAATTTGCCCTGCTTCGTTATAGCCAATAGCGCGATATAATGAGGATGCGATATCACCGAGTCGTGTGTCTAATACCAGTAAAGACAAGCCGATTTCTTCAGCTGAACTTTCCATCAGCGACATCAATTTTTTACTTACACCTTGCCCTCTCGCACTGGTTTTGACCATGAGCTTTTCAACTTCACCTCGGTGTGAACCGTTGGCTTTTGAGCACAGAGAAAGCTGGACTGCGCCAATAACGCTTCCGTTGTCGTAAGCTAAAAAGATCTTTCTGGAACCAGCCTGAATATCCGCCTCTACCGATTGCCAATAAGCATCGACTTCCTGCTCATCAACCGGTGTTAAAAATCCGACTGACGCATCACTTTCTATGCAATCAGTAAGAAGCGCATGTAATTGAGCAACCAAACCAGAGATTGAACTGACTTCTTTTATTTCCACTTAACTTTCCTTGTTTAGACGAGCATGCTCCGTTTAAGTAACAAACCAAGCTGTCAACGTGTACTAACTCTCTTCAATACTGTTCTGATACTTTAACGCGCACGCTTTGCAAATACATGCTTTTCTTCTTTTTTCTTCAGGAACTTGGGAAAGGAGCCCTTCGGGAAATTTTATCGACGGGTCGTTACACCAACACGATTTCGTGATGTCTTTATCACCTAAATTGAGACAGGAGTTCGGCTGTCCACACAGAGGGCAAACAAGCGGGTCTGGAGTGACGGATTTGATTTTCAATTGATACCTTGTAATCTTATGTCTTATTGGCGATAAACCAGCTATTAGGTACTTTGACCGCGGTCACCTGACTAGTACAACAGAGAACGTCACCAGAATAGAGTTCGCAGTTCACTGTCATCTTATTTCCGTTGATTTCTTCTACGATCGCCACCAACTCAACATTTCTATCGATGGGTACTGGCTTGAGGTAATTAACTTCTAATTTCCCTGTCGCGTACCATACTGCTTCACCTGAGCTAATTTCTCGTCCTTCTAACTGATAACCTTTGGCAATTGCGGTGCAGATACAATGGCAATCAATCACTGTAGAAATGATCCCACCATTTAGGAGCTGTGTAGGACCTGCACAGTGATGAGCAGACGGAATAAATGTACAAGCGGATTTATTTTCCCCCACCCAATGGCTCTTAATTTGTAAGCCAGACGCATTCTCTGGTCCACAGCCAAAACAGTGGTTATTTGGTATCTGATCTTGAAACGCTTTTCCCTGCTGCATACTTCCTCCTAGAACCGACTCTTATTTATTGTCGAAATACTAACTAATCTTTCAGACAGCATGTCACTTTAACTAAAATTTAACAAGTTTAGTTTCAAAAATTCAAAGGCTTATCAAAAATCAGGCCGGCTTAAATAAAAACGGTGGGATCTAACATCAGCCTGGTGTGCAGAGAGGAGTAAGGACGTAATCGACTCTAAGAATAAAAGCACAGAAAGCAACTGAGGAGTTTTGCTTTCTGTGCCTCACTTTAAGACTGGCTATTTTTCTCGCTCGCCAGGAAGCATATTTTGTAAGTAGGAATGGCCAGTAATTCGCGTCATCAAAAACACAGCGCCAATGTGAACGCAAACACACACAAAGGTTAAGTTGACTGCGGCCTCGTGAATCTCTTTAACCCAATCTTCTCCCCAGAACCTGTCTGTTTCCATCAGATACCCTGAGATTCCGATAGCTATTAGTCCTATCCACATGCACCAAATCATTATCGCGCCTGCAGGATTGTGACCATGATGATCATCAACTCGGGTTTGATACACCTCTTTTAAATGCCCTATCGCTTTAGGAACGGAGGGTAAGAAGGAGGTAAGACGCGCCGGAGGTTTGGCAACACATCCCCATAGTAACCTTAAGACAACGGCTCCAACCGCAATATACCCAACCCACTGGTGTAAAGTGCTACCGTCCTCGGTAATGAAATAGTTTATCAAGAACAAACTAGCCACAAGCCAGTGGGTGAGTTTAACGACTCGATCCCACTGAGTTTTCTTAGTCATCGACTTCCTCTTTTACTATCGTCATATCAACCGGGTTGTAATAGATTTCAACACGCTTACCACTGGTGTCGTAGCCATATAACTCGTAGCATCCTGTATCGGTTTGTTTAAATTTCTTAACTTTATAACCTTGTGACTCAACCATTTTCTGAGCTGCGTCGAATTGCATCCAGTTATCCGGACTCTCTTCAGTACAAGTTGGGTCAGAAGCATAAGCACCAAAAGAAAGTAGTCCTGCGATCATCATTGTTGAAGCTAAAAGTGTTTTACGTTCCATATTATTATTCCTGTTAGTGGTAAGAAAGATTCAAACTCGCCACCAAGATTAATCGCCATAACTTAAGAACCGCTTAAGAATCATTACATAGAGGAAAAATTAGCATTCGATTGAAATAGATAACGCTGGCTGGAGAATCGAAGCGTATTAAATGAAGGAAGAAAAAATGGAAGGGAAACAAACGTCACCTCCAATATGTGATACTTTCGTTTCCAACCCCACCAATTGTTATCATATTGTTAACCCCAATCAATTAACGTATTGCCAAAACTGTTAACCTCAGGGTAATTAATTTGCAGAAAAGTAAGGTGACAATTCAATCAATAGAGAAATAGTCAATAATTATCAGTAAATTAATGAATTAAATGCATCTTGTTTCAATCTAATTAGTCAAAGAGGTTTAAAGGTGTTTAAAACAAGAATTTGTGATCCAGAAGAAAGTTTAATTAAACAATTAATTTACATTATTAGTGTTAATGTGTTGATTGGCTTCAACGAACATAAACGTAGTGATTTAGAAAGCCTGAGTGGCTCCAAGGTATTAATAATTTTTATAAGGGGTAAATGAAGGTTCCTCTCTCACCACACGTAAATAGATAAGCGGTTATTGAGAGAGGCAAGTCAGTAAAGGTACTTTACAGGTAGTATGCGGATTTAACTAACTTTGGGTTCGTGGTTAGCGTCCCAACTTACTTGAGGCCTATCAGCTTCAACTTCGGTCAATGGCTCGACAAGTTTGAGCTCATTAAAACAGCGTTCGGCTAAGCGATGGTACATATATGTTCCTCGCTCTTTCCACTTGAGCTCATCGTCCGATACGTCTCTTTTGCGTTCTGCAGGACTGCCTAAAATCATACTCCTTGGCGGATAATCACTCTTGGCTTTTACAAAGCTGTTCGCACCAACAATGGACTCCTTTCCTATTCGAGTCAGATCCATAACGACAGCATTCATACCGACTAAGGTGTTTTCGTCGATACAACAGCCGTGAATAATCGCTCCGTGACCGACATGAACATTTTGTTCAAGTATCGTTTCTTTGCCAGGAAAGCCGTGCATGACACAGTTGTCTTGAACGTTAGAGCCCTTTTTCACGATAAGACGGCCAAAATCACCACGCAATACCGCCAGAGGACCGATGTAAACATTTTCTTCAATAATGACGTCACCGATGATTTCAGCGCTCGGATGAACGAACGCCGAAGGGTGAATAACGGGAATAACGTCAGCAAACTGATATATGGGCATTGTACTTCCTTGTTACAAAGCTCACTCTAACTCAGACCACCAAAACGGATGTAGTAGTTTGGTGACGGAACGGGCAGCTTTCCGTTTGGAGTTTCGCTGCTCTCCATTACGTACCTCAGTGCCTTAGCGTGAACTTTTCGATAGATATTAATAGTTAACTGTTCAGCCTCTTTTCGTGGCCAGTCTTCCGGTAGCAGCTCGGTTGGTAAGTCCGGGTCTTTCACTATTATTCGGCGATAAAAGTGAATAACCAGCAGTCTCATTTTAAACGCATCTTCTTCACTAATCGCGTCATCCGACATAGACTCTAATATTGCCCATGCTGAACGGAACAGCTCGATAAACTGCTGATAATTTTCAGCAATACGCTCAATATCCCATGACTGTCGAACCATATTTCTTAATGCATCTTCGCTTTCAGAATACAATTCGGCCTGCTGGAATATCTTGGCGCTAGAGATGGTTCGCGTAATCTCTTGCTTAATTTCCGGCGTCAATTGCTGTAGATCTGGCTGAACAAAAAAGTCCTTGTCGAATAAACCAAACCCTTTATGTTGCAGGTATCTCACTTGTTCTTTACTGCTATTCGTCGGGCCAAGTGACGTATGAATAATATTCCAACGTTTGCTCCACGTAACTTTCTCAGAATGGTAAATCTTCTTGTTGGCGTTAAGCATTTCGTTATATCTGGACGGGTCCAGATAGTAGTAACTCTTTCGACCGACTTTATTGACCGTCAACCATTCATCTTTATGCAGGCGAAACACAGACGAACGCACGACGCGTTGATTCAAGCCCAGTGTTTCCATCGCTTGAATAAGGTTGCCCAACCAAATACCCCCACCGCATGTCCACAAATAGTCTCCAAAATAAGAAACAATTAACGAGGTACCGCTAATAGATTGATGACCGGAAATGTCGTCGAAAAATGAATGTAGATCTTGGTTCAAAATAGCTCCATGTTTGGCTTTAACTCGTTTTTAACTATTGAAAGCCAATCCGTTTCCCTAACTAATCTTTGTATTATTCACAATTAGGGCGGTTATACCACTCTCGAATTCAACCTTTATCAAGAGTGGTATATTTATCGGTTAATCTTTTGGACGCAAATCTCTTACACGCACTGCTTTCCCTTCAGATCGAGGGATGCCATTTACCGGAAGTAAATCAATGGTAGTAGAGATTCCGATCATTGACTTGATTTGATGTTGTAGGCGTTTGGTAATCATTTCACTTTGGTCCAGATAAATGTTGTCTTTTACTTCCAACAACACAACCAAATGATCCAGGTTACCTTTGCGAATCACTTCAAGTTGGTAATGTGGGCTAAGCTGTTCGATTTGTAGAATCTGCTCTTCGATCTGCGATGGGAACACATTGACGCCCCTGATGATCAACATGTCATCGCTGCGCCCCGTAATTTTATCCATACGACGCATCGTGCGCGCAGTACCTGGCAACAAGCGGGTCAGATCACGTGTACGGTATCGGATGATCGGCAACGCTTCTTTGGTCAATGAGGTGAAGACAAGTTCACCATGCTCACCATCAGGCATCACATTGCCGTTAACAGGGTCAATAATTTCTGGATAAAAGTGGTCTTCCCAAATAGTTGGACCATCTTGAGTTTCGACACATTCCATCGCAACACCCGGGCCCATTACCTCTGAAAGACCATAGATGTCGAGAGCAACAATACCTAAGCGTCGTTCTATCTCTTTACGCATCTCATTTGACCAAGGCTCAGCCCCAAAGATGCCGACTTTCAGCGAACAACCCGATGCATCACCACCGTAATGCTCTTCCAATTTATCCAGCAAGTTGAGACAGTAAGATGGTGTCACCATGATGATGGTGGGCTTAAAATCTTCAATCAGTTGAACTTGCTTTTCGGTTTGCCCACCAGACATGGGAATAACCGCAGCGCCGAGACGTTCTGCACCATAGTGTGCACCCAAACCTCCAGTAAAGAGCCCGTAGCCGTAGGAGATATGAATTAAATCTTTCGCACTACCGCCCGCGGCACGAATCGAACGAGCAACGATGTTTGCCCACGTATCAATGTCATTTTGCGTATAGCCGACAACCGTTGGTTGCCCGGTTGTACCGGATGAGGCATGAATACGAGCCACATCTTCCATCGGTACGGCAAACGAATTAAAAGGGTAATTATCTCTTAAGTCTTGCTTGGTGGTATAAGGGAACTTATTGATATCTTCCAGACATTTAAAGTCTGATGGATGCACCCCTGCTTCATCAAACTTCTTGGTGTACATTGGTGAATTTTTATAAGCATGTTCAAGCGTCCACTTCATGCGTCTGAACTGGAGTTCTCTTAACTCCTCTACAGAAGCGGTCTCAATCGCGTCCAGCGTATTTGAATACTTAATCATGTGTCGATCTCCTCGTAAGTCCTTTTGTTTCTTATTGGCCGTAAATCACGTCTGTTGTATTTGTTTTAATTTCAGACGTTTTCGATGATCATCGCGATCCCTTGCCCTACGCCGACACACATACAGCACAAAGCATATTTCCCATTTCTACGTTTTAGCTCATTGCTCGCAGCCATTACAATTCGAGCTCCGCTCATACCTAATGGATGTCCTAAAGCAATTGCTCCGCCATTCGGATTTACGTGCTCGGCGTCATCAGCGACTCCTAGTTCACGCAATACCGCCAGCGCTTGTGATGCGAATGCTTCGTTAAGCTCGATAACATCCATATCATTAATTGATAATCCTGTTATTTCTAGTACTTTTTTCGCCGCTGGAGCTGGTCCGACCCCCATAATTGCAGGCTCTACACCAACGGTTGCCGTTGCCAGTACTTTCGCTTTAGGAATCAATCCGTACTGCTTAATCGCATCGTCGTTAGCGATCAGCACAGCAGCAGCACCATCGTTTACACCAGATGAGTTTCCTGCGGTAACAGACCCATTTTTTGCGAATGGTGTTTTGAGAGCAGCAAGCTGCTCCAGAGTCGTTTGCGGACGAGGATGTTCGTCTTCGCAAACAACAATAGGCTCGCCTTTACGTTGCGGAATAGAAACCGGGACAATCTCTTGCGCAAGCACCCCTTTCTCTTTCGCTTGCTGGGTTTTATGTTGGCTACGCAATGCAAACACATCTTGATCTTCGCGGCTGATCTTAAATCGCTCCGCCACGTTTTCTGCGGTCTCAGGCATTGAGTCGGTGCCATATTGATTTTGCATTGCCGGGTTAATGAAACGCCAACCAATAGTCGTATCGAACATCTGACCATTTCTATCGAACGCAGTGGTCGGCTTGTTCACCACATAAGGAGCACGCGACATGGATTCGACGCCACCAGCAACCATCAACTTCGCTTCGCCCGCTTTGATAGTGCGTGCAGCATGGCTAATGGCATCCATGCCTGAACCGCACAGACGGTTGATTGTTGTACCGGACACTTCGATCGGCATACCCGCCAGCAATAGCGACATACGGGCCACGTCGCGGTTATCTTCACCCGCTTGGTTCGCACATCCCAAAATCACATCATCAATTGCCGACCAGTCTAAGTCTGGGTGGCGTTCCATTAATGCTTTAAGAGGGATTGCACCCAGATCATCCGCTCGAACGCTTGAAAGTGCGCCACCGAATCGACCGATTGGGGTTCTGACGCCGTCACAAATATATGCACTAGTCACTTAACTGTCCTCCTTTACTAGCTTTGTGCCAATTCGGTGAGACTTCCCCCGAAACAGCGCTATCAACTTTTGGTCCTGATTGACGATTTCTATGTCATACGTACCAGTTACTTTTCCTTGAGATTTCACATTCGCTATGGCCGTTAGCAGGTCATTGTCAAAAGCCGGACGAATGTATTCAATGCTGCATCCAGATGCCACCGCAGCTAAGTTTTCACTATTACAAGCACAAGCAAATGCGGTATCCGCCAGGGTGAATAACATACCTCCATGGCAAGTGCTGTGGCCATTAAGCATCGATTGAGTCACTCGCATCGTCACTTTTGCCATCCCTTTGGCAACTTCCACGACGTCCATTCCCATCGATTTTGTGCAAGTGTCATTTTCTAACATCGCTGCAACGGCCTTCTCAGCCACCGCTTTTTCACACCCAGCTTCGCTCATGTGTTGCGAAAGTTGCTTTGGATTGACAACTATCATGCTGCACCTCCCTTTGCTTTAATTGCGAATTGGCGAAGCAGTGGCGATGGACGATACCTTTCTTCGCAGTAGAAAGATTGCAAATGAGTGAGTGTGTCCAGTATTCGTTGCCAGCCAAGGCGTTCACCTTGCTCAATTGGACCAAGTGGATAGTTAACACCACTCTTCATTGCTACATCGACATCGGCCAGAGACGCGCCTTGCTGATTGACCAGATCGAGCGCTTCATTGATCAACATGACCCAAGTACGCCATAGGATCAGGCCAGGATAATCATCCAGCACTAATACCTGTTTGCCTTTCGATTGAAAGTAAGCAATCACAGTTTCAGTTTGTTGTGCAGAGTTCTGCAAAGCAGGGGCAATCGCGATGATATCGCTCGCGCCGTAATCTTGGCAGTAATCAAAAACAACCACAGGGCGTTGCATCTGATCAGATAACTCTGACGCTGTCACACCTTGCACTGGCGTAACAACGATGTCGTTTATACACAGTAGTGGCAAACCTTTCTGACTGCTTATGTTAGACAGTTGAGTCAGCTCAACAAAGCTCGGGGCAGCTCTCCAGTTACCTTGGAGGGATACCGACAAGTTCTCTGGCAGAACACATTTTTGTGCCAAATTAACACTTGGTTTGTCAGTTGAAGCATCATAGCAATAGAAGCCACGACCCGATTTACGCCCTAAGAAACCTGCCTCAACAAGTTCTTTCTGAGTCAGTGACGGAGTAAAACGTTTGTCCTGGTAATACGCGTCGTAAACGCTCTTGGTAACGGCATAGTTAACATCGTGGCCAATCAGATCCATGAGCTCGAAAGGCCCCATGTTGAACTGACCAGCTTGGGTGATGATATAGTCGATGTCTTGCACTTTCGCGACGCCGCACTCCAGCGCACGCAAACCTTCTGCATAAAACGGTCTTGCAACTCGGTTTACAATAAAGCCCGGAAGCGAGCGGGTAATCACAGCGTGTTTACCACATGATACCGCCCATTCCTTAGCTGCCTCAGTCACAGCCGGAGAAGTCGCGATTCCTCGCACCACTTCGACTAACTTCATCAACGGCGCAGGATTAAAGAAATGCAGCCCAACGAAGCGTTCCGGTTTCGCCAGCGCACTGGCAATCGATGTCACCGAAATAGACGATGTGTTTGTAGAAAGCAGACAATCTTGTCGACAAATTGACTCTAGATCTCTGAATAGGCTTTGTTTGATCGCAAGATCTTCGACAATCGCTTCAATAACCAGATCCGCGCTGGCGACATCTTGCAAAGCATCCGAGCAATACATGGCATCTAACAAGGTATCTTTAGCGCTTAGTGACATTTTGCCGTTCGCAACACGCTTTTCTAAACGCTCTGCGATTACCGATTTAGCCAGCTCTGCCTTGCCATGCTCAAGATCGAACAGAACCACTTGGTATCCAGATTGAGCCGCTACTTGTGCAATACCGGCTCCCATGGTTCCTGCACCTATCACCGCGACAGTTTTGATCACAAACTCCATGATTTACTTCCCTTTAAACTCAGGTGCGCGCTTTTCGAAAAATGCAGCGATACCTTCGCGGTAATCGTCTGTTCTTCCCGCTAATCGCTGAAGATCTTTTTCTAAGTCCAGCTGAACTTCTAAGCTGTTTTCGCTGGAGTGATTCAGTGCATGTTTAATAAGACCCAACCCTTTCGTTGGCTGCGTAGCCAAATGGTTTGCTACTGACATCGCCTTTGCGATAAGTTCTTCATCTTCAACACATTGCCAGATCATGCCCCACTCTTGTGCCTGACTCGCGCTTACTTTGTCACCGAGTAACATCAGTGCTTTCGCTCGCGCCGATCCTATTAAACGTGGCAGTGTCCAAGTACCACCTGAATCTGGTACCAGACCAATTTTGCAAAACGCCTGAATAAAGCTTGCAGACTTAGCCGCAAATACGATGTCGCACGCCAATGCGATATTGGCACCCGCGCCCGCAGCCACACCATTGACCGCAGCAATGACTGGCTTAGGCATTGCAGAAATTTGTTTGAGCAAAGGGTTGTAGTATTTCTCAATGCTCTCGCCAAGATCCGGCATTTCTGCGCCGCTATTTACGTTGCGATCGTTAAGGTCTTGCCCTGCACAAAATCCTCTGCCAGTACCTGTTAGCAGTACTGCGCGCACTGAATCATCAGTTTCCGCCTGCTTTAACGCCCGCTTAAGCGCCTTGTGCATATCCGGGTTAAAGCTATTCAATTGCTTTGGTCGGTTAAGCGTAATGACAGCAACACCAGCTTCTACCTGAAATAAAATTGATTCTTCCATTGATTACTTCCCTTTAAATGTCGCCTTTCTTTTATCAAGAAAAGCTTGGATTCCTTCCGCTCGGTCTCGGGTTTCCGCAAGCAGACTGAATAACTGTCTTTCCATCACCAGTCCTTGGCCCAAGGTGCCATTTGGTACTGATTTTAATGACGTTTTAGCGGCACGAACGGCTAAAGGCGCATGTTGGGCAATACTTTTCGCTATCTCTTGAGCTTTATTGAGCGTATTTTGTGGCACCGTGATTTCACTGATTAAGCCAGCGTTAAGAGCCCTTTGCGCCGAGATTGGTTTTCCGGTCAGCACCATTTGGTTCGCGAGAGATTTACCGACAGTACGAGACAGTCGTTGCGTGCCACCTGCGCCAGGCATTAAGCCCAAAGTGATTTCTGGCAAACCAAACTGCGTGCCTTCCCCTGCGACAACGACATCACAAAGCAGGACCAGCTCTAACCCTGCGCCCAGCGCGTAGCCATTAACCGCCGCTATCAGAGGCTTTTCGAACTGATCGATACGTTGCCAAAGTTTCGGTCTTGGATTTAGCCAAGTCTCTATCGATTGCTGACTCGACATCTCGTGTAAATCTGCACCTGCAGCAAATATCGTTTCTCCGCCGTAAAGCACTACCGACTTAATGGAAGTGTCCAGAGACGCCTCTTCCAGTAACTCCGCTAAGTGTTCCAGTACATCATTGCTTAATGCATTGCGCTTTTGTGGACGATTCAACGTGATGGTTAACACCCCCTGAATGGAGATGTCACCGATCAGGTCCTGATAATCGGTTTGTAATGCCATGCTACCCTCTACACATCAAAGTCGATTTCGATTTCACTGCTTGTCGGAACCGCCTGGCAGCTCAGAACGTAGCCAGCTTCAACCTGATCCGCTTCCAGGCTGTAGTTTGTGCCCATTTCAACCTGACCGGATTTAACTTTACAGATACACGTTGCACACACGCCGCCTTTACACGCATAAGGAAGGTCGACACCCTGACGAAGTGCTGCATCCAGCAAGCTGTCATCTTGTGAGGTCATATCAATCTTCATGATGCGACCATCTCGCTTAAGCGTGACTTGGGTATTTTCTGATTGGTTAGCTGGCTTCGCTTTAGACTTGGTTGCGGTGTTAAAACGCTCTACATGGTAATTGTCTTCGCTCAATCCGCCTTCTACCAACGCGGTGTAGCAAGATTCCAAAATCTCTTCCGGGCCACAAACGTAACACGCGTCAAAGTCGCTCCAGTTAAACAGGTTGCTACCGAGCTCGCGTAGTTTGTCGCCGTCTAAACGACCATTCCATAGATCGACTTCATTGGTTTCACGTGAGAAGAAGTAACTAACGTGTAAACGATCCGGATAGCGGTTCTTCAAGCCCAGCAATTGATTGCGAAACATCATGCTATTTACGTTGCGGTTGCCATACAGCAAAGTGAAAGTGCTGTTGTCTTCCTGCTCTAATGCCGTCTTAAGCATGGATAGAATTGGAGTAATACCCGAACCTACTGCAATACCTAAGTAGTTTACGCTACGCTCAGGGCTTGGAGAAAAGCCAAAATGACCCTGTGGTGTCATCACTTCAAGTTCATCGCCGGGCTGAATTTCGTTGACGGCAAAATTGGAAAAGCGACCTTCAGAAATGGCCTTGATCCCGACTTGCAGACTCTTTTCACCCGGGTCGGAGCAAATTGAATAACAGCGTCTCAGATCCTCACCGTTGATGTTCGATTTAATAGTGAGGTGCTGACCAGGGTGAAAACGAAACTGATCGGCAAGGTCTTGCGGTACGTCAAAGTGCAGCACCACAGAATCTGGCGTTTCCTTGTCTGCACGAGCGACTTTCAATGGGTAAAAATCTGTCATAATAATCCCTTACTTTATATGCACTTGAAGTAATCAAATGGTTCCAAACACGCATTACATTGGAAGTGTGCTTTACAAGCTGTGGAACCAAATTCACTCACCATTTTTGTATCAACACTGCCACAATGTGGACATTCAGGCTGTGCGTTGATGGCTGTGTGCATACACGCTTTTCTGTCTGGTGGCGCGATTCCGTATTCACGTAACTTTTGTTTGCTCGACTCTTGAATCCAATCTGTTGTCCATGCTGGATCAAGTTGTACTTCAACCCTCACATCCTCGTACCCTTCCATGTTGAGGGTGTCTCGGATATCGTTCATCAGCATTTCTGTCGCTGGGCAACCGGAGTATGTCGGAGTGAACTTCACTATCCAGGCATCACCGACTTTGGCAATATGACGAACCATGCCCAGTTCACCAATCGAAATAACCGGAATTTCCGGGTCTGGAATCGAGTTAACTAACTGCCAAACGCGGTGCGTCTCTGGATCAGAAAGCGAATCGAGTGTTTGCTTAATCATCAGCACGCCCTACCACTGTTGGTTTGGATAAGTCCGTTGCATGTACTGAAGTTCCGCCAAAATGAAACCTAGGTGTTCACTGTGCTTACCGGATTTACCGCCTTGCAAAAAGTACTTAGACTCAGGCATCGATAACGTCGCTTTCTCTAGCGTTGCATTGACATTGCGTTGCCACTGAGCTTTTAGTTCAGAGACATCAACAATAATGTTCTGCTCTGCGAGCGCGATTTCTTCTTCACTTGGCTCAAACATCTCGTCGGTGTAACGCCATAAATCGTTCAATGCTGTTTGAACTTTTTTATGGCTTAATTCGGTGCCGCTACCTAAACGTTCAATCCAACCTGAGCTGTATCTCAGGTGGTAAGCCACCTCTTTCAGGGATTTCTTAGCGATAGCTGCCAACTGTTCGTCAGCACTGTTCGCCAGCTCCTGAAGAAGCAGCGCATGGTAGTTGTCGTAAAGGAACTGACGTACAATCGAAATATCGAAGCCTTCATTTGGACGTTCTGCCAGCAGTAGATTTTTGTATTCGCGCTCTTCGCGAAGATAAGCGTAGTCATCTTCGGTTTTCTGACTCCCTTCAAGCTCTGCAGCGTATTGGTAAAAGTTACGGGCTTCACCAAGCAGGTCTAAGCCAATATTTGCCAATGCGATGTCTATCTCTAGTTCCGGTGCGATACCACACCACTCAGATAAACGATGACTGAGAATAAGGTTGGTATCTGCCAGTTGAAGTAAGTAGTTTACTTTTGTTTGTTGCTCACTCATGACTTACTCCCTACATATGCTTGATGTCAGCAGGAATGGTGTAATGACTAGCGTGGCGATAAACTTTATCTTCAGCAGGGTCAAAAAATGGACCTTGCTCGCTCGATTGAGACGCAGTGATTTGGTTTGACTCTACCACCCAAATAGAACAGCCTTCACTACGACGAGTGTAAAGGTCGCGAGCGGCTTCAAGCGCCATTTGACCATCAGAAGCACGAACACTGCCTACATGCTTGTGGTCCAAACCTTGTTTGCTTCGAACGAATACTTCGTACAGCGGCCAGTTAAATGAACTCATCTTGATTCTCCTTAATCTGTTTCGATTCTTGTCGGCGCGACTAGGCTGCGCTTTCGATCTGTTTTTTTGCGTAAGCGACAGCAGCTTCACGAACCCAAGCGCCCGCTCCCCAGGCATCACGCTTGTCTTTCAAACGCTCATGGTTACAAATGCCGTGTCCATGGATCACTTGGTTAAACTCTTCCCAGTTGATCTCGCCAAACTCATAGTGACCCGTTTCTTCGTTCCACTTCAGATCTGGATCCGGAATCGTCATGCCCAGTGAATGAACTTGGTGAACCGTGTTATCAACGAACTTCTGACGTAGGTCATCGTTGCTCACGCGTTTGATTTTCCAAGACATGCTTTTTGCTGAGTTTGGAGATTCACTGTCGTTCGGACCAAACATCATTAACGCAGGCCACCACCAGCGATTGATAGAGTCTTGAAGCATTGCTTTTTGCTCATCGCTGCCGTCAGCAAGTACTCGACATGCCTCGTATCCCTGACGTTGGTGGAAACTCTCTTCTTTACAGATTCTCACCATGGCGCGTGCATAAGGTCCGTAAGAGGTACGGCACAATGCCACCTGGTTAACGATTGCCGCGCCATCAACAAGCCAGCCAACCACACCAACATCAGCCCAGCTTAAAGTTGGGTAGTTGAAGATGGATGAGTACTTCATCTCACCGGTCAGCATTTTTTCGTACAGGTCGTGACGCTCGCCACCTAAGGTTTCTGCCGCGCTATACAGATACAGGCCATGACCTGCTTCGTCTTGAATTTTTGCAAGCAATACCGCCTTGCGACGCAGAGATGGCGCACGTGTTAACCAGTTGGCTTCTGGCAACATTCCTACCACCTCTGAATGAGCATGCTGACCTATCTGACGTACCAGTGTTTTACGGTATCCATCAGGCATCCAATCTTTAGGCTCGACTGCAATCTCTTGTTCGATTTTTCGCTCGAATGACGTTTGCTCAGAAGACATTCCCTTCCCCATTTGATACATATTAAATATTTTTTGTAATTTTAATGTATCACGTAAAAATCCATTCGCAACACAATAATTACAAAAAAGTAAAATATGACGTCTTTAATTGTTAAAATTGTGATAAAAAAACAGGGCCAGATGGCCCTGTTGTGTAATATTTGCAGAAATTTTTAGTGAATATCTGACCAGTTAAAAGTCACCTTGCTGTCTCGCGACTAAGGTAAGGATCGTATAAAGTGCAACGGGCTTTCCTTCCTGATTGCACACTTCGACATCCCAGGCCACAACACCCTGTGCCTGTTCTTCAGCAGAACGCTGGCGCTTCTTAATTTTCTTCTTACACGTCAAATGAACCTGAATGGTATCGCCGATTTTAACCGGCTCGATAAACCTCAGTCCTTCCATTCCATAGTTGGCGAGGACAGGCCCTGGTGCGGCTTCCACAAACAGACCTGCAGCGGCTGAAATGACGAAGTACCCGTGCGCAACCCTTTCACCAAACATGGAGTCTTTTGCCGCAATCTTATCCATATGTGCATAGAAGTGATCACCACTCAAACAACCAAAGTTAACAATATCCGCTTCTGTTATCGTTCTTCTTGCTGTCGTAAGGGTTTCGCCGATTTGCAGATCTTCGAAGTACTTTTTGAACGGATGTATAGGTTCAGAGACCGTTTCAGCCCCGCGAACCCACTCTCGACCTATTTTAGCCAGCATGGTTGGTGAGCCTTGAATCGCGGTGCGCTGCATGTAATGTTTTACTCCACGCAACCCACCCATTTCTTCACCGCCACCAGCACGTCCCGGACCACCATGAACAAGCATTGGCAGCGGAGAGCCATGACCAGTAGACTCCTTGGATGATTCTTCATTCAATACGTGTAAACGGCCGTGCGACGAACCAATTTCAAGTGCAAGCTGAGCAGCGACACTGACCGAAGCGGTAACGATACTGCCTACTAAGCTGCCCTGACCTTTTTTGGCTAACACTGCTGCATCGCTAAGGTCGCTGTATGGCATAAGTGTACATACCGGACCAAATGCCTCGACAGAATGGACTTCCTCTACCTCATGAGGGTTGTTGCAGCGAAGCAGAGTTGGCGGATAGAAAGCGCCCTCACTTGGGCCCTGAACACTCATGTCTGACGTATTTCCACCCGTCAGTACATCGCAATAATTGGATAACGTTGTGACTTTTTCTTTGACGTCGTCTAGTTGGCTTTTACTCACCAACGCGCCCATCTTAACGCCTTCAATTGCAGGGTCACCGACGACAACTTTCTCGAGTTTTGACGTTAGTGCAGTTGCAACTTCATCAATCAAATGTTCGGGTACTATGGCACGGCGAATCGCGGTACATTTTTGTCCTGCTTTCACTGTCATCTCGCGAGCCACTTCACGTACAAACAGCGCGAACTCCGGCATATCAGGCGTAACATCAGCACCTAAAATGGCACAGTTCAACGAGTCAGCTTCCATCGTGAATGGAATAGATTTCTGCGTGATCGAAGGGTGAGAGCGCAGCATTTGACCTGTTTGCGCTGAACCAGTGAATGTTACGACATCTTGATACTCGAGGTGCTCGAACATGTCGCCGACAGAGCCACAGATAACCTGAATAGCCCCTTCAGGCACAATACCGCTGTCTTGCATCGCTTTAACCATTGCTTGCGTCAGATATGCGGTTTCTGTTGCCGGCTTAACTATCGCCGCCACACCGCCTAACCATGTCGGCGCAAGCTTCTCTAACATACCCCAGCAAGGAAAGTTGTACGCATTAATGTGAAGAGCTACGCCCGTTTTACTAGTCAGAAAGTGCCGAGCCGCGAAGCCGCCTTCCTTAGAAAGAGGCAGTAATTCATCTTCCGGCCAAATGGTGTCGTTCGGTAGCTCACGGTTGGCAAGACTAGAGTAATTGAACAAGGTACTGACACCCCCTTCAATATCAATCCAAGAATCCATTCTCGTTGCGCCAGTGTGTTGTGAAAGCGCGTAAAATTCTTCCTTTCTGGAAAGCAGGTACTTAGCCAAATCTTTGATCATATTGGCACGTTCTAAGAACGTCATTTTGGAAAGCGCTTTAGTGCCTCGCTCTCTTCCGTATTCCAGGACCTTAGAAGAATCCATGCCATCCGCATTGACCTGATACAACGCTTCACTGGTAATTGCACTTGAAACCACACGTGGCTTCCCACTTCCAAAATACCATTCTCCGGCTACGTAACTGGTTAATTGTTCCATTTCTATACCTCGTTAATCCTTAATGCTGTAGCAATTGCCTCACTAGAGTTTTCCACCAAATGACATGCTGAATTCGGCGTTAGCACATCACTTATGAAAATGGCTGTGTTGTTCATCTTTAAAACAAGTTCTGACTCACAAAATCACAATTCATTAACAACCATGATACACAACCACAATTTTAAATGATACGTTTAAATTATCATTTGACCTAATTATGTGTCACGTGATTGGGAAATTAATTTATTTAAATGGGACTTACAAAGGAATCAGTATGTTTAAATCAACCGTAGCTAAAGGCCTGGCAGGATTGCTCGCTTCCACTCTATTGGTGAGTCACAGTGCTCAAGCACAAACGCACGAACTAAAAATCGCAACATGGCTCAGTCCAATGCAGACAATGAATGCTGATGTACTGCCAACTTGGGGGAAATGGATAGAAGAAGCCACTGATGGACGTGTCACGATTAAACTGGAATACGACTTGGCTCACCCCAAAAGTCTTGTTGAATTAGTCGAAGATGGCGCGGTTGATGCCGCTTGGACATTTCATGGTTACCTCCCAGGGCGTTTTCGTTTAACTCAAATTGCTGAGCTTCCGGGCAACAAGGCCGGTGGTGAAGCCGCTTCTGTCGCTCACTGGCGCGTTAACGAGAAATACTTTAAAAACTCATTTGAATACAACGGAGTTGAACTGGCCGGGGTATTTGTTCATGGACCAGGACAAGTCCATATGCGTGAGCCTATCGAATCTCTTAAAGATCTGAAAGGCAAAAAAATGCGTGTAGGTGGTGGTATTTCCACTGAAGTAGGTAACCTTCTGGGAGTCTCGGGAGTAAGCGCACCTGCGACAAAAGCGTATGAGATGCTATCGCAAGGTGTAGCAGATGGTCTGTTCATGCAAATGGACATGATGAAAGCCGCTCGCTTTAAAGATGTCGCACCATACAGCTACAAGCTACCAACTGGTTTATATCTCGGTTCATTTGGCATTTTCATCAGTCCTCAATTTATGGAAAAACTCTCTGAAGAAGATCGTCAGGCAATCAGAAGCGTATCTGGCGAAAAGTTATCCGCACTTGCCGGCCGTTACTGGTCTAAAGCCGACGAAATTGGTGAAGCTGATATTATCTCGTCAGGCAGCAAAGTAGAGAACTTGTCTGATGAAGATGTTCAATACTATGAGCAACTGACTCAAGGTCTAGACGATAAATGGGTGAAATCGGTTAAGTCACGTAAAGTCGACGCCCCAGCAGCATTAACCGAGTTCAGAAAAATCGTTAATGACTACGAGCCAATCGAGCTTTAGGAATCAATGATGAACAACTCATTAATTTGGTTTACCAAAAGTTGGGAGTCTACTGCCCAACTTTTGGATAAGTTTCTGAAGCTGTGTGCGTGTCTGATATTACTCTCAATGATGCTGCTTACCTGTATCGATGTAGTAGGACGCTACCTGTTTGAAAAGCCAGTAACCGGAAGTGTAGAACTCACAGAGTTACTTTTAGGTGCGCTCATTTTCTCTACGATGCCGTTGGTGACATGGCGTAAAGAGCACATAAGCGTTGACCTGGCCGATAGCATCATTCCCAGAAAGGTAAAAAACATACGCGATATGGGGTTTGATGCCGTGGTTTCTCTTTGTCTCTCAGTTATGGGATTCAAAGTCTGGGAACTGGGTGACCGAGCACTGATGTACGGCGAGATGACCGAATATCTCGAAATCCCAACCTATTATTTTGTCTATTTTCTGGCTATTTCATGCTGGCTAACCGCAATCACTTCGCTTGTTTTAGTGGTTACGCGAATCTTTAACAAAGAGTATTTAAATCAGAGGGATTGATATGACTATTGCCTTAATTGGTTTCGCAGTACTGATGATACTAATACTGTTAAGAATGCCGATCGCGTTTGCAATGGGTGTGGTGGGATTTATAGGTTATGCAGCTTTGGGGGACTGGAATTTTAATGGCGCACTAACTATCAGTGCTAAGCGACTGATCGACACAGCGCAGGATTACGGTTTGTCGGTCATTCCTATGTTCATTCTGATGGGGAACTTAATCACTCGAGCGGGAATGTCTCAAGAACTGTACCGAGCTTGTTATGCGTTTTTGGGTCACTATCGAGGGGGATTAGCAATGGCGACCGTAGCAGCGTGTGGTGGCTTCTCTGCCATTTCTGGCTCTAGCTTGGCGACATCGGCAACCATGGCTAAGGTTGCCATGCCTTCGATGAGAAAGTATGGATATTCAGATGGCTTAGCTGCAGCTTCCATTGCGGCTGGTGGAACGCTAGGGATCTTGATCCCGCCAAGTGTCATTCTGATCATCTATGGCGTACTCACCGAACAGAGCATTCGTGACCTATTCGCAGCAGGATTTATCCCGGGCATGCTTGGTATCTTCATGTACCTTTTAGCAACAAAATACGTTGTATGGCGCAACCCAAATGCAGGCCCTAAAGGTGAAAAGATGTCTAAGGAAGATAAAAAAGCCGCGCTGAAGTCTGTCTCGGGTATTCTTGGATTATTCGCACTGGTGATGGGTGGAATATATCTGGGCGCTTTTACCCCTACAGAAGCGGCTGGTATTGGTGCCGGTGGTGCCTTTGCTATTGCACTCTACCGCCGCTCTCTCACCCTCATAGTGCTTAAAGAGATCCTGATTGATACCGCGAGAACTTCAACCATGCTGTTTGGGGTCATTATCGGTGCGCTAATTTATTCCAACTTTGTAAACCGTACTGGTTTGCCACATGAGCTCGTCACCTGGATGTCGTCTTTCGGCGCAGAACCAATCTATGTCATTCTGGCTATCATGGGGATTTACATCCTACTCGGCACGGTGTTCGAAAGTCTGTCGATGCTTCTGCTGACAGTTCCAGTGTTCTACCCATTGGTTGCAAGCTTAGGCTTTGATCTGGTCTGGTTTGGTATTGTGGTCGTGGTTGTCACTGAGATCAGTCTTATTACCCCTCCGGTAGGATTAAACATTTTTGTGCTCAGTAGCGTCGTCAAAGACATCAAAACCAGCACGATATTCAAAGGCGTCACTCCTTATTGGTGCGCAGATATCGTTAGATTACTGTTGTTACTACTTATTCCGCCATTGTCTCTATGGCTCCCAAGTATCATGTGACAAACTAACATCATCATAGCGATATTCTTTAGGATGAAAGCGTCTTAAAGAGTATCGCTAACCTTTTATCGTCAACGTTTCACTAAATTGATTATCTAGCAGCTTATATACGCTTTTGCCCTCTCCACTTATCCAGTTCAAGACTTCATCATTTGTTATCAACAAAGGCATACGATGATGAAATTCGCTGCATTGTTCATTTGGCTCTGTTGTTAATGTGACAAGATCTTTTCCATCATTCAAAGCAATACCTGCCATATATAAAACATTGCTCTCGCCAAGGCTGAATAGATATTTGGTCTTTTTGTCGTTTTCTTCTTTCCACTCATACCAGCCCGAACATGGAACAATGACTCTGTTAAATTCAAATGCATGAGCAAATGTTGCCTTAACTGCGACGGTTTCGGCTTTAGCATTAAAGATAAGGTTATTTGCCCAATCAGGTTTTATACCCCAGGGTAAGTCAAGTTGTTGAAGTTCACCGTGCAATAGCCCAACGACAGAAACAATCTGTGTCGGGCTAAGGTCTCTATTAGTATCCGTTTTAAAACTGATCCCAAGCTGTTCAGAAACAATTTCGCAAAGCGGTTCGTTAATAACATTTAACCGTCCACACATATCACACTCCTACGAAACAACTGATGAAATACACATTATAGCTACTTTTTGAACCATCATGTTTGCATACATTAGAGACGTTCACACTCAGGAGTCAATACCAGAAGGTTATACATTAAAGTTATATCAATCAATCATTTAAAAAACAAAACCTTCTCTTACCTGCCAGTATTAAATGTAAATTAAAGTCAAAGAATTTCAAAAATTGAATAGCCTTTTCCTTTTTCGAACTAACCTGATGGCTAATCAAGTGTTAACTTAACCTTAACATCTTACATAAGGTAAAAACCGTCGATAGGTAAAAGCTGACGATTTTATTCAGCCCACAGAAAAATAATAGCCTGACTAAAAAAGCGCTTTACAAAATACACTCTACTCACAATTGGACGTTTAAGTATGAATACGATTATTAAAAAGACTGCTGCCACTGCATTGTCATCACTTCTGCTAGCTTCGCCTGCGTTCGCCGCAGACGTTACATTGCGCTTCGGGCACTTTTGGCCTTCTGTATCTGATATTCATAAAGAGATCTATCAAAAGTGGGCTGACAACGTTGAAGCGGACTCCAATGGCCGTATCAACGTAGAGTTATACCCGTCTTCTACTCTCGCGAAACCACCAGCCCAATATGATGCCGTTAAACACCGTATTTTAGATATGACCGCAACGGTGCAAGGCTACTCAGCTAACCGCTTTCCTCTGACTCAAATCGTTGAGCTGCCAGGGGTGGTACAAAATGCAACTCAAGGTTCTTGTGTTATTCAGAAGCTATACGAAGAAGGCGCGTTTGCAAACGAATACAAGGATTCTAAACCGCTATTCCTATTTACCCACGGTGCCGGCTTATTGCACGTGAAAGGCAAAAATATTGAGCAACCTAGTGATCTGGAAGGTCTGCGTATTCGCCGTCCAACAGCAGTTATCGGCGGCTTACTAGAAGAGCTTGGTGCGTTACCTGTCGGTATGCCTGCGCCACAATCTTATCAATCTCTTCAGCGCGGCGTGATTGATGGTGTCGCTCTTCCTTGGGAAGGCGTAAAGAGCTTTAGAATAAATGAACTTGCGGAAAACCATACTGAAGTAGGTGGACTGTACTCTCTGGCATTCATCGTAACGATGAATACTGACGTCTACAATTCGCTTGATGATGAACTTAAAGCGGTTATCGACAAGAACTCAGGAGCTGCGTGGTCACAAATTGCAGCGCAAGTTTTTGATGATTTGGACAGCAAAGGGTTGGAAGAAGCTCAAGCGGCTGGGCACACCATCAATCGCATTGAAGAGTTAAACAACGAAACAACCTGGAAACCAATTTTCGATAAAGTGATCGAAAACTACTTGTCTGATTTAGAATCGAAAGGACTAGCCGCACGCGACGTATACAAGCGCGCAATGGAACTTTCTCAAGACTGTATTTAAAGCCAGAACAAGGGAATGAGATTATGAAAACACTCATCAACCTAGTCAATCGTGCGGCACATATTGCCCACTTGGGCGCAGGTTTTATTTTGGTGTCGATGATGTTCATCACTCTTGCTGATGTCATCACTAGAGCGATTTTTGATTTTACTGATGGCGGCATCGACTGGACTTTTGTTGGGGGCATCGAGCTGATCAAGTTTGGTTTGCTATTTGCCATTTTGCTGACCCTGCCTCACTCGGTCGCTAAGTCTCAGGTCATCGTTGATCTGTTTACCGAGAAAATGAATCAGCGCCTGAAGATATATCTTGAAGCTTTCTACAACCTCGGTTTTGCACTACTAGGCGCAGGTATGTCAGTGCGCTTCTATGAAGCGATTGAATCGGCATCTCTTACCGGAGAAACCACACAGGATTTACAGATCCCGCTTCAATATATCTATGTAGGAGTGGTTATTGCGACGGTGCTACTTGCAGTCCGAGCGTTAATCATCGCAGGCGAGTTGGTTTTCCACTGTCATAAACAAGCGACTAAAAGTGGCGGTGATGCGCCAGCAAAGTCAAGCACCAAAAAAAGTAACGTGCAACAACGAAACAAAGAGGAGTTAGTCTAATGGATGCTTCAACGATTGGTCTAATTTGTATTGCGTTAATGTTGGTAATGATGGCATTCAGAGCTCCTATCGCGTTATCTATGGCGGTAACTGGGTTTGTTGGGTTCGGCTCTATTGTTGCTTTTCCTTCTGCAATGGCGATTCTGGATAGCGGCCCATTTGAGACCCTGTCTAACTATAGCTTTAGCCCTATTCCTATGTTTATCCTCATGGGGGTATTTGCCTCTAAAGCACAAATGTCTCAAGAGCTGTTTCATGGTGCAAGAACGCTATTTGGTCGCTGGCGTGGTGGTATGGCACTGGCAGCAGTAACATCTTGTGGTGTGTTCTCAGCTATCTCAGGCTCTTCTCTGGCGACTGCGGCGAGCATGTCTCGCGTCGCCTTGCCAGAAATGGAAAAGAATGGCTACGCAATGTCTTTGGCTACGGGGACACTGGCGGCAGGTGGTACGTTAGGCATCATGATCCCGCCTTCTATCGCCCTTCTGCTTTACGCCTTGATCACAGAGCAGTCTGTGGGTGATATGTTTATCGCTGGCCTAATTCCTGGATTACTCGGCCTGTTCCTATACTGTGCGACCATTGCTATCACAGTATGGTTAAAACCCGAGCTTGCAACACCAGGTGAGAAGACTTCCTTTGCAGAGAAAGTTAAAGGGCTTAAAGGCTTGGTTCCATTTACGGGTATCTTCGCTTTAATCATTCTCGGTATTTACTTTGGTCTGTTTACTCCAACTGAAGCGGCAGCTATTGGCGCGGCAGGTACGTTAGTTATCGCCCTATTCCGAGGAATGAAGTGGAAACAATTTATTGAAGCGGTAGAAGAAACGCTCGCCATCTCTTCCATGATCTTCTTTATGATCATCGGTGCCGAGATTTTTGGCTACTTCCTTTCAGTTTCAAGAATTTCTTACACATTGGTAGAAGTGGTTGATAGCTTGCAACTTTCTCCATACATGGTTCTGTTTGCGGTACTGTTGCTGTTCATCCTACTAGGCTGTGTGATGGATAGTATTGCGATGCTACTACTTACTGTTCCAGTGGTTTACCCACTCATTCAGGCAGCAGGCTTTGACCCAATCTGGTTCGGTATCGTTGCCGTTATTACCGTTGAACTCGGTCTAATTACACCGCCAGTTGGGATGAACGTATTTGTCATCAAGTCTTTAGCACCAGATGTTTCCATTAAAGATATGTATAAAGGCGTTTTCCCGTTCGTCATGTCAGATGTCACTCGACTGCTATTGATCATCGGCTTCCCATCGCTCGCTTTGGGACTTCTATAATGACCCCTAAAACCCTCGCCACACGGACTGTGGTGAGGGCTTCATCCCCTACCCAACTTTCCGGAGAATCTAATGAAAATCTTTAGATCAGGTATTTGTGTGCCTGCGATAACTTACGCCCTAGGTTTGCTGTTATCCGTCAGTGCTTCAGCCAAAACCGATGTCATCTTATTAGGAACGGGGACTCCTGTTCCCGACGCAAACCGCTCTGGCCCATCGACCGCCGTTGTGTACAACGATACTGCATTTATCTTTGATGCGGGCGGTGGCATGGTTCAAAAAGCCATTGAAGCAGCACAAAAGAAAGGCATCAAAGCCCTCTACCCTACCAACATCAAACACGTTTTCATCACCCACCTTCACAGTGACCATATTCTGGATATCTCAGAATTGGCAGCAACCTATTGGTGGCGACGTGACGACAAAGTATCGCTTTATGGCCCTGTCGGTACGGAAAAATTTGTCACTGGCTACTATGACATGTTGTCGGTTGATATTGGTTTACGCACAAGTGGTAAACAGCCGTTAAAAGACCCGACTAACTACCAGATGAACGTGACGGAATACACTGAAAGTAACACCGTTTACGATCAAGATGGCGTCAAAATCGAAGCGTTTACCGTGCCTCATGGTGATATCCGCCCTGCGTTTGGCTACAAAGTGACAACGCCAGACAAAACTGTGGTCATCAGTGGTGATACTGCTTATTCAGACAAGATGATCGAAGTCGCGAAAGGGGCTGATGTACTGGTGCACGAAGTGATCAGTGAGCAAGGGCTCTCAAAACTTTCTGAGTTTTGGCAAAATTATCATTCCACAAGTCACACCAGAACCAGTGAGCTAGCAAAGATAGCCTCTGAAGCAAAACCTAAATTGCTGGTGCTTAGCCATATCCTCCATTACAGCGCGCCTATCGAATCCGTAGTGGAAGAAATACAGGCGAGCTACGACGGAGAAGTCGTACTCGGTAATGATCTGGATATTTTTTAATCCTGCCATTCACTAATATTCCGTGTCAAATGGGTTGAGCTGTCTGAAAGAAGTCGGGCTCAACCCAGATTTATTTTTAAAGAATCGAGAGAAATACGCCGGGTCCTCAAATCCCAGATTGTAGGCAATTTGGTCAACATGTAATTGGGTATACAGAAGGCTTCGTTTCGCTTCCACAAATAGCCGCTCTGCAATAATCGCTTTTGCCGCTACCCCTTTTGATTTGCGACATACGCGATTTAACGTCGAAACAGACGTTTGCAGCGCTTGCGCATATTGAGCGACAGTCCAATGACGACGATAGTTATTCTCTAGTAGTTTTTGGAATTGATAGTAGTGACTATTTATGGAACCACCAACGTTGGTCTCTTCGTCTTGTTGCTTTATTGCTCGGAACAGAGTCAATAAAATCATCTTTGCTAACCATTCAGAGGCTTGTCTCATTCCCACATCGTGAGCATTTAATTCAGATGACAATAAATTACAATAATCATGCAGTTGAGTAAGAACCTTATCCTCGGTTGAAAATGAGAGCACTCTTGGCTTATCCAGAACCGTCTCAAATACACTTTCTGCATACGATAACGCCGAATGTTGAATCATCGGTTCCGCGATACTGACAACATATCCCTCCGTATTCGGCGAAAAAACAAAGCCATGAACGACCCCAGTAGGAATTGCAATCACGCTGGCATTATTAACATGTATCTTTTTATTATCTAAGGATATTTTCGCATTTCCATTATCCAGAACTAAGATTTGGAATAGCTTTCCATGGCGATGTGGCTTAATACGCCACCCTCTGGTTTCGCTGCGAGCAGCAATGGTCTCCACGTGAACAAACTCGGAATTATTGCTGTCACTCTCTTCTCCATATAAGAAGAACCTTGGCACATCAGATATCGAACTCATCACCTACCTACCCGATAAAAAAACATCACACCATGACCTAAAAGTACAAGAAATTGCTCTGTATGTGAATGGAGAGAATCACACTTTATTAACAAAATAGAAACACAAGGAATCACTACAAGCGGAGTGCTTAAAATGGAAGTTATCAAAACACAAGTTGCAATTATTGGCTCTGGCCCTTCAGGTCTATTACTAGGTCAACTGCTTGCGAAACAAGGTATCGACAATGTCATTGTAGAACGTTCAACTGCGGATCATGTTCTGTCCAGAATACGTGCAGGCATCCTTGAGCAAGGTTTTGTAGACCTCATCAGAGAAGCGGGATGTAACGCTCGTTTGGACAAAGAAGGGCATGTTCATGACGGCTTCCAAATTAGTGTCGACGGCGAAAGTACCAGAATCAACCTGAAAGAGCGCACTGGCGGCAAAGTCGTGACTTGTTACGGGCAGACAGAAATCACACGAGATATGATGGAAGCAAGAAGTGCTGCTGGCCTACCAAGCTATTACAACGCGCCAGTTACCGAGATTGTCGCGCCTGACTCTTCTAACCCTGCGGTTCGATTTGAGCACGAAGGTACCCTTTATGAATTGCAATGTGATTTTATTGCTGGTTGTGATGGGTTCCATGGTGTATCCCGACCAACGATTCCAGATACCATCCGTAAAGAATATGAGCGAGTCTACCCGTTTGGTTGGCTTGGCCTACTAAGCGATACCCCACCTGTTGATGACGAATTGATTTACTGTAAACACCCACGAGGCTTTGCTTTAGCCAGCCAACGTTCATCCACTCGTTCACGCTATTACTTACAGGTTCCCGCAACGGATAAAGTTGAAGATTGGAGCGACGATAAGTTTTGGGACGAACTGAAAAAACGCTTACCAGCTGAAGCGAGCAAAAACTTACAAACCGGACCTAGTATCGAAAAAAGTATCGCGCCACTGCGTTCATTTGTGTGTGAACCGATGCAATATGGTCGATTGTTTCTAGTGGGTGACTCTGCACACATTGTACCGCCGACCGGTGCCAAAGGGCTTAACCTGGCAGCCTCTGACGTGGCGACGTTGTACAAGATCATGACTCAAGTTTACAAAAACGACGACATGGAGTGCATCAAGCAATATTCAGATATCTGCTTACGACGAGTATGGCACGGTGAGCGTTTCTCATGGTGGATGACCAATATGCTGCATGACTTTGACGAACTCAGCGTGAACAACACGGATGGCGCTATATTCAGTCACCTCATGACATCTGAACTGGATTACTGCCTGCATAGTGAATCAGGTAAAACGATGATTGCCGAGCAGTATGTCGGTTTACCGTATGAAGAGATTAAGCCGACAAAATAGTACTCTTTAGTATGCAACAACCCCTGCCAATTAAGGATGCTGACGTATCCTTAATTGGCTTAATCACGGTAAATCGTTTGACGAACCCAAAGTGGAATCAGCTCTGACAGATTGTCCAAACTCATTTCTGCCCATCTTTGATTCAGTGAATCTTAGCTAAATCAAATTGGTCCCTGTCCTCGTAAATGTCTTTACTCATTTGCCTTCATTTCATGCCACGTTTTAGCGCCAAGAATAGTTCAAGCCAAATATGTATTGATAATAATTATCATTACATAAATAAATTATGTTATTATCAATAACTAAGAAGATCACTATTTGAGTTAATCCACATTGAAGTTCTCGTTTTTCCACCAATCACTTATCCCTATCTGGGTAATAGGTCTTGTTACTGCAGTTTTCTGTTTCCTCACCATTGAGTTCTATGAATCGAGAAGATTGCATGCTCAACTAACAACTCAATTTAGCAGCAAGGTCAAATCACTTGAACAATCAACGGCAGCCCTTTCTGAGTTGCTCTACTCCACTCATAAATTTATGCAAAATGGAAACAACCCGACTCAAGAACAGTTCCAAAATTTTCTCAACGATAGAACTGAAATAGGTTCAGGTATTAACTCTGTATTTTGGCTACCACTGACCGCTTTAAGTGACGTGAATCAGTTTAAAGCGCAAGCTGAAGATGATGGCTTGCTTGGTTTTCAGCTATTTCCAGATATCCAACAAACCGCATCATGTGCAAATTGGTTAGAAGAAGCCACACTGCCTGTTTACTATGTTTCACCTCAATTTGAAGCCAGCGACTATTTGGGACAGAGGTTAGACACAAACTGTAATGATGCTACAGCAATGGAGCAGGCACTGTATCAGCAAGACATCACTACCAGTATATTCAATGAGGATGGTATTCAAGGTATGCGGATGTTTCTTCCTGTAATGGAAAGAGATGGCAAGCTACAAGGTTTTGTGGTGGTAAGTATACTATTGTATGAATTTTTAGGTGTGGCATGGAAGAGTGAAATAAACTCGAAGAAACTAAACATCTCGGTGCTTAACCTCAGTGAACAAACACATACCATTGTTTTCCAATCACATATCAATGTCGCCCTAAAGAAAACCTCTGGTTTTGAAAGAAAAATATCCCATACCCAAGAAGTGACTTTACCGACTATAGGTCAACGGTGGCAGATATCCGTTTCAACAATAGAGGACAAGTATAGCGTGCTGATTTACGGCTCAGCAGCAGTAGTACTTATATTGTTGCTTACCGCATCAGTCTCGTTTGGCGTTGCTTTTTATGCTCATCGGCTAAGGGTCTCCGAACAGTTAGTAAAAGAGAAAACCCGCAGCCTTGAGATCCAGGCGACGCAAGATGAACTTACTGGACTGTTGAATAGAAAAGCACTCAGCGGACAAATAAATTTCCAGCGGAGACAAATTGAGACACGGCAAAGTGTAGGATTTTCGATTCTCTTTATCGACCTTGATAGGTTTAAAATTGTCAACGACTCCATGGGGCACCTGATCGGTGATCTCGTCCTAAAAGAAGTCGCTAATCGTCTCAAAAACAGCATTCGAAAAGAGGATATTTGTTTTCGTTTAGGTGGAGATGAATTTGTGGTGTGCCTACCTAATCAAGTTGATAAGCAAGTTACACGAGACTTATGCCAACGTTTTTCCAACCTCCTCACAAAGCCATATTACATCCATGGCCAAACCTGTCATTTAGGTGCAAGTATCGGGGTGTCAATTGTTACTTCATCCACTCAGTCACTCGCAAGTATTTTACGTGAAGCTGATACGGCGATGTACAAAGCCAAAGAATCAGGCGCTGAAAAAGTCATCTTTTTCAATGAAAATATGTTTACTGCGGCCAAGCAGCGTTTTGTGCTAGAACAAGACCTCATTAAAGCCGTCAAGGAAGAGCAACTTTCTTTGGCGTTTCAACCCATCTATTGCCAAAAGAAAGAACAAGTATCTGGTTTTGAAGCGCTACTTCGATGGAACCATCCAGTGAAAGGGTTAATATCTCCGGCCGAGTTTATCCCGGTAGCAGAAGAAACAGGCCTTATCATACAGATTGGCGACTGGGTCGTGAGGCAGGTCTGTCAGACTTTAGAGCAACTTTGGCAGAATCATTCACTCACCCATACGCCTAGAATCAATATCAACGTGTCAGCAAAACAATTCGAATCAAAGCATATCATCCGAACATTGCAAGACACTCTCAACATCTATCAATTCCCGCCTCATTTATTGGGGATTGAAATCACAGAGTCGTTTTTACTCAATCACTCACCATGTACGGTTAAAGCGTTAGAGGAAATTAAAAAACTCGGCGTCATTATTTATCTTGATGATTTTGGTACGGGTTACTCTTCCCTTTCAGTACTTAGTGAGTATCCCGTTGATATCGTAAAAATGGATCGCAGTTTTGTTCGCAATATTGATCATAATGCACATAAGTCTGCCCAATTATGCCAAGCCATTATCTCTATGTCTCATGCGATTTCATTGGATGTGGTTGCTGAAGGTGTAGAGACTGAAATACAGCTTGCAACACTACACAATTACGGTTGTAACTTTATTCAAGGCTTCCTAAAAGCTAAGCCCGTGAGTAAAGCAGACATGTCACAATACCTGAGTTACAAACCAAATGAGTGACGATATCAAAGCTGGTTGATAGCTTAAAATACAACTCAAAGAAGATATATGAGAAAAAACAAAGCGGTCCGTTAGTTTGGACCGCTTAACAAGGAGAGAATGAACAAGTCGTCGAACGACTATTTTGACTCGATCAACATCGTACCGGAGCCAGTATTTGAGATCGGTGCGTGGTAGCTGCTTTGCAACACATTCAGCTCACCTTGTAGCGTTCCGCGCATACCAAGCCACATGTTCAGTTCAGGGCCTTGAGCGCCACCCTCTTTGATAAGATCAAGAACAGAAAGTTTGGTCAGACACTCTGGCTCGTAAACCAGTTTATCCATGCAGTACAGGTCAAACTCTTTGTTAATAAACCCTGCACGCTCGCCGTCCAGCTGGTGTGAAAGACCGCCTGTGCCAAGCACAACCACTTTCAAGTCTTGATCGAAGCTTTCAACTGCCGCAGCAATCTGTTTACCCAGGTCGTAACAACGCTTTGGAGAAGGCATTGGATGCTGCTCACAGTTGATACAAACAGGAATAACCTGAACATTATCGTACGAGTAATTCGGCCATAGAAGCTGCATAGGAACCGTCAGACCGTGGTCGACTTTCATTTCCTGACAAATCGTGATGTCGAATTCATTTTCAACCAAGTGGTTGGAAATGTGCCACGCTAAGTCTGGAGACCCTTTCACATCTGGAATCGTTTGAATACCCCAACCTTCGTCGGCGTTTTCATAACGGTCTGCGACACCAATAGCAAAGGTCGGCTTCTTATCGATGAAGAATTCCAGACCATGGTCGTTGTAAAACAGAATCGCAACGTCTGGCTTTTCTTCCCCTAACCATTTAAGAATCGGAGGATACGCATCAAACAACGGCTTCCAGTACGGTTCCTGTTGTTGATTGTTTTCTATCGCTTTGCCGATAGCAGGGATATGTGAAGTACCGATACCACCTATAATTTTTGCCATGATTATTTCCCCGCGTCGACTAACATTTGCTTAAATTCTTCAACCGTTTTTCCGGTTTGAATCGCACCAATATCTTGCATATTCAGACCAAGCATGCCGGCAAACTTAGCCAAATAGTAAATACTTCCGCCAAGCTTTAGTAAGCCAAGCACATCACGATTTTGAATCGCGACTTTCTGCTCTTCCGTCAGACCAAACTTATCGCAGTAAGCCATTTCATCACGCTGAAACTCTTCGCGAGCCGCAGCCGTGTTGAGAGAAAAGCACATCTTGTTCAGACCGTAACCTTTACGAGCCATTTCACCGTCAAACAGAACGGTACCTTCAATTGAGGACTTGTTATCAAGATAAGACATTTTAAGCTTCCTCCGACCAGTACAGTTTCATCGGGTTAGTGACAAGCAGCGCTTGTTGCAGTTCTTCCGATGGTGCGATTTTTGGGATCACATCAACAAGGTGACCGTCATCTGGCGTGTGTGATTTCATGTTTGGATGCGGCCAGTCAGTACCCCACAGTACACGTTCAGGGAAGCGTTCAACCAACTCACGAGCGAAAGGAACCACGTCTGAGTAGTCTGGTGGCGTTAGCGTCAAACGCTCTGGACAGGTCACTTTCGTCCAGATCTGCGGGTTACTCTCCATCATGTTAATGAACTTCTCGAACTCTTCGCTGTAGACGCCTTTCGAGACATCAGGACGTCCCATGTGGTCGATGACAACGGTCATATCAAGTTCATTCAGGAATGGCGCAACTTCATCGATATCCTGAGCTTCAAAGTAGACAACAACATGCCAGCCCAGTGGACGAATTTTATCGGCAATCTGCTTAAGCGTTTCTTTTGGCGCGGTATCAACAAGACGTTTCACAAAGTTAAAACGCACACCACGAACGCCGGCTTTATCCATCAGTTGCAGCTCTTCGTCAGTGACGGTTTCATCGACAAAGGCAATGCCGCGAGCTAAATCACCAGCGGTGTTGAGCGCATCTACCAAAGCAGCGTTGTCTGTACCGTGGCAAGACGCCTGAACAATAACGTTGCGGCTGAAGCCGAGGTAATCTCTTAGTGCGAATAACTGCTCTTTAGAGGCATCACACGGCGTGTACTTACGTTTTGGCGAGTAAGGGAATTTACTTGCTGGGCCAAATACGTGGCAATGGCTATCCACAGCACCTTCCGGCACCTTAAACTCGGGTTCGCTTGGATTAGGGTGAAAAGGCAGATAATCCTTGTCCATGGTCAGTCCTTATATTCTATCTATTTGTATACACGATTCCGTCGAACAACTTTCGGGCTGTACGCAAAATGGCTGCAGCTTGGACTTGGCTGTCTTTTATATCCAACACTACGCTCATTTTGCCTATCGGGTGTTCAACGTCTACCGCTAAAGTTTCACTTTGCTCGATTGATGCCAGTTTTTGTGCAGGCGACCCCGTTAAAATGCAGGCACTCGCGACACTCACGGCTCCCAGTACACCTATGGAAGCATGGCAGCGGTGAGGGATAAAGGTACGAGTAGAGATAGCGCCGCCGTACTGGGCTTTGCTCACCAATGTCATTTTAGGTACCGATAATTGGGCAACATCACCGAGATTCATTAGCGGTCCTGCTTGCAGCCGTATTGATTCCAGCTTTTGTTTTAGTTCCGCGCTATTGTCGAGTTGGTCGCGACTTTCATCGCCGGAAATACCGAGGTCTTGAGCATTGATGACGACAACAGGCATGCCGTTATCAATTAAGGTCACCTCAATACCATCAATCACATCAACGACATTGCCGCTCGGCAGCAGTGCGCCACAAGTTGATCCGGCAGTATCTTCGAACGTAACCGCAATCGGCGCAGCGCTACCTGGAACACCATCAATTTCACAGTCACCTTCGTAGGTCACTTGTCGGTTCGGCGTATTCACGGTCACCGTCACGATTTGATCGGTGTTCTCCATGTAGATTCTTACTGTCGTTTGCTTTTCTTGGGCTTCCACGATGCCTCGCTCTATCGCAAATGGCGCAACACCCGCTAAGATATTGCCACAATTTTGCTTAGTGCTGATCAATGGTTGATCCACAAACACTTGTAAGAAAAGATAATCTACATCGACACCATCTCTTTCAGATGGTGAAACGATCGCAACTTTAGAAGTCAGGGGATCGGCACCGCCAATCCCATCAATTTGACGCTCGTCAGGTGAGCCCATTGCCGCGAGAAGAAAGCTTTCCAGACAAGACTGGTCTGAAGGCAGGTCACTTTTAACAAAGTATGCGCCTTTTGAAGTACCCGCTCTCATCCACATACAAGGGGCTTGGTTAGACATATTTGAGCCCTTTTTCTGCTAAACGCTCACGCATATTATAGATGTCCAGGCCAAGTTCGCCGTTTGCTAAGCGAACACGTTTCGCCTCTTCTCTCTCGATGCGGTCGAGTGCAGCAACAAGTACTTGTTTTGCTTCGTCGCGACGAACAACCACAACACCGTCTTCATCTGCGACCATAACATCACCCGGGTAGACGATTTCTTCTGCACAGGTCATTGGCACGTTCACTGAACCCAATGTTTCTTTAATAGTGCCTTCACTGAAGATGGTTTTTGACCATACCGGGAAGTTCATTTCGCGCAAATCTCGCGTATCACGTACACCGCCCTCGATGATCAGACCAACCACACCACGCGCTTGAGCTGAAGTAGCCAATAAGTCACCAAAGAAACCGTGGTTGGATGGCGAAGTTGGAGCGAAGACTAAAAAGTCACCGTCCTGAGCTTGTTCAATTGCCACGTGCATCATCCAGTTGTCACCCGCAGCACCAGAAATGGTCAGTGCTGAGCCTGCTACTGCATCACATTGGAAGATTGGGCGCATGTAGTGTGCCAGCAGGCCGCGACGACCTTGAGCTTCATGGATAGTAGCAACGCCACATTTGCGCAGACCTTCAATCACGTCTTTGTCTGCACGTTGAATATTCTGAACTACAACATTATTTTGCATAATATTAATCCTTATGCCTTCAGACGGCTGAATACACGACGAGCGTTGCCTTCAAAAATAAGCGCTTTCTCTTCGTCGTTGACCTTGTCGCTTGCATCGATGTAACGCTTGGTATCATCAAAATAGTGACCACTTTCTGGGTCGATACCACGTACCGCACCAATCATCTCAGACGCAAACAGAATGTTTTCCGCAGGGAGAATATCCAGTAGTAGGTCAATGCCTTTTTGGTGGTATACACAAGTATCGAAGTAGATGTTCTTCAGAACTGACTCTTCTAATGGTGGAAGACCCATGTCTTGTGCAATACCGCGGAAACGTCCCCAGTGGTAAGGCACTGCGCCACCACCATGAGGAATAATAATTTTCAGCTCAGGGAAATCTTTAAATACATCCGACATCAGAAGCTGTTGGAATGCCGTGGTATCCGCCCCCAGATAATGTGAAGAAGTGGTATGGAAGCAAGAGTTACACGCCGCAGATACGTGGATCATCGCCGGAACGTCTAACTCAACCATTTTTTCGTAAAGTGGGTAGAACGCTCGGTCACCCAAAGACGCATCTTTCCAGAAGCCGCCCGTGGTATCTGGGTTTAGGTTACAGCCGATAAAGTCCATCTCTTCGACACAGCGAACCAATTCGGGTACCGATTTAGAAGGCGTCACACCCGGCGACTGAGGAAGTTGAGCAACAGGTGCGAAGTTGTTAGGAAATAGGTCACACACACGACGAATCAAATCATTTTGATGCTCTGTCCAGAAGCGGCTAGTATGCTCGTTTCCAATGTGGTGTCCCATCCAACTTGCGCGAGGAGAGAAGATAGTCAAATCGGTTCCGCGCTCTTTTTGCAGACGAAGTTGGTTATTTTCAATACTTTCGCGAATCTCATCGTCAGAAATACTGATTGTACCTTTGTCTCCAACGTATTTTGGATCTTTTGCTACCGCTGCTTTTTGGCTTTCTCGGTAATCACCGACTTGCGGTGGTGTAGTGGTATAGTGGCCGTGGCAATCGATTATCATCTCATCAATTCCTTCTGTTGTTTTGTTTTTATACTCAAATAACCTCGAGATGCTTAGTTCTGTGAAAATGTCTTGGCTGATAAATTCAACCACGACTTGAATCCTGCATCTGGAATTCACTTGTGTATAACTACTATACCGACGGAGATAACAACTCGACTATTTCAATTTATTTTTACGGTATAAGTTTTTGAGATAGAAACTTTACCCTTACCGTCCAAAAAACCAATAAAAGATCAATAAATACATAAATTTAGAAAAAGTTAACAGGTGTTAGAAAAATGAATTTTTTATTTAATGGTCGAGATAAAGGAGGGGGAATTATGGTTATTGAAAGTTGGAGTACTTACCATGTAACGCCGTTTATTTTTTAAAGCCAGTCTCGGTCACTTACGATATTTTTATAACGAGCTGCTGAACGTTTAAATATTAGCTTTAACTATCAATTAAATAGTATCGCTAGCGAGATATTGCTGAGTTTAAATCGCGAGTCACAGACCTTTTTGTTTCCGACACTCAATTAGAAAATTGTCATCATTGCCTGATCTAGAACGCAACAAAAATACTTAAGTAATCCTACTCAAAAAATGCAACTAGTTTTATAACAAAAATCGCTTTCACGACACCACAATCTAGCACTCACCCTAAGACGACCTATAATTCATATAGTGAAGGTGCCATTCAATTTTTAGATAAAGGGATAATTATCAATTGAGAACAATAAAAAATAAAATCCATAAATTCAACAAATTAAACCAAATTTTATAGAGTTGAAATATTAAATAAAAAATAAACACCCTCCATTGTATACAATTTCAAATAGGAGATTGGCGTCACAATTTATAAACAAAAAAGTAACCTAATCATTTAGCATTATGCTTAAACATGTCTAAATAAGTGAAAAGTTAATGTGGGCTTGCCTTCTAGAATCGTTGCCCCATCAGCGTTACCAGCTTTCCGAATTGCATATTCAACACTGATAATTACATTGCTCATTTACAGGCGGTCTTATGTTTAACATCCCAAATATTCGGCACTTACGCGCCATTTCTGAAGTCGTCAAAACAGGCAGCATCAGTAAGGCATCGGAGACCGTGTTTCTCTCCCAACCAGCCATCACTCAAGCGATTTCAAAATTCGAAAAGAGTATTCACAGTGAACTTTTTGAACGTACCAGTGATGGCATGACACCGACTCCGCAAGGTAAAGCGTTCGCGTTTCGTATAGACAGGGCGTTAGATCATATCGAACACGGGATTTCGGAGACACTCAAGATCGCCAAAGGGCAACGCAAAAGCAACGTTCATCGATTTCTATACAATATGACGTCGACACACCTGAAGGCGTTAGTTGCCGTGTCGGATGGTCAGGGGTTTACCGAAGCCAGCCGCCTGTTGGAGGTATCCCAGTCTTCCGTTTACCGCGCATCCAAAGATCTTGAAGAGATCTTAGATGTCACCCTATTCGAAAAAATCAGTAATGGTATTGTCGTAAGTAAAGCCGGCACCGCTCTCGTCAAAGCTTGTAAGCTCGCATTTGTTGAAATAAAGCAAGGAATCGAAGAGATCGACGCACTTAGCGACCGTCATAACAGTGTGATCACAGTGGGCTGTCTGCCGTTAGCTCGTACCTGTTTGCTACCTATTACCATTAATGAATTCAGCCAAAGCTATCCAGACTGCCGGATTCAGGTTATCGATGGCCCCTACTCCGATTTGCTCAACCACTTAAAGTACGGTGAAATCGATGTACTGATCGGCGCATTGCGATTTCCGATCCCGAGTACCGATATTCGTCAGGAAACCCTGTTCGAATCCGAAAACAAAGTCTTTGCACGCCACGATCACCCGCTATCCAAAAAAGCGAATGTCACTCTGCAGGATTTACATCAAGCCAGTTGGGTAGTCTCCAGCGCCAATACGCCAGGACGCAAGATGTTTGAAGACCTCTTTATCAATGGCGGATTACAGCCCCCAACACGTTTAGTCGAAGCCAGTTCGCAGATGCTTGTAAAAGAATTGATACTGGGTAGTGATCGCCTGTCTGTCCTTTCTCAACATCAAATTCAACGTGAACTGGACGAAGGCCACTTTACGATTTTACCTTTTGATTGTAGCCAGCAATCTAGACCGATTGGCCTTACCATGCGTAAGAACTGGTACGCGACCACAGTACAGACGCATTTCGTATCGCTTCTGCGTAAGAATGGCTTGAAAATGTCAGGCTAATTCGGGCAGCGCTTTCTCAAAATTGAATACCTCTTATCATCTTTTGATTATTCGTGTTTTTATCCAAATGTTACAGTCGTTGTCGGTGAAGCAACATATTCGGGTATCAAAGGTGAAAACAACTCGCGCCGCATTTATTGGCTTCGGTGAAGCCGCTCAAGCACTTATCAGCATCGCTGGTGATAATGCACCGGAAGTGATCAGTGCTTTTGATATCAAAACACGCGATGAGGCTACACGTGAAGCAAAACTGATGGATTACATCCAATTTCAGGTCAATGGCGCGTTTAACCCAGAGCAAGCCGTTTGTGGCGCTCAGGTTATTTTTTCTCTCGTTACACCCGATCAGGCAAACTTGGCTTTAGCACCGCTCAGTAGTGCGCTAACAGAAAAGCAGTTTGTCGTTGACTGTAACTCTTGTGCTCCGAGTGTAAAAAAACACAATGCAACGTTGGTAGAGTCTCAGGGCGCAGCCTATATTGACGCTGCAATAATGAGTCCGGTAAAAGAGAATTCAAAGCCAATCCCACTGTACATTTCTGGAAAAAAAGCCACTCTGGTTGCACCACAATTGCAGTATTTGGGTTTTGACGTCACCGTGATTTCAGAGCAGGTTGGCGATGCTTCACAAATAAAAATGTTGCGTTCAGCAATGGTGAAAGGTCTGGAAGCATTAACAACAGAATGTATGCTTGCTGCTCATCGTGCCGGGGTCGCTCCCTATGTGATTGAGTCACTGGAAAAGAGCTACCCACAATTTAATTTGTCGCAATTGGCGGTTTACCATATGGAAAGAATGCTCACCCACGGGAAACGTCGAAGCGAAGAACTTAAATCGGTAGTCGAGACACTTGCTTCACTTGATATCGATACCAGTATGTCGAGCGGCGCAATCAACTGGCATCAACGGATGTCGGATGTAAATGTAACTGTCGATAATCAAACGTTAGAACAGTTATCTAATCAAATTTTGAATACGATGGAGCACTCAGCGTCACCCATCCAATCAAACGATACCCTTTCCTCTTAACCAAGTGTAATAAAGGATTATTTATGAAAGTATGTGTAGTTGGTGCAACTGGTGCCTTTGGCCGTAAGCACTTAGAAGCCATCCAAAATATCGACGACGTAACCGTATCAGTTATGGTTTCTCCAGAACAAGACAAGCTTGATGCTCTGATCAGTGAGTATGATTCACAGGCTGTAGGTGTGACGACGCTTGAAGAAGCACTTGTTCGTGACGATGTTGATGCCGTTATCTTAGCAACGCCAACTCAAGTGCACGCATCTCAGGCGATTCAGTGTATGGAAGCTGGCAAGCACGTTTTGGTCGAAATTCCTATGGCTGATAACATCGAAGACAGCTACAAAGTGGTCGAGACTCAAAAGGCAACCGGTTTAGTTGCAATGGCTGGCCACACTCGCCGTTTCAACCCAAGCCACCAATGGATTCACAACAAAATCCAGGCTGGTGAGCTAAACATCCAACAAATGGATGTGCAGACATACTTCTTCCGCCGTACCAACACCAACGCGAAAGGCGAGCCAAGAAGCTGGACCGATCACCTGCTATGGCACCACGCTTGTCACACAGTGGATTTGTTCCAATATCAAACTGGCGAAACCGCATCGCAAGTTCAAGGCATGCAAGGCCCTATCCATCCTGATCTTGGCATCGCAATGGACATGAGCATCGGTATGAAGGTGCCATCAGGCGCGATTTGTACGCTTTCTCTGTCATTCAATAACGAAGGGCCATTTGGTACGTTCTTCCGTTACATCTGTGATGAGGGTACTTTCCTTGCTCGTTACGATGATTTGTACGACGGCTATGACAACCAAATTGATTTGACGGGTGTTACTGTGTCAAACAACGGTATTGAATTGATTGACCGTGAATTCTTCGAAGCGATTAAGACTGGGAAAGAGCCGAACTCTAGTGTTGGCCAATGCTTGTCAGCGATGGAAACACTGCACCGCATCGAAGAGCAGCTCATTTAAGGACAACACAGCTAAGGAATCTTACTATGCAACAACGCAAAATTGGCCAATTTCAATGTAACCCTGTCGGTCTGGGATGTATGAACCTGTCTCATGCGTACGGCACACCACCGGATGAGAAACAGAGTATTCATTTACTCAATCATGCCCTCGATCTTGGTTACAACCATCTTGATACCGCGACATTATATGGTGGCGGTGCCAATGAAAAACTGGTGGCCAAAGCCGTTGGGCATAGAAGAGATGAATATCTGTTGGCCAGCAAGTGTGGCATGTTCATTAACGAACAAGGTAAGAAAGAGATCAATGGTCGCCCTGAAGCGCTGCGTAAAAACATTGAAAGTAGCTTACAACGTCTAAACACGGACGTAATTGACCTCTATTACCTTCATCGCTGGGACAAAACCGTCCCTATCGAAGAAAGTGTCGGCGAACTAAGCAGACTGGTTAAAGAAGGCAAAATTCGTGAAATCGGTTTGTCTGAAGTATCCGCAGAGACAATAACAAAAGCTGCTCAAATCCACCCAATTGCGTCCGTACAATCCGAGTATTCTCTCTGGACTCGCAACCCTGAGTTCAAAGTGCTGGAAACTTGTAAAGCACTGGGGACGGCGTTTGTTGCATTTAGTCCGTTAGGGCGTGGAATTTTGACGGGTAAAATCGATTCCCCGACGAATTTTACGCCTAAAGATATCCGTCGCAACATGCCTCGATTCGATAATGAGCATTTTGCCCATAACCAGCATCTGGTGGCACAACTGGCGCAATTGATCGAGCAAGAGTCTGACACTGAGCTAAGTAAAGCGAGTCTGGCTAGCATCGTTCTGCGCTGGGTACTGGATCAACACGATCATATTCATGTTATTCCGGGAACCACCAATATCGACCATCTCACCGAGAATGTGTCTGCAACGTCGGTAACCCTATCTAGCGACCTGTTAGAAAAAATGGGGCAGCTCATCAACAATGACAATGTTTCCGGCACGCGCTACAACGTCGCTCAACAAGTTGAGATAGATACTGAAGAGTTCGACCAAAGTACCGCTCTCTCAGTCTAAATTTTTTGAGCCTGCTGCTTCGGTGAGCTTTTTAAGTCAGCTTAGCTTAGAGTAAAACCTATCAGCAGACTCCTGAAGAACTTGTTTGATTAGACAGGAAAGCGTAAGCGTCTTCCGATCCCAAAAAATTTGATTCCACTATTTAGGTAAACTCCGGTTAAACTGGCGAATACCAATCACAGTAAGTAAGTGGTCAGAAATAGCGTAGGAAAAATGCTTGAGAACAAGGCAACATTTTTCGATAAGTAGTTACTCTACAATCAAAAATGTTAACGCTGTTATCTAGTATTTTAACAAGCTAGAATAACCAGTTATTTGCTACGATTGGTATAACATATTTAGGAAAAACCGGAGTAAACCATGCTGATCACCTTTCGCTGTAAAAGCCATGCCAATATCACCATGTTCGGCGATATTGCCCTCAATATGATAAAGATGATGGGGCATAGCGGTACTGTGCCCGGTTCGATCTCAGCTCAAGACCTGCCAGAAGCGCTCGCCAGATTAACCGCTTCGTTAACCAAAGCAGCAGAAGCAGAGCATAAATCCGTTCAAGAAGCAGATGATGATGATGACGAGCAATCAGAACCGGTCGTATCGATAGGTCACAGAGCAATGCCACTTGTTGAACTGCTCAAATCTGCCATTGAAGACCAATGTGACGTGATGTGGGACAGCCAGTAGATATGCCCTAGGATTTTGTCAAAATTCACAACAGAAGCATTAAGACTGTGATCGTAATCTTCTCTTAATTGCTTTTCTCTTCTTAATAACCAAAAGTGATTGTAGCCTATATTTCAATCGCCAGAATGTATATTGTATTCTGTTTTGTTCGCATCATAAACCTCATGGAAACGTCACGTGGACATCAAACGTCTTCAGTACTTTGTCGCTTTAGCTAAGAACGGCAACTTTACCAAAACAGCCGATCAACTGGATATTGCCCAATCGGCACTCAGTGTTAGCATGCAAAAATTAGAGAAAGAAATCGGTCTGAAGTTGATCAATCGCAGCAGCAGACAGATTCAGCTCACCTCTGATGGCATGAGATTCCTGTTCCATGCGCGCAGGATTCTGGAAGATGTTGAACTCGCCCAGATTGAAATGGATGAGCTGAAAGGGCTCGAACGCGGCAAAATCGATTTTGGTGTTTCTGCAATGCTTGGGTCTTATTTTTTCCCTGAAGCACTGTCAGCCTTTAACCAAGCCTACCCTAATATTCGTATTCATGTTCAGGAACACGGCACAGCAACACTAGAAAAAATGCTTTTAGAAGGCGCTTTAGACTTGGCATTCGTCCGCACAGATAAACCCGTTGATCAACTGAGATACGTCTCATTGTGCCCTGAAGAAATCGTTGCCTGCGTTAATGAGAGCCACCCATTTGCCCAATTATCGAACGTAACTCTGGAACAATTCTGCGAGCAACCGCTTATTCTGTTTCGGGAAGGATATTTGCTGCGTGAAGCCGTCAGTCGTTACTGCCGGAAGCACAATTTAAAACCAGATATACGCTTTGAGACCAACTTAATCGAACTCGTGAAAGCCTTAGTGAAAAAGGAGGCAGGAGTTAGCACATGCCTGAGACGAATAGTGCAAGAAAATGAGCCACTAGTTTGCGTACCGTTTAATCCAGCACTAAAAGTCGAATTCGGTATTGGCTGGAAAAGCAGCCACTACTTGTCTAATGCATCGCGTGCGTTTTTGAAGTTTATGGAAGAGTGGTATCAGCCCAAAAGAATCAAATAGCGCGTTATAAAAATGCCCTCGGCCGCCCGGAAACGACTGAGGGCAATACTATCCTGAAATGTCTCTAATCAGCACCGACTTTGAGTGGTGTGAATACTTTCAGTTGATTCAAAACGGTAACCAGAAGAATACCCACCGTGGCTGCGATGTTGATTACATCACTATCGCCAAATGCCAGTACCAACGCACTGACGAGTAGTACTCCTCTTGCGACCTTAGATAGAGGGTTAAACAACCTGCCTTCAATACTGCCCGCAAACGCAACGATCAAGGCGAGTGTGTAGATCACCGACAAAGCGAATGGGAACAATGAGAACTCTTTAAACCAGATGAGATTGCCGTGGGCCATCATAATCGGAATTAAGAAGAACCCTTGCGCCAACTTCATTGCCTGAATCGCTGATTTCATTGGTGAGGCATTTGCAATACCAGCGCCCGCAAACGCTGCCAGAGCGATCGGCGGAGTGATATTAGAGGTCTGTGACAACCAAAAAACGATCATATGCGCGGCAAGCAGGCTAACACCTAAATCGGTCAATGCTGGTACCGCCATTACTGACAATACGATATACGCAGCAGTAACTGGTAGCCCCATTCCAAGAACCAAAGCTGCCAATGCCACCAGCCCGAGAACCGACCATAATTGACCGCCCGACATGGCAAGCAGGAACTGCGTGAACTGCAGACCAATTCCGGTTTGTCCAATTACACCAACGATAATACCTGCACAAGCACAAGCTACAGAGATAGGCAGAGCCATCAGTGCCCCTTCTTTCATTCCCTGTAAGATCAGCTTCAATGAAACTCGCGTCGACTTACGCACCATAGCCGCAGCAAGAATAGCGCCACAACCTGCAATTCCGACCAGTACAGGCGAGTAACTCAACATCAATAGCACCGTAATAAAGACTAATGGAGCTAAGAAGTGCCAGCCTCGAACCAGAACAATTTTAATGCTCTCTATTTGCGCCATACCTTTCAAGCCGAGCTTACACGCCATCAAATGGATATAAAGCAACGTTGAAACAAAGTAGAGAATGGCAGGAACAATCGAAACTAGAAGGATCTCTGAGTAAGCGATACCGGTAAACTGCGCCATCACAAAAGCCCCAGCCCCCATAACGGGTGGCATGATTTGCCCACCGGTTGACGCCGCAGCTTCAATGCCAGCCGCCTGCTCTGGTCGGTAACCTAGCTTTTTCATCATCGGAATGGTCAGCGAGCCCGTCGTAACCGTATTCGCAATTGCTGATCCAGAAATCGAACCCAGCGCAGCAGAGGCTATAACACTCGCCTTCGCCGGACCACCTCGATACTTACCAGCCAGAGCGAAGGCACAGTCGATAAAAAATTGACCCGCTCCGGTAACCTGAAGAAACGCGCCAAATAGCACGAAAGTAAACACCACGCCAGCAGCAATTCCCAATGGTGCTCCGTACACGCCGTTAGTCGAGAAAATATGGAAGCGAATCATCTCTTCAATAGAAAAACTCTTACTAGCGATGGCATCCGGTAAGTGTGAGCCAAACATTGCATAGAGAATAAAGACGATTGCCAACCAAGACATCACGACACCAACAGTACGTCGCGTCGCCTCAAGCAACATCGCGATGACGACTACGCCTGCAAATGTATCCGTCAGCTGAAGACCATCCATCAGAAAGCTCATATCATCGTAATCGAACACGCTAATACGCCAGGTTGCCCAGATTGTAAGTACCATGCAACACAGATCGATCATTCTTCCAAGCAGGTAGACTAACGTTGTTCTGTTTAAAGAGAATGTCGGCTTAACCAAAAATACCAATACCAGCACCCAGCTAATATGAATGGGGCGAAATGTGGGCGCAGCTAACGACGCTGTAATGCCTTGCCAAATCTGAAATGCTGATAACGACACAGCAAAAATGGCGGCGACAGCAATCAGACGCTCGGTAACCAACAGGTTCCAGTTTCTATTGTCTTTCATTCACTGACCTGCCCTATTGCGCTTGCTTACTCTGCTGCTCTTGAAGATACTTTTGGGCACCCGGATGTAGAGACACCGCGCTTAGCTGGTTCATATTTTCCACCGTGGTGAATTTTGCGACACTGAGTGAATTTTGTAATGCTGACGCGTTTTCAAAAATTAAGCGGGTCATGTTGTAAGCCAACTCTTCGTCAAGTCGCTGGTTAACGACCAAAACGTTCCAAACCGCTGGTGCCGTAAAGCTTTCTACACCGTTATACACGCCCTGTTCTACCTGCACTGACTGATACGCAGGAAGCGCACCCATGATAGATTTCATGTCTTCAGCGGAGAAATTAAGCACGCGAATATCTCGGGTCAGAGCCAATTCAGTGATCGCGCCCAATCCGGTACCACCAACAAAAACCCCGGCATCAATCTGACCATTCGCAAGAGCCTCCGAAGTCGCGGAGAAGTTAAGTGACTGAACATTCATACCGTCTTCATCAAGGTCCAGTGCAGAAAGAATACTTCTCGCGCTCACTCTGGTACCCGAACCTGGCGCACCCAGAGAGACAGTTTTCCCTTTTAAATCTTTCAGTGAGTAAATATCCGAATCTGCACGCACGACAAACTGTACAACGTTTGGATAAAGTGCCGTCAGTACCGCAACATCAAGTGCACGTGAAAACGGCTTGCTTCCCTCTTGAGCCTGAATAACGACGTCACCCATCGCGAGACCTACCAATTGCTTATCCTGAACCACTTTGATGGTGTTCTCTACTGAAGCCGCCGTCACTTCAACTCGCATATTGAAATCAGGCAGGTTATCACTCCAGATTTTTGCCAGAACACCACCATATGGGTAATAAGTTCCACTCTGACTCCCTGTACCGATAGTGTAATTTTCTGCCTGGGCTCCACTAGCTACACCAAGAATAGAAGCTAGCAGCAGCGTTTTAATTGTTTTTTTCATAATGTCCTCACGTTATTGATGTGTATAAACACTCCATGTCGGCTTTTACACACCATTAACAATACTGACAAACACGAATCCTGGCTTTTGAGATATTAATAAATAAAAGTTGCTGCAAAAAAGATGAAAAATGGCATTTCTAATACAAATAAGTGATGAAATGAATCACTTTTATTAATAAAAATGAACGCAAACCGTATTTTCAACTGACTAGAGACGCAAGCCATCTATTTTATAGATTGAAAGTATATTTTCGATATATTGAACATATAGGACCAACACTGTTAACCTTTTTGCAACAGGAAAGAACCACAGATATACAGGGTGCTCCCAATTAGGCCGCTCAACACCAAGTGGTAAACAAGCAACATCTACCACTAAGAATCAAAAGCTGAACCGGGACATCTTTTGCTGAAATAAAAGGAATAACCATGACACTAAGCATCAAAGACAGCGTAAATTCGGAGCTGAAAGGCATTACCGTAACCCCACATCCAGCTAATGAGCGCTTGCAGGTCGTTACGCTTGGAAAAGACTTATTAGAGAAGTTTAATGACCTGACTTGTGAGTGGGATCTTCAAGCCATTGAGTACAAACCGTTTCTTCGCTTTGCGGTAGCAGAAGCACTGGATAAAGCATCCGACTATCAACTCGGTGAGCTGCTTGTACAGATTATGGATGATCGTAATCAAGGCGCATTTCTTCTCGAAGCTTGTGATGAAGTACGAGCAGAGTATGAAGATACAGAGATCCAGCGTCGTTACTTCGTCAAACTCTCTACAGCTATTTCGCACATGATTGGTCTGCCAAACTTTGATGCTATGTACGGAAAATATTATGCTCGTTTTACAGTACGTAACGTTGACGACAGTGACAGCTACCTACGTCAGGCTCACCGCCGTATGGAAATGCATAACGACGGCACTTATGTCAACGAGCGCACAGATTTCGTACTAATGATGAAAATGGAAGAGAGCAATATGCAAGGTGGCGATTCACTGCTATTGCATCTCGATGACTGGCAAGACTTAGACAAATTCTATAATCATCCAATGGCGAAGCAAGACATTACTTGGGGCGCGCCACCAAGCAAAAATACCGGTTATGACATTGAGCACCCTGTCTTTTTTGAAGAAGATGCAGAAGGCAAACCACACTTCCTGTTCATTGACCAATTTGCGAAACCTAAAAATCGACGTGAAGGTTTGTATCTGTATGAAATTGGTGAGTCTCTTGAAAATGATCCGAACTGTTTTAATGTTCGTGTCAACGTCGGTTCAATGCTGGTTGTTCACAACCACCGTTGGCTACACGGACGAGATAAATTTGTACCGCATCCAGATCTAAGTCGTGAATTACTCCGCCAAAGAGGTTCATTCTCACGCTAAATGTTACTGAGCCAGGGAACGGTCTGGCACCACTAAACTACATAACAATAATTAGCCCGTGTGAAATAACACGGGCACTACTATTTTGGAGATTTCAATGGAAAAGCCGTATGACTATGTGATTCTCGGAGGCGGAATTGTCGGAATATCAACAGCATGGCAACTGAAGCAGCGTTACCCAACAGCACGTGTTTTGGTATTAGAAAAAGAATCAGAAGTATCCATGCATCAGACCGGACACAACAGTGGTGTTATTCACGCAGGTGTTTACTACCAACCAGGCAGCTTGAAGGCCCAGTTCTGTCGAGAAGGGGTTGAAAAGACGATCAGTTTTTGTGAAAAGCATGACATACCTTACGATCAATGCGGCAAATTGTTGGTTTCAACAAACCAGACAGAATATGAGCGAATGCAAGCCCTGTATGAACGCTGTGCGCAAAATGGAATTGAAGCAGAGTTGCTCGATGAGGCTGAACTGCGAAAACGAGAGCCGAATATTACTGGCAACGGCGCTATTTACGTCAAATCGACCGCCATTGTTAACTATCGTCTGGTCACGAAGAAAATGGCGGAAGAGTTTGAAGCCTGTGGGGGCGAACTAAAACTGGGTACGGAAGTTCAGGATATTGAAGAAACCGTAGACAATATTGTTCTGCACTGTCGAAATGGAAATACTTCCCACACTTACCACGCCCAATTTCTAATCACTTGTGCTGGACTAATGGCCGATCGCATAACGCGCATGCTCAATATAGCCACCGATTTTCAAATCGTCCCTTATCGCGGGGAGTACTATCGCTTGCCAGCCAAATACAACCAGATCGTCAATCACCTTATCTATCCAATTCCAGATCCAGACTTACCTTTCCTTGGGGTTCACCTGACGCGAATGATTGATGGCAGCGTGACTGTTGGCCCCAATGCAGTACAAGGTTGGAAACGAGAAGGATATGGTAAATTCAATGTATCCCTGCGTGATATCCGAGATATGGTGACTTTTGCTGGTTTCTGGAAAGTGAGCTTTAAGCACTTAAAAACCGGTTTAGCAGAAACCTGGAACTCTTGGTGGAAACCTGGTTACCTGAAAATGGTGCAAAAATATTGCCCAATGCTCGAAGTCAGCGATCTCCAGCCTTACCCCGCTGGTATTCGGGCTCAGGCCGTTCTCAAAGATGGCTCACTAGTACATGACTTCCTATTTGCTGAAAGCCCGCGCTCATTGCATGTCTGTAATGCGCCTTCGCCAGCCGCGACTTCCGCAATTCCAATCGGCAACTACATCTGCGATAAAGTGGCTGAAAAAACGGCCACGACTCTCTCGGACGCTGCCTAAAATTAGCCTCGCCCGTTACCGATTGGTGGCGGGTCGATCTTCAACAACTGACACTTATGTACGTCACAATGCATTTGTCGTTGCCCACGATCGAGCAATAAAAATTAGTCAGAACTCACTGCTGTTTCGCTTAATCTGCTGTGTAGATATTCCACCAGCATTTTGAACTGACGAGGAATGAATCTGGATTGAGGATACTGAGCGACTATTTTTCCCTGATAACTTCCCTTTACTTCCCACTCTGGAAATAACGCCTCAACGTCCCCTGATTGTATTAACGTATCAATGGAAAACTCAGGGAAAATCGAAATTCCCATCCCTCTTAAAACAGCATCTTTACGGATTTCGGTATGATTTACGGCAAGTCGCCCATCGATATTCACGGAACGAATTATATCTTGTTGTCCAAAGACCCATTTCCTGTCGGCAGGGCTTTCACCCAAGCGGATACATTGATGCGCTGTTAACTCTTCAGGGCTCCCAGGGTAGCCAAACTTTTCCAGATAGTCCGTACTAGCACAGATAAGCAACCGATTCGTTCCTAACTCTTTGGCAACTAAGCCTTCGACTGGTTTATCGGTAATATGTATCACCATATCGACTTCATGTCCGATAGGATCAATAAAATGATCCTCAACGACAAAATGTACCGAGACGTTGGGGTATTCTTGTAAGAAGTCCAGAATTAACGGCGAAAGTACTTGGCTAGCCAAAGCTCTGGGTGCGGCAATTCGAATTTCACCAGCCACCTCACTTTGAGAAGAGAAGGCGGCATCAGTCGCCAATCGGGCCGATTTCAGCATATCCATACACAAGCCGTGAACTTCTTCTCCCGCAATGGTTAACCGCATATTTCGGGTAGTTCGTTCAAGCAGCTTTTGGCACAAAGCATTTTCCAACTTAGAAATGGAACGACTCACCGACGAAGGAGCGACGCCAAGTTTTTCTGCCGCTTTTGAAAAGCTCCCTTCTTCGATAACGACAACAAAAACGGCCATTTCCGGCAATAAAGCGATGAGCTTATTTGTGTCCACAGCGCAACAGTCCTTTCCAATTCTATCCATTGTTTCACATAACGTACTAGTGGATATTGATTGAGTCAATTTATACAAGGTTTATAAGGAAAAGATGTGTCTAGCTTAGCGATAAGAAACAAGCTTTCATTGTTCAGTATCCCCGAATTACTACTCCTGCTAGTGGCTATGGTTTGGGGAACCAGCTATGGCTTAACCAAGAGTGCACTTGCCTATACAACGGTCTCCATTTTTATTGCAATTCGCTTTGGATGGACGTTTGTGCTGCTACTCCCGCTCATGATTAGGGATTTTGATCGTGGAAAAAACAGAGATTGGCCAGTCGCACTGCCAACTGGTTTCATTCTTGCTGCTATTTTCTTTTTCGAAGTCTATGGGGTCAGTCAGACAACCGCTTCTAATGCGGCATTTCTTATCAGCCTGAATGTCATATTTACCCTGCTTCTGGAAACCTTACTAGGCAGAAGAAAGCCAAACCGAACACTGGTGTGGCTGTGCTTATTCAGTACAGCTGGTGTAGTCATGCTGACCAATTCCCAAGGGATCCATATAACGTTTAATCAGGGAGATATCTATATTCTTTGCGCGGCCGCGTTGAGGGCGGTGATGGTAATCATGACTAAAAAGCTGACTCATGGTAAACACATAACCAATACCACTCTAACGTGTGTTCAATCACTCATTGTCACAGTTAGCGCCTGCTTAGTCAGCGTTGTATCTCATGAGCGAACTCAGCCACTGTTCCCACAAGCACTGGAATTTTGGCTCACCACTTCGTTTTTGGTTCTGTTCTGCACACTATTTGCCTTCTATGTGCAAAATTATGCGGTTCGGAAAATTTCCCCTACCAAAGCGTCACTGCTGATGGGGAGTGAACCTCTGTTTGGCGCGATGTTCTCCTTACTATGGCTAAATGAAGTATTAACCAGCGTCCAATGGTTGGGAGCGGTTATCCTCCTCATTACAGTACTGAGCGCTTCTTTAAGTAAAGTTGGTGAATGAACCATCAGAGCTAGGAGACAACTTGAGCCAAAGTAGATTGAAATGAAAAAGCCGCTGACTATACAGCGGCTCTTGAACTTAGAACGTGGTTTTACGGTATCCCACCAATAATAGAAACAGGAAGTAAAGGCTGCCTAAAATGGAGACAACAAGACCAGCTGCAACTTCCGATGGCGGCATGAGAGTGCGCCCTAACCCATCAGCCCAAATCAACAGGATAGCGCCCGTCATACCAGCTGCCGGTATTAAATGAGTGTGACGATACAATCCGAGTAAACGTGCGCAATGAGGGGCGAGCAGGCCGATAAAACTGATTGCCCCAACACAGGAAATCGAAATGGCGGTAAGAACGCCTGCAACCGCTAACATCAATAAACGATAGGGTTTTAGCGTGACCCCCACGACTTGTGGGATCACTTCCCCTAATGGGATGACATCTAAGCTTCTTAAAAGAGGAATGGAAACCAGCAAGGCTAAAACCAATGTAGTGACTAACGGCATAATTGAGTCAGCAGAGGCGCCATAGACCGACCCAGATAGCCACATCAAGGTTACCGATGATGTTGTGCTGCCAAAAGTCAGTAGGATATGCGTTGCGGTACCCGTAAATGCTGAAATGACAATACCAAACAGGGCAAGTTGGGAAACGCTCAATTGCTGATTTATCCCCCAAAACAACAACCCGATCACTAATAAAGCCCCTGCCAAAGCCGCTATCATTAACCAACCTTGCCCGGCCCCTGGAAATATCACCAGTAAACAAGCGATTAATAGAACTGCACTCGTGCTGACACCTGAAATATCGGGGCTTGCTAATGGGTTATTAAACAGTGTCTGTAATAAGGTACCACCGAATGCCAGTGCGAATCCGGCTAACCCCGCTAGCCATAAACGATTGAACACCCACTCCGCCCCTAAGGTGCCTGAAGGCTCAGCCCAAAATAGGATCGTGAATACCAATAATACCGCTAACAAACACAACGTCCACATTGGTTTGAGTTTGACCAGCGGTCGTAAGCCAATAACCTGTTGTTCGGTTGCAGCAAGCGCACGACCACTTCGGCCGAATAACAATACCAGGAAAAATGGTGTCCCAAGAAATGCGGCAAATGCACCGGTTGGTAGTCGGTAACCCAAAAAGAGTAAGCTGCGTGAGCACCACTCTGCTCCCAAAACCAATAACGTACCAACGATGAGTGATACTCCCCAAAGAAGCGCCACGTTTCGCCCCTTGCGATTCGCTACGCAGATATAACGCGCCAAGTGCGGCGCCATCAACCCAATAAATCCAACCATACCGACAATAGCAATCGCTAATGATGATTGTGCGATCGCTAATGACAAAATCAACCAGCGCCACCGACCTACCGCCACTCCTAACGAGTGAGCGTGGGTTTCCCCTAATTGAAACAATGACAGTTTTGGTAAGACAAACACAGCCAGCATTAGCGTTGCTACAGCCGGAATCCATACGACTTTGAATGGTTCCGCAGAACTTTGTAACACTTGACCACTGCCCCACAGGAAGAGTCCGTCGGTTTCATGCTCAAAGTAAAGCAAAAAGACAGACGCAATGGCTCCGGCTCCTAAACCGATCGCCATACCCACCAAAATAACCGGCAGTTTACCTCCGCCAATTAAGCGACTTACCATCAGAACAATCAAAGCGACAAGCACACTACCAAGAAACGCAGCCCCCCATGTCATGAGCAAACCGCTCTCCGGAAGAAAGACACGAGTCAATACTGCGCCTAAAAGCGCACCGGATGCGACCCCTAAAGTAGAAGGCGAAGCGAACTCATTTTCCAGAGATGTTTGTATTAACAAACCAGAACTCGCAAGCAAAGCTCCGGTGAGAATGGCCATTCCAACAGTGGGTAACCAAATTGCCTGCATCATTATGTCGGACAACGCAGGATCACTCACGGGTGAAATGGTAAAGAGATACCCTGCGACCATCAATATCATCGCTAGCAACGTAGAGCTCCATACTTTAACCATCAGACGTCTCCTTCCACTTAAGTAGCGACGTTGCAAATGCGTTTGCCATTCGAGAAATAGAGATGGGTCCACCGAAACTCCATAACGGCTCGACATCTGAATAAAGATGATGTTTAACAAAAGGGAGATAAGGCCAGACTGGGGAACTCGTCATCCGTTCACTGTCGGTTTGATTACCTGCCAGCAAAAGGTGCGTATGATTTATGTCTGGTAGCTGTTCCAATTGTAAGTGAACAAAATCTTTACCCGGTAAAGTCGATTGCCAACTGTAATTCAACCCCAATTCATTGGCGACTGATCCCGCCAGGCTGTCTTTTGAGAACATTCGTAAACCGTAACCCATTCCAACAAACTTACCGTATGCAATAGATTTATGTTCCATTCCCCGTTCCGCTAATTTTTGCCGTAAGTCGCGTAATGTTTGATGCATCTCATCCACCAGCATCTCCCCTTTTGAGTTCTTGCCAGTTAACGTTGCCAATTCACGAAAGACGATAATAGCCTGTTGAAAGTAACTGAAGTCGGCTTGGCCTACCTGAGGAAATTGTTGGTAAAGTAAGGTCGGCGCGATACCATTTAACGCCTTGATAAGCCGCTGATGGCGAAAGTCATACCCAACGATAAGATCAGGTTCTAACTTTGCGATTTCAGTTAAGTTAGGCTCTTGTCTCCGACCAACTTCTGTCACACCGTCTGGTAATTCAGGGTGGTTAGTCTGCCATTTTCGATAACCTTTTATTTCGGTAACACCAACGGGGGTTACGCCAAGGGAAAGCAGCATTTCTGCTGCAGTCCAATTCAGCGCAACCACTCTTACGGCTGGCTTATCTAACGTAACGCACGTAGAGGCACAAACATTCAGCTTACCTTCATGTGAAGATGGATTCGCCAATGTCACCGCTGAATATAGAGACACAACAAACAGAAACCACGGCTTCATTGCGTTACCTCGGTCATTAGGATTCGCTGATCCTCTAACTGGTGTTCATTTACTCTGGTCTGATACACCTGTGTGATTCGCTCAGCCGTAATGACTTCATTCACATCTCCAGCAGAAATCATTTCACCATTATGGAGTAACATCGCGCGATCACTGTAGTGAAGTGCTTGGTTTAAATCATGCAGAACCCAAATGATCGTTTTATCAAACTCGCGGTTCAGACGACGTACAATGTTCAGCAATGCTTGCTGATGGTGAATATCCAGCCAGGACGTCGGTTCATCAAGCATTAAAATCGGCGTATCTTGTGCCAGCACCATCGCCAGCCAGCACCGTTGTAATTCACCACCAGATAAACCTGTTAGCAAACGCTCGCGATATTCCTCAACGCCAGCCTCCGTCATCGCCCAATCAATAATCGATTGATCGTGGTTATTCAGACCACGATACCAAGGTCGGTGAGGGTGTCGTCCAAATGTCACTAAGTCTTCAACTGTCAGTGTGGAAGGTACAGGATTACGTTGTGGCATCAATGCCATTTTCTGCGCAATGTTAGCCCGTGACTGTTTTGATAAAAGCTCGCCATTCAACGACACTGTACCTGTATCCGGGTGACGTAACTGACTCAAAACAGACAACAAAGTCGATTTCCCTGAGCCGTTCGGTCCGATCAAAGCCGTTACAGAGCCTTGGGGAAAACTACCACTCATCGGTGAGAGAATATGTTTCCCTCCAACTCGGAGGGAAATATCGTTAAATTGCAACACAGATTTCACCTTAGAACGTTGCACTATAGTTGATAGTGAAGGTACGCCCCAAACCATTGTGTGTATAAATGGCCTCTGGCGAGCTAGAACCATAAAGCATCTGTGAGCGCTGGCTCCAGATGGTTTCGTAATCTCGGTCAAGCAAGTTCAGAACACCCAAATTGATGCGTCCCACTGGCAACGCGTAGTACGCATTCAGATTAGTGACGGTGTAGCTTTCGAGCTTCTCACCCGCCTCATCTTCATAAGAAATGAAGCTATTCACTTTTAGCTCCGCTCCGTACTGATAGTTATCGTAACCAATCCAGGCACTGCCTGAGCTTGGGCTGGCTGAAGCCGCTTCGAGATCGATCCAATCACCATCTTCTTTAGTTTCACTGACGACGTAATGTGCTTGTACACCACTGTAGAGTTCATTGGTTAGCTGATAAACCACCTGACCTTCTAGCCCGTAAATACGCTTATCATCATCGGCAACTTGCACTGCATAAGTGGTGCGATCGTAAGTTACGGTTTTATCGGACTGAGAATAATACCCTGCGACCTGAGCGTTCCAGTCATTCTGAGCCATACGCCAACCTAACTCGAATGAATTCGTTTTGACACCTTGCAGCTCTGTATTTTCAACCGATGTTGACGACAACAGATTTGCCCCTTCGCCAAAAGGACCATCATATCTGCCCTGACCAAAAAATCTCGCTGGATCAGGAACATCAAAGCCTTGAGAGAAATTACCCCATACCTGCATATCTTTGCTTAAGTGGTACACGCTGCCGACATTAAACAACCATTCATCGTAATCGGTTTTACCGCCCGCAATGGTATCTGGCTGTGTTGTACCGTACTGCCCCAATTGATACAGGTGCTGTTGTAGCACACTGACATGGTCACCCACTTTATGCTCGATATTCTCGTAGCGGAAACCACCGCTTACCGTCCAATTATCCGTTACATCCCAATCAACTTGGTTGAATAACGCCCAGTAACGGCTGTCGATATCAGGATAACGCTGTAGCTTTTGCGTCGGGTTAAAAATCATACCGCCTGAAGAAACTGAGGTAATGGTATCGTATATGGTTTGATCGGCTTCAAACGACTCTTTAGAAGCATCCACCCCATATGTCATCGTCAATCGTTCCCAGCTCTTGATTAAGGCTAAGTTCGCACCAAAAATAGACGTTTTCTGTTCCGATGCGCCATACAGTGGATACACACTTCCCGGGAACGGTGAGCCAGTCACGCGTGGTAATGACGGGTATGGGAAAAAGCGCAATGACTCATCTCGATAGTAAGCTTGTGCAAGTAAGCGTTGTCCAAGCACGTTGTCATGGCTGTATTGTGCGTTCACCATCACTCGCTCTGTATTTGGCTGCTTGTCTAGCTGTAAACCTTTTCGGGTTTCAATTTGAGAAGGGTCGGTTAAACCAGATAAATTGGCGCCTAAATACGTCGCATATTCAGAATCTTGCTCACTGTTGTAGTACTGAGCTGTCACTGATAAGGCTTGATCTTCATCAGGCGTAAACTCTACAGTTCCCATCAGATCAATGGTTTCATTAAACTGCATATCGGTTTGGGTAATGTCTGGACGAATGATGTCTCCATTCGCATCATATGCAGCGCCACTTTTCGAATAAGCCACCGATGCGCGCCCACGTATTAACTCACTGCCTCCGGACACGGCCAGAGCAATTTGTTTAGCCAGATCATCACTCGAGTTAAAGCCCGTCTTTGCTCCGATTTTTGTTTCAACCGAGAGTTCTTCATTCGACGCTTTTTTAGTAATGATATTAATGATGCCACCAGCAGCGCCTGCTCCATAAACAGACGTCGCCCCTGAAAGCACCTCAACACGAGCAATATTAAATGGGTCTATGCTATCTAGCTGTCGGCTGATACTTCGAGTCGAGTTTAACGATACCCCATCAATCATCACTAAAGCAGAGCGACCACGTAAGTTCTGCGAATAATTTGTTCGGGCATCGCTGCCAAAATCAAACCCTGGAATTAACTCACCCAACGCATTTTTGAGATCCAGACCCGAGTTAACTGCCCTTTCGAGACTTTCTTGATCCACAACCCACATGGTTGAAGCCACATCTGAAATTGCCGTTTCAGTACGGCTTCCCGTTACAACCATGGTGTCTGAATATGCCGCATGGCTAATATTGGCAAAAATAATTAAAGCGAGAGGACTTAGCTTAGCCATACATCGAACATTGTTTTGCATAGTATGAGAGATCCATTCTTGTAATTAGTTTAAATAGACAAATAAGTGCTTGGCACAAGCATTTTTCGAAATTCAATCTCAAGTACCTCATTGCACCTCAGAGCGATGGCAAACGTAGTGGCAAACTCAAGCAAGGCAGTTCGCGCGAAATAACCGGTACTTTTGAAAGGAAAATAGTTAAACGATTGGGCGTGTCTGGTAGAGACGAAACAGAATCTGACAACGTTAGATTTGAGAATCAAAAGTATCCAACCAATCAACAGGCTTACTACGGAAAGCACAGAGCGGTAAAGCGAACGGCTTAACGGTGACAGCAAAAACGAATGGTTAAGTCCGAATAACCTGATGACAAGTCCAATTTGAGACATCACTGCAAACACAAGAAAACAAAATGATAACTATTATTATTACTATTAAATATTGGGTGGCAATATGTCAACAATAATGTGCATGAATCTAAACATCACAACTTAATGATAATTATATAATTTATGATAAAACGGAGACAAAGCCCTGCTACGCACGTCGTCACGGCTTAAAAATTTGAGAGCATAAATCAACGAGCAATAGAGCCTGATTTACGCCGGACTAGGAAGGGGCCTTAGAACTGAAGAGATTTTTAGAGTGATTATATTTCAATAAGTTAACAGCATAGTCGCACCAACCAGCGAAATAACTTAAACTGACTAGGTAGGTAAAACATATACTCGGGATGCCATTGCACGCCTCGGATAGACTGGGAATAAGTACTTTCGATCGCTTGAATAAAACCGTCCAGATCTCTCCCCGCAACACGTAAGCCATCTCCAACATCTTTAACCGCTTGATGATGCAAGCTATTCACCCTCAACTTAGGTTTGCCACACAAAGCAAACAGATCGGAGTCTCTATCGACAAACACTTGCTTGGTGGGTAACAAACCAGGGCGATTGTAGGTCCGTTTACGTAACGTCGAGATATCCGCGTACAGGTTGCCACCATGCACAACATTCACCAGTTGTGCGCCGCGACATATCCCCAAAATGGGAACCTGATTTTCTAGCGCCCATTTTATCCACCCTACCTCTAGCTTATCGCGCTCGGGATCAAATTCATCCCGCTCACTGGCTTCACCACCATAGTGTTCAGGGTCAATGTCATCACCGCCGCCAATAATCAGACCGTCGAGCACTTTCCCTGACCATTGGTGCTTAACACTGATTCTCTCAGGTTTTGCGCCTGCTAGTATGAGCGCGAGTTTTGTGCACCACCACGATGGGGACCAACTACGATGGTTACCTGTTACCCCAATTCTCGGCTTTTTATCCACTGACTGACTTCCTTAACCCAATCACTACGTTTTACACCGATAAGCGGTAGAGACATCTCTTTAAAACGACGAGATAAAAAGTCCAGCGCCTGAGGATCGGCAGCTAATGCCTCGACCAGATACCATATGTTCCAAGACGTCGCGAAGCTCCAATTTGTATTTTCAATCAAACAATCAGGTAAGCGATAATGAAATGTAGGCCTTTGATTTACTTTACTATCCTTCACCGATTCATTGACTTTGTCTTCATCAATAAAAGCAAACAATGGCAGCATATCTAATGCACGGTTTCGGCTCGGATTATGCGTAAGATAGTCATCGATCAAAGCACTCATATCCTGATAAGACGTGTCGAGCAGCAGCTCAACGTACTCTTCAGAATATAACTGGATGTAAGGGCTGATTTTTCGAGCTAAATTAACGTCGTGAGCTTCATTCAGCCACCACTGCAGTAACCCAAAAGCCTGCAAATAGGAATGGACAGTCTGGACATCTAGTGATGGTAATTCAGGATTAATATGGACACCAAAAGCCGCAACTACCGAATCATCGGTTCCTTTAGCACCGGCATCACGCAACGCTGGAATCAGCACATCCAATTTTTCCAGCTTATCTAGTGGGAATGGCGGAGAAACGATTTCCAATGGAACCACGGACAGTGCCAGTTGATGTAAAAAATCTACCCATTCATGGCCATCATCTTTGACTTGCGCGCCCAGAGCTGTGTTTTTAAGAAACTCCCAGTCTAATTCAACTTTAAACTTACCGTACTCAGGTGTTTGTAAAACGTATTCTACTGCGGACTTTTGCTCTAGCTCACCGCCGAACACCTTTTGCAGTATTTGCGTTACGTCCCCTATGGTTAAGCCGGTAAATTCGATCTCAAACCCAACACGGCGAACTTCTTCAGCTTCTGTCGTCGTTAAAGGCGGAGTTTTAAATGCCATTATTGCCTCCACTTATGATGATTAAAGATTCGATGTTCGTTTATTCAACACTACTATTGGTAACATAAAAAGCCACGGCAAAAAACCTCAGATCTTTTTTCGCCTTAAACAACCCGAACAATGTGGCGAGACTCCTGCTCTCTCCTTCTTCATGTAACCAGTGGATAATCAGGCAAGGATTAAGGAGTTTAGCCTCATCTCAATTAAAGCCAAAACCGATAGAATGACCCCATTAGTTTGGAGTGTGACCAATAAAAGCTCAACATTTTTACACTCTAAACTCTGCGTAGCCGGACTAAATTAGTTGGTAAAGTATAAGAGTATTGACTATCAAAATTCGTCATGAAATTAAATTTTATCTAAGAGTTACGCGCCTAGTAAGTCATTGTAAATAATGCCATCTCTTAGAGCCTAAATGTGAATATTGCTCATGTTCAACATCTTCTACTGTTTTGGTTTGCATTATTTCTAACTTCAATTCAAGCAATAATATTCGTCATTACCGAGGAGGTAATATGTCAGTCTCTTATGATTTTTCCGGTAAAGTTGCACTAGTGACAGGTGCAGCATCAGGAATGGGCTTTTCTACCGCAAAAGCATACGCGGAAGCGGGCGCGGCAGTGATGCTGTCCGACGTCAATCAACAAGCACTGGATGCAGCGGTAGCAGAAATCACTCAAGCAGGCGGTAAAGCGGCTGGCTTTGTATGTGATGTAACCAAAGAAGAGCAGGTTGAAGCACTTGTTACACAAACGGTTGAACAATTTGGTGGGTTAGACATGGCGTTCAACAACGCTGGTATTCAGGTTCCAGCGATCGATGCTGCTGACGAATTGGCAGACGACTTTGATCGAGTAAATGCGATCAACCTACGTGGCGTCTGGGCTAGCATGAAGCACGAACTTAAATACATGCGCGAGCAAGGCCACGGTTCCATCGTAAACTGTTCTTCCATCGGCGGCTTGGTTGGGCTAGGTAAACTGGCTTCTTACCATGCATCAAAACACGGAGTGATCGGCCTGACCAAGAGTGCTGCACTGGAATACGCTACACGCGGTATCCGCGTTAATGCGGTTTGTCCGGCAGCAATCGATACTCCGATGGTCGCAGACATGAAAGAAAAAGGCGTATTAAGTGATGAGATCATCGCCGGAATCCAGCCAATCAGTCGTCTAGGTAAAGGAGAAGAGGTGGCAGCAGCAGTAATGTGGCTAAGCAGTGATGCTTCATCCTTCGTACTCGGTGTCGCTTTGCCTGTCGATGGTGGTGCAACCGCACGCTAAGCAGAAACAAAACATTCGATTGTTCTTTTCAATGAGCGGGGATCTCCCCGCTCATTGTTTATCTTTTACCAAACTAAAATGCATTTCATTCACACCAAATATGTACGATTAGGCAATAATTCAGTACAAACATCTCTTCTCGTCCACATAGCCTTCGCACACACTCTTTGATGGGTAGGTTTCATATAAAACAGCCAATCCCTGAACTACTCTTAGTTGGAATAATGTTACATAGGAAATGCCGATGAAAATCCATCATCAAATACAAAACCAAAAGCTATGTAGGACGACATTATGCGCTTTAGCAGTCTGCGCTAGTATAAATGTTGCTCATGCCACCCCAGAGCAAGATTGTGAGGACCTGACTTCTTTCCCAATCTACAACGGCAAGATTACAGAAACGGAATATATTACAGCAGGTAAATCTGAAAAGGATCCATTCCGAATGTTTACCGGCGCACCAGACCTTGAGTTTGACTTACCAGCCCATTGTTTGGTTCGTGGGGAGATCGAGCCACGCACGACAGCGAACGGTAAAGACAACGCACTAAGATTCGAAGTTAGGTTGCCACAAAACTGGCAGAATCGATTCATTTTCCAGGGGGGAGGTGGAACAGATGGCTTTTTGGCCAACGCCATTGGCACGACACCAATTTCAGGTTCAACCGCTACTCCTGCCCTCAACCGTGGCTATGCGGTAACCTCAATGAACGGTGGTCATGACGGTGTTGACCCTACCTTTGGTTTAGATCAACAAGCGAGACTCGACTACGCCTATGCAGCAATCGGTAAAGTAACGCAAGCGGCTAAAACCATCGTTAATAAATACTATGATAAACAGCCCGCATTTTCCTATTTTATGGGGTGCTCGAATGGTGGGCGTGAAGCCATGATCGCCGCACAACGCTACCCTGGTGAATATAACGGTGTGATAGCAGCAAACCCTGGTTTTCATTTAAGCCGCGCGGCAATTAGTGAAGTTTGGGATACTCAAACATTAATGCGTATTGCTCCAGAAAATGAGCAAGGTCAGAAAGTGCTCGCCAATGCTCTCAGCAATCAAGATCTACAAATCATCTCTGACGCAGTACTAAATCAATGTGATGCTAAAGACGGTGTTAAAGATGGACTTATAAACGACTATAAGAACTGCGGCTTCAATCCAGATAACCTCATCTGCAAGTCCTCAGCTGATAGTTCATGTCTGAGTGAAGAAAAAGTTACGGCGGTTAAGCAGATTTTTGGTGGTGCTAAAGATAGCCGAGATAACATTCTTTACAGCACTTGGCCTTACGATGCAGGAATTACTGCTCCAGGATGGAGAGCGTGGAAGCTAGGCTTTTCCCAAGATGCCGCAAAGCCTGACGCTTTAAATGCGGTTCTCGGCGCAGGCTCATTGATGTTTTATTTTATGACGCCTCCAAATCCACAAGCAGACTTGGCACACTTTGATTTTGACCAAGCCGAATCACTTGTTAGAGAAACAGGAGCATTAAACGACGCAACATCAACCATGCTAAATACCTTCGTCCAAAACGGCAGTAAGCTAATGATCATCCAAGGTGTATCTGACCCGGTTTTCTCTGCCGATGATATTGAAAATTGGTACTTGAAAACCAAGCAAACAACTTCAAATGGCGATCAAGCTGCGATGAATGAGTGGAATCGATTATTCATGGTTCCGGGGATGACCCACTGTGGGGGTGGTCCCGCACTCGATGACCTTGACCCGCTAACCGCAATGCAGAATTGGGTTGAAAAACAACAGTCACCTGATTACTTACCCGCTAAAGGACAAAACTTCCCAGGAAAAAACATGCCTGTGTGTGCCTACCCTCAAGTAGCAACATACAAAGGTAAAGGTGATATCAACGCCATCGAATCATATCAATGTATGTAAGTGGTTAACGCTTGCTTAATCCCCAATAGAACTAAGACCTATTGGGGATTAATAATCACTGAAGTTATCCGTTATTTTTGCTGGTAGACAGGGAATACGCTTGCATCACCATAATCTTGGATTTTCTGCATCGTATTTAGAACACTCATGTCTTCATCTGATATCACAAAATCAATGTCTGCGTTGTTCTCCATGTGAGCACGATTTGCTGTTTTAGGTAGTGGTAATAGTCCGAGCTGCAAATCATATCGGATACAAAGCTGTGGAATAGACACGCCATATTTGTTAGCCATTTCAGCTATATCTGCATTTTTAAATAATTCACCATGACCGACTGGTGAATAGGCTTCAACCAGCATTCCTTTGCTTTGTGAATATTCGATGAGCTCTGTAGGTACATTGCTCACATGCGCTAAAAGCTGATGAAGCATTGGTTTGACGGTACAGCTTGCCAAAATATTATCGATATCATACTGAGTAAAGTTCGATAAACCTATCGCTCGAATTTTGCCTGCATTATAAAACTCTTCTAATGCTTTCCAAGCTTGTCGGTTACCTTCTTCAAATCGGTCTTCACTGCCAAAATCGGGCCATGGCTGAGGTCCATGAATGATCATAAGGTCAATATAATCCAGCCCCATGATGTCCAGGGAGCGGTTAATAGCATCAACAGCTTCCTCATAAGTCTTATAGCCAGCGGCTAATTTTGTTGTAACAAAAATATCTTCCCTTTTAACACCACTCGCTTTAATCGCAGCAGAGACCTCTGCTTCATTACCGTAATCTTGTGCACTATCAATATGACGGTAACCAACTTCAATCGCATCTTTTACTGCTCTTTCCGCATCGCTACCTGTTATCAGCCAGGTACCGAACCCCAACTTTGGTATTTCAACACCATTTGAAAGTGTGAAGTTTTCATTTATAACCATAATTCATTCTCCCCTATGACTGGATTTCATCTATCAGCTTAGTCACACACAAAACTATTTGCTGAAAAAGCATCTTGTTTGGCTAAAGAATATAATGCGAGAGTTCTTACGAATTTACATTACACGATTGTGTTCAATTCTTGCTTAATATTATAAAAGGCTAATTGACAAATAGAGCGTCGGTTGATTCATTAGCGTGCGTTACTATCTAATAGCGGCTCACTTTGCGTGGTTGTGCGCGATCTCAATACAATTAGGAGCAGCAAAGCAACGCCAGCCATTAAGCCACCAGCATAAGATACGTATGAATATCCTAGTCCTGCTTTCAGCACTCCACTGCCAACACCAGCACCTACCGCATTGCCTAAATTAAAACCAGCAATATTAATGGATGCAGCCAGGCTTGGAGCACCTGATGCGGCATTCATCGCTCTTATTTGCAATGGAGGGACAATAATAAAAGCAGCCACTGCCCAAACAAACATGCCAACGATAGCAATCCAATGGTTAACCGCAAGGCTTGGCATTAGAATAAGCGAGCCCATTAATAGCATGAACCCAATGATGGTTGAGCCATCCAGTGACCAGTCACTTAGCTTCCCACCTAAATAGTTACCCAGAGTGAGGCCTAAACCAATGATCACCAAAGCCATGGTGATGTAATTGCTTGTGGCATCGATTTTGTCTTCTAAGAATGGCGCGATGTATGTGTACAGAGAAAAGAATGCCCCAGCAAACAGCACGGTGACTATCATTGCAACTAGCATGTCAGTATTGAGAACTGACTTTACTTCTGAATATAAGTCGACAGTTTGTTGCTTTTCATCACGAGGTAAGTTTTTAAATAGGCCAAAAAGCGTAAAAACACCAAGAAGGGTAATACCCCAGAACGCCACTCTCCACTCTGCCTGCTGACCGATGTAAGCAATAGTAGGAACACCGATAATATTGGCGATGCTTAACCCCATAAACATGGTTGCAATCGCACTACCTTGCTTTTCCTTGGGTACTACACTGGTCGCAACCACTGCACCAAAGCCAAAAAACGCGCCTTGACACAAACTGGTAATCACTCGTCCTGCAATGAGAGATAGGAAATTAGGCGCGATTGCTGAAGCAATGTTACCAACAATAAAAACCCCCATCAGTCCTAATAAGGCAGTTCGCTTGCTCAATCGGCTTAACAGCAGAGTAATAATAGGCGCGCCGATCATCACCCCGATGGCATAAGCAGTGACTATCATTCCCGCATCAGGAATAGAAACAGATAAACCTTGTGCAATATTTGGCAGCAAACCCATTGGAGCAAACTCGGTAGTACCAATAGCAAAAGATCCTAAGCCAAGCGCTAATAATGACTTATTTACGGAAGTTGAATTGAGAACCAATTTAAATTTACCTTTATACTTTTCAGACGAGATAACCAAGTCTGTCATTCAAAAACCTAGGATTGAATACAGATAAAAATGGCAGCTCTATGCTGCCGTTTATTAAGCTAATTCCGCTTATTAACCTGTATGCAATAAAGAAAATCAATTAATAAGCTGTTTGAAAGTCGTCTAATTGAAATTTCGTTACGCACCAATTCCACTTCTCGTTATGGCGCATACAAATAGTAAAGGATAATTCTGAATTAACTCTTGCCTATAGCTCTGTGATTAATGCATATAATTACAATTCTATACCCAAATAAACTCGAGATGCTTGGTTCGGCGAGAATGACTTGGCTATCAGACGCGGCAATGATTTGAAGATCTAGTGGTTCTAAATCAACGCAGGTAACTGATTTTATTGACCGCTTCATCAACAGAAATATCACCATCCGTCAGTTCAAGAATCTCACGGCGAATAGTTGGTGTATCTATCAATTTGGCGATGACAGATGCAACATTACCTCGCTTAACTGTTCCATATTGGATGGCTGAGCCTAATGTGACGTGATTATCCGCGTCTGCATGTAATAGGGTTCCTGGTCTAATAATAACCCAGTCCAACCCACTGTTAGCGACAGCAACATCCGCTTCTTTCTTGACTCGCATATAGTGCTCAAAAGCCGCCCCTAGATTGTCGTTCCGAGCAGATTCTGGAAACGCTGAAACCAGATAAATTCTTTTGATACCATTCGCAGCTGCAGCCTCAATCATTTTGACTGGACCTAACCCATCGATCATAGACGTTCTGTCAACACCACTACCCGCCGCACCAGCCGTGAATACGATAACATCGCTGTTTTTCGTCATATCCGTCAGCTGTTCTGAAGTCATGTTCATTAAATCACCTTTAACAGGTAAAACACCTTGGATACGTAACGTTTCAGCTTGATCCTGAGAGCGGTGTAAGCCAGTTACCTGATGGCCGTTGTTGGTTAGCATGGGACATAAGTACTGACCGACGCCTCCGGTTGCTCCAATAACAAAAATGTTTGCCATAATACGGTCTCTCCCATAGCAGAAATATCGTTATCTAACCTGTGAAATAACAGATATTTGTTATTTTTCAATCGACTTAATCAATTGCCCCGAAGGGCAATTGTATAAAGCACTCCACACCGTTAACGTCTGTCAGCCAATGCGATAAAAAGTCCCTACGGATATGTTATGTGAAAAGGTACGAAAACCCTTTGCCTATTTCTGTTTAATGATTGCTCACCTATCCATTTGTTAGTTCGCAATCATCAATAGATTTACATAAATTAAGATCCGTATGTAGATAACCCTTCAGCTAACTCACGGTTACGCTTAGATTCTGCCGATGCTCGGTGATCACCAGCCAATAATGTGTAAATGGTTGGCAACACAAATAGCGTAAAGAATGTACCGATTAATAAACCAGTTACCACAACAACGCCAATTGAATGTCGGCTTGCAGCGCCAGCACCAGACGCAAACATCAGAGGAATAAGTCCAGAGACCATTGCGGCCGTTGTCATAAGTACAGGACGCATCCTGATCATGGCAGCTTTGAGCATCGCATCCATTGGAGCAAGCCCTTCATGCTTTTGAATATCGTTGGCAAAAGAAACCATTAGGATCCCGTGCTTGGAAATAAGACCAATTAAGGTCACCAGCCCAATCTGGGTATAAATATTCATCGTGGCGTAACCTAACCATAGTGGAACCAAGGCACCACAAATAGCTAAGGGAACGGTCACAAGAATGACCAGCGGGTCTTTGAAACTCTCGTACTGTGCCGATAGAACAAGAAAGATAACGATAAGCGCAAAGCCAAAAGACATAACCAGTCGATTACCCTCTTGTACAAACTGTCGACTGTCAGACATCCAGTCAATTTGTGCTCCAGCTGGCAGTGGTTGTGCTTTGAGGAATTCCACTGCTTGCCCCATTGTCACTCCTGGCATGAGCACAGCAGATAAAGTAACCGCGTTCATCTGATTGAACTGCGGTAAACGATTCGCTTGAGGCTCAACGACCACATCCACAACCGTAGACAACGACACCATCTCACCCGATTGCGAACGTACGTAGTACCCTTTCAGATCTCCCGGATTCTGACGCTCGCTCTGCGGCACTTGGGCAATCACATCGTAAGAGCGGTCAAACCAGTTAAAACGGTTGATATAGTTTTCGCCGACCAACACTGCTAGCGTATCTGCCACTTCACTCATGGAGACGCCCATCTCTCCAGCTTTAGCCGCATTAATCTTTACTTGAGCCTGTGGGCTATCAAATGCCAAGTCACTGTCGACAAAGGCAAAAAGACCACTGCCCCATGCCGCCCCTTTAATGGCTTCTGTTGCCTCGTACAACTCAGAAAACTCCGTTGGCGCACGAATGATCATTTGCACAGGAAAACCACCACTACCAGCAGGCAAAGGAGCAGGTTGGAAAGCAGTTGCAAACGCACCAGTAACCTTGCCCGTTTGACCATTTATCATTCCCTCCACTTCATTGGATGTCATTTTGCGTTCATCCCATGGTGCGAGAACAACACCACCAAACGCACTGTTTTGCCCTCCGAAGCCGTTGCCAAAAAAGCTCGCTTGATAATCAGGAAGTTGACGGAATATCGCCTCGACCGCCAATGTACTGCGTTCGGTGTAATCTACGCTCGCATATTGAGGCGCTTTTGTCTGAACAAAAACGTAACCCTGATCTTCTCCAGGTGCTAATTCATGTTTCACACCCATAAACAAGACGATAATACCGGCAAAAATCGTCAAACAGACCAGTAAAACTGCCGCTTTAGCATGCAAAACATGTCCCAAGACGCGTCCGTAGCGCTCTGCCAGTCCAGTCATTGTGCGATCAATAGCTTGTGCAAGACGCCCTTCAGACATTTTGGCATTGAGCATATAGCTACTCATCATCGGAGATAGAGTTAATGCCACCACACCAGAGACAATCACAGAACTTGCTAACGTAAAAGCAAACTCTTTAAACAGTGCCCCAGTCACCCCGCCCATAAGACCGATTGGCGCATATACAGCGGCAAGCGTGACCGTCATCCCTATGACTGGCCAGACAATTTCTCGCGCGCCCAATAAAGAAGCCGCGACTGGCGACTTGCCCTCTTCAATATGTCGGTGAATGTTTTCCACAACGACAATAGCGTCATCCACCACCAAGCCGATCGCGAGCACCATGGCTAATAAGGTAAGCAGGTTGATTGAAAAACCAAACATCGACATAAGTATTGCCGCGCCAACCAAAGAGAGAGGAATCGTTACTATCGGGATAATCACAGCCCGGAACGTACCCAAGAAAAGAAAGATAACCACAACCACAATGAGTACGGCTTCCAATAAGGTTTTCATGACCTCATCAATGGCTGCGTTTACAAAGCGCGCAGTGTCGAAAATATTGGTGATTTTTAGTCCTGGAGGCGCAGAGCTTTGCAGTTGAGGCAACAACTCATTAACGCCTGCTACGATTTCTAACGGATTACCATCGGGAGTCGGTGTAATAGCCAAAGAAGCGACACGCTCACCGCTACCAAAGAACGATGAGTCAGAGCTTTGACCGCCCAATTCAACCGTTGCAATATCTTTTACTCGAACAACACTATTATCGTCACGTTTGATCACCATATCTCTGAAATCTTGAACGCTTCTTAAATCGGTTGCTGCGGTAATGGGCATAACCGTTTGGCTATCACGCAACGTGCCTGGTGCCGCCTGAACATTGTTGGCTCGAAGCGCGGCGCTTAAATCTGACGCAGTCACCTCTCTAGCCGCCATCTTGTTAGGATCAAGCCACAAACGCATGGCATAGGTCTGGCCGCCGTTAATGTCAACGGATGCAACCCCAGGCACCGACGTAATCAAAGGTTGAGCAACACGGGAAATATAATCCGTTATTTCAGGTATCGTGTGCTGGCTACTGGCAAAGTTCACGTACTGCACCGCTGAAACGCCATCTGTGATTTTGTTTATCACTGGGTCAGAAGCGCCACTTGGCATACGGTATTTAACTTGCTGTACGCGTGCCATCACTTCCGTCAATGCTTTATCAGAATCGGCATTGAGAACAAGCTTGGCACGAATTTCACTTTTGCCCATGGTTGAGGTGGATGTGAGGTACTCAATGCCACTAGCACTCGCGACGGCCTGTGAAATTGGCGATGTGATAAAACCTTGCATCACCTCCTGAGAAGCCCCAGGGTAATTCGTGGTCACCAGAATTGTAGCGCTTTCCATTGCAGGGTATTGTCGCATTGGAAGAGAAAAAATAGACGCAATACCTGTCAATAAAATAAGAATACTTAAGGTAATCGACAGTATTGGACGCTTAATAAATAAATCAGTAAAAGACATGATATACCTCTCACATCGCGGCTTGTTCGAGCGTAGTAGCTCGTTCGATCACACGAAGCTGAGCGCCGGGGCGAACGCGGAGTTGTCCTTCAGTAACCACCACGTCACCAGGCTGCAAGCCTTTATCTATGATCACTTTTTCACCTATCCGACGACTAACTTGAACAGGGACGATGTCGCCTGAACCTACCCCCTCTGCCGATATATCGCGTACGATAGCAACGGTATTGCCGTTTGATGAGGTCATTACCGCAGTGTTGGGAAGAATTAGAGCGTCAGGCTCATCAGGTAAGTTCACATTTACCGTCACATACATACCCGGATACAACAATTGCTGTGTGTTTTGTACTTTTGCTTGAATCGTAACGTTGCGTGTATTTCGATTAACTTGTCGCTCGATGGCCGTTATATTCGCGTCAATCCTTGTGTCACTTGCAATTTCACTAAATATAGATACCGACTGTCCGACACTGATTCTCGCCAGTTCCTGTTGAGGGACATCAAAATTCACATACACAGAATCAAGCGCAGTAAGTGTGGCCGCTTTATCTCCCGGGTTGATGTATTCACCGAGATCAATCTGACGTAAACCAATTTCCCCACTAAATGGCGCGATAATACGTAACTGGCTCATTCGCGCTTTAATTTGCTCTACTTGCGCAGCAGCCTTATCAAACTCCGCTTGCCTTTGCTGGAGTGTCTCAGTTGACATCGCTTGCGTTTTAACCAGCTCCTTGGCCCGTTTAAGTTGTGCCGTAGCAAATTTTGTCGTGGCGATCGCTGCGGCGAGATCGGCTCGCTCCGGTGCATTGTCTAACTGCACAAGCAAAGTGCCCGCCTCCACTTGCTGACCTGATTCAAAATGAATTTTTGACACACGACCAGCCACTTGTGAAGCCAGAGTGACCTGTTGCACCGCCCTAACTTCACCTAGCGCCTGAATGGTTACAGGAGCAGAACTTACTTTTATCGTTGTTGCGACGACATCAATCGGTCCACCGCCAGCCCAGCCGCCTGCATTACTGTTCTTAACTGCTTTCCAGTACCATAAACCTGTACTAATTAGAGCGATAACGACGAGCACGACAATAAAAACCTTCCAATTAGTGCCCTGCTTAGCTGTTGTTTGGGGAGGAGAACTATTCACTTTTTAACCTCTAAAAAAACATGTGAAACCTAAAAGTGAATGCATCGTAATCCCTAAAGTTAACTTTAGGTCAATAGGTTTGTTGCACTTTTTATTGAAATGTATAGAGATAGAAAGTAGATTGCCTACACTGATCATAAAGTTAACTTTAGGTAAGGGTATGACTGATTCAAACAGCTTTGCGCCGGACAGGTTATTAAGTGTTGGTGAAGTATCAAAGAGAAGTGGTATCTCGGTTCCAGCAGTACATTTTTATGAATCGAAAAATCTGATCTCCTCAACACGTAACGCCAGTAACCACCGTCAATACCCAGCAGTTACTTTGCGGTACATTGCTATTATTCGTGTTGCGCAGCGAGTAGGAATGTCACTGGAAGAAGTGGGTGAAACGCTTAACAGCCTTCAGAACAAAGACAAGTTAACCGCATCGCAATGGAAAAACATTTCCGAGAAATGGCGCGAAGGGTTAAACGAACGCATCAAAAGATTAGAGCGATTACGCGATGAAATGGATAGTTGTATCGGTTGTGGATGCCTTTCACTTAAAGATTGCCCACTGAGAAACCCCGAAGATGTGTTGTCTGAAAAAGGCTCTGGAGCACACATACTCGAACGCCCTTGACGAGACTGCACGTAAATTTGTGTCATTGGACGTCAGTAATCATCAGCGACGGTCTGTTTTTCTCCAGTCTCTGTCTGCGTCAGTTATTTATGTATAATTGATTTATGAGAATTTGAATCGAGCTGATGGCAGCTCGTAGAGTGCCACGCCTGAGGAATACCTTGCAGTTAACAAGCTTTAAATACAAAACTCGCAAAGGTCCCGATTATCGTCACGGAGACCAGGTGTCTTTCATGGATATCAAAGAGACCTTTGGGATCGGTAGTATTCGTATCGGTAAATGGGTTAACTCTGAGGAAAAAGACCTCGCCGCGAATTTAATATTCGATTCTTTGGCAGACCTGGCTTATATATTGGCTTTACCGCCACGAGCAATCGGTCTGCGAGGAAACCTGAATCTGGCTTTTGGTACTGGCGGTAGTAAAGGCGTTCAGGCTCACTACGCACCTAATCAGCGAGAACTGGCATTGGCGAAAAATGCGGGAGCAGGTGCACTTGCTCACGAGTTTTGGCACGCTTTCGATCACTACATCGCTGACAAGGCATTTGATATTGGAGATCGTTCCGGTCCTCAGCAAAAAATTCTGTTCGCAAGTGATTGCTGGTTAAGAAGTGTGAACCATTTTCCACACCCTTTAAACGAAAGGTTACTTGAGGTTTTTGATTCGACTCTACTCAGTGGTGACGGTCAGGATAAACACGATTATGTCTCACGAAGTGTCATAGCAGATAAAGCATTAGGCTCGAATTATTTTTCACAGCCTACAGAGATGATGGCTCGAGCTTTTGAGGCAGTGGTGGAGTCGTGCTCCGGTATCGAAAACACGTATTTGGTCTCAGGTACCACAAGGTCTGAAAACTTCGATTTGTATCCAGATCTAAACCATCGACAAATCATAAATGATGCATTACAAGCATACTTTCGCCCCCTCGGTGACGCATTAAGTCGATAGCTAAGAAGTGGCATTTATGATCGTTAATAGCCTTCCCCCCTTTGGTTATTGTCCTCGGCTCACGATTGCTTGCAACCATCTAATAACCAAGGTAAAACTCTTAAGTAGTACTCAATCCATACCTACAAAATTTATAATACCAACCACTCAGGCCATAAATTGGTGATAAGGTTAATAAACTCAGTGGGATAAAATTATCATACTAAACCACTTCTACTCCACATATTGTAAAGGAAATACGGATGTTAAAACCGCTAGGGCTCGCCATTGCCACCTCCACGCTTATATTTTCAACTTTCACATTTGGCAGTGAACCAATTTTTGCCCAGGCATCGGAAGGGAGCTTCAACGATGCTGCCATTACAAAGCTTTTTGAACAGCAACCATCACTGAGTGCCTCTGTAACGTTTGCGGGTACGCCAAGCAATACCTTCAGACAATCTATCGACAACGATGCTCTTGCTTTTAGTGCGGTCGAGAACAGCACTATTGATGGTCGCTTAGTGCAGGCCACAGTGGAAGCCTTTCAGCAATACCGATTGGTCGATATTAAGGCATTCATCACCACACCAATAGAAATGTGTGTCTTGATGAACCATGAGGATGTGGCTAATGATACGGCCATCACCATGATAGCCTCACATCCCGCAGCCCTGAAGCAGATTAACGCCTGGAAAGCGGGTTTCCAGCCGAAAGAACTGGAAGTCCCAGAAGGAACAGCCGCAGCAGCAAGGCAGGTTGCAGAGCGTGAACTACCAGTCGGAACGGCGGCTATCGGTGCTTGTGTGCTTGATACCGTCTATACCGATTTGGAAGTGGTTGAGAAAGGTGTTCAGGATAACAAAAACAACAAAACCTCATTTCTGCTGATGAAAGTTGAGCCGCGCGGTGAGGCTATCAGCGAAACACAGGCCAGAAAAGAGCTCGCAGCAGCGATTGAGATGGGTAAGAAGTTGGCGAAAGTCAGCCAGTAAGACCAATTTCACTTTGCCAACTGATGTTGGGAGTGAATGGTTGAAATATCGCTAGTCGTCAAACAATGTCATATTGTAGTAATGTTTAGCAAAAAAGCCCCTTACGGGTAATGCCGATCAGTTAAGCAATAAATGATCGGTTGAACGATCCTCCAACTCGTTTATAAAGGCTCTAAGAATTCAATCTTAGAGCTTTTTCTTTTGCAATTAACTACAGCCTTATCACTTGCTAATCGCTATGCACCAAACACTGAACAGCTGGGAAAGCTAAGTGATATTCTCTCCCCCGATTTTATTAACCAATGCCTTGAAACTACTGGTGTAGCAACTATTCGTAAGCGTCGAATCCCCCTTGATATGGCTGTCTGGTCTGTGATTGCCATGTCTTTGTATCGACAAGAGCCTTTATGGAGCATTGTGTCAAAAGCCCAACTGATGCTACCAGGTAAGAAATCGTTGGTAGCCCCAAGCGCTATTGTTCAAGCTAGACAACGACTAGGAGATGAAGCGGTAAAGCAAGTTTTTCATCAGAGTCAAAGGCTTTGGAATCAAGAGGCACAACACCCCACATGGTCAGGGTTGAAGTTGCTTGCCGTCGATGGTGTGCTTTGGAGAACGCCGGATAGTGATGAAAATCGACAGGCCTTCAAAGCCCCTTCAAATCAGAATGGCGACGCGAGCTTTCCTCAAGTTCGCATGGTATGTCAGATGGAAGTGACCAGTCATATGCTTATTGCTAGTGCTTTCGATAGCTATAAAACGAATGAAATGAAGCTGGCAGAAAACCTAATCGAAACCACTCCAGACAATAGTTTAACGATGTTCGATAGAGGCTTTTTCTCGCTTGGTCTGTTGAATCGCTGGGCTTGCACTGGTCGCGAGCGTCACTGGATGATCCCCATGAGAAAAGGGACTCAATACACGGTAATAAGTAAACTTGGAAGAAACGACAAGCTTGTTGAGTTGAAATCTAACCCTCAAGCCAGGAAAAAGTTCCCAGACCTACCAGAAGCCATACAAGTACGACTGATAACTCGAACAATCAAAGGGAAAGAGGTCAATATCTTCACATCCATGACAGACGCAATGCGTTACCCAAGTTCAGAAATAACGGACTTGTATAGCCATCGTTGGGAGATAGAGGTAGGTTACAGAGAAATGAAATCAGCGCTTCTTAAAAATGAATTTACACTAAGAAGTAAAAAGCCAGAGATGGTTCGCCAAGAGTTATGGGGACTGCTTTTAGCCTACAATATACTGAGGTATCAGATGGTTAACATGGCCTCCAGCATACCTGGTTTATATCCAAACCAACTGAGTTTCACGACTTGTGCTCACGCCATTATTCATCTAATCCATGGCTTCTGGCTAGAATCAGCAGGAACGATACCAAAGAGGATCACTCACTTGATAGAAGAGACCTCTCACCATGTATTGCCTATCAAACGAGAAGATCGGATATACCCGAGGGCCGTCAAAGCAAAAGTCAGAAAATACCCTAATAAAAAGAATGCCAGTCAGCTTAACTGACTGGCATTACCCTTACGGGGCTTTTTTATTGCTGTATTGAAAACCACATTGTGCCAAGGAGTGACACATTAGGTCTTGTAGACAAGTGTTACTTCAGCTGGTAAGCACGCAAAGTTGTTACTTGCGCTGAGCTGGTGCCTTCATCGCTCATCAGAACACGCAAGTGAACAAATTCACCGGCTTCAGCGTTATTTGGTACCGTAGCAACCCACTGGCCATCTTCATAAGCCACTTCTGCGTCAACCCAATCTGATTCATTCAGTTTGTTGCTCACCGGACAATATGAATAAGCATACACATAGCTCAATAGACATTCCTGACCATAAGCGTATTGCAAAGTCGCTTCTGCCAAGTTAACCGTGTCATGGTTATCCATTACACCCGATAGAACTACTTTTGCTGGCTCACCCGCAGGATGGCTGTTGTTGATATCCGCCGGGACATCAATTTGTGGTACCAGGATAGGCTGTGCACCTTGCATGCTTTGATCCGTCATAAAGGTAAAGATACCCTGATAGAATGAACCTAGCTTGTCACCAATCGGTGAACGATCCTCGACACCACGGTTATAATTTCGCAGCTCTAGACGTACTTCTGCACTTTCCACTGGCACGGTTAAGGTACCTGCAGTCATGTACGTACTCTCACCGTTCACCCACAACCCATAAGCAGAGTTGCCATTTTGACCTGCAATCGCATCATGACCAGACGCATCACCAAACTGTGCAAAGTTCCACGAGATCAAATTAGTATCACGGCTGCCTACTGAGTAGTAACTCGTATTCAAGCTCGCACCTTTTGGTCCTTTCAGCCAGGTTGTTTCTTCTTCCCCGCCAGCAGGCATAATTCGCGGACCGTCAAAGTAGGCACCATCCGATTGAATACGGCTACCCTGCATAACAACGTTAGTCCAGGTGTTTTTACTGGTTGCTGTGTAGTATTCGTCACGTACAACCGGTGCAATCAACATTTGTGGACTACCCGTTGAATAAAACTCACCAGTGCTGTTAGTTTGCGCCATCATGTCACGGAACACAGGGCGCTCTTCACCTTGCGCGTGATACGCCGCACTGATGTGATACAAGTCCTTATCATGCACGCGAATTAAGCCACCTTTGTTGTGACCCTCTGTAATGTGGTGCAGTTGATAAGTATAAGGCGTTCTATCAACGGATGTACCCGACCAGCTTACCTTATTGCGACCTTGTTGAACTTCAGCAAATAGTACTTCACCTTCTTCAGCACTTAAACCAACCACAGGTTTCGTTGGAATACCGGTTATCGCTGTTTTATAACGACCATTAGTACCCGGACGATAGAAAAGCACGCCAATTGCACCGCGATCCAGTGCACTTTTCACCATGTACGACGTTATGTAGTAAGGGTTCTGGAACAGAGCAATTTTGCCTGCCAAGTCAAACTGGTTCCAGTCTGTAGAATAACCACCTTCACCAACAGGTACTACTTCTGCCGTGCCTTTACCATCAAAACCAACGGCCAGACCTTGTGCTACGGTGTGTAACTTCTGACCATTTTCCATCGTCATGACAGTTTCTGGCGCTGTTGCATGAGTAGACACAAATGAACGGAAACGGCTGTCGTGACCTTGTGACCACAGATACATGTTTTCGACATAATCCGGCATTAAATCAATCGCAGCCAGCTTCGCTACTTTGTGGTCATCCAGTGCGTAGTGCCACTTGTGGTTCAATCCATACAGGGACATCCACTGAACCATTCGCAGGTACCGTCACTGATTTAATACCTAAACCAGCCACCGTCGCTGGTAATTTTGTTTTACCATCTTCACCAATCAGATCCATACTCAATTTATAACTTACGTCACTGTTGCTGATGTTGGTCAGCGTCACATACGCGTCTACACTGCTCGCTGATGACACATCAACAAATCGACCAAGCTCAACGTTTGGCGCGGCAATTACAGGTTGAGTAATTGCGCGGTTCACATCCATCGGGCCTGCACCTTGCTCTAGTACATGGCTGTCATTGTCAAATACTGAAGAAGTCAGAACGCGTTTCAGTTGTACCGGAGACAGTTCAGGACGAGCCTGCAATACAATCGCAGCACCACCTGCAACGTGAGGAGCTGACATTGATGTACCAGACAAAGAGCGATAAGCATTACTACCAACACCACCCGATGCTGCAGCCATGACATCAACACCTTGTGAGCCGATATCTGGTTTGGCAGAATGACCATCAGGTGACGGACCGCGTGAAGAGAACATTGCCGTTTGGTTATCACGATCCAGTGCTGCTACAGTCAAAGCACTTGGCGCACAACCCGGTGAACCAACCGTTTCACGGGTATAGCTGTTACCGGCTGAGATAACAAACAGAGCTTTGTCTCTATATGCTTCAACGATATTAACCATTGGCCCTTCACAAGCCGTTGCTGAGCCACCCAGTGACATATTGACAATGTCAGCACCACTTTCAACGGCCCAGATCATGCCGTTGATAATACCGGAGGTACTACCACCACCGCTGTTACTCAGCACTTTACCGATCAGTAGATCAGCACCCGGCGCCATACCTGCCCAGTAGCCATTCGACTCATATCCTGTACCAGCAATGGTAGAAGCAGTATGCGTGCCGTGACCATTTAAATCATCAACGCCATTTGAAGAATATGAAAAGTCTTTTGAGCTAATGACTTGACCCTGTAGATCATTGTGCTCGACATCGTAACCAGTATCCAATACCGCTACTGTGACACCTTCACCATTAAATGCATTGGCCGCGTTACCCCATGCGCCCGTTAAAGGCACTGTCGGTGTCAATGTCGTGCCAACAGATTGTTTGTGACCGTAGATCACCGCATCTAGCCAAACGCCTTCGATACGTCCGTCTTGTGTCAGGTTTTCCCATACCGCTTCGGCTTTATCTTTTGCGATACCAAATGATGCGCTGTCGATTAATTCGATTTCACCAGTTAATGACGTCCCCTCAATAACCGTCGGTGTTGCAGCGCCTGCAAGCGAACCGTCGGGGTATTCAATAATTACCGGAAGATGGTCTGTGCTTGCATCATCATAACCAGATTTGTATAACTTATTGATATTAAACAATTCTAAGTCAATGACACGTGAATCAACGAAAGGTTGTGCCTTTGCTGGCACCAAGTAAGTATCTTTACCACGTTTGAACACAGAAGTAACAATTTCCACACCGTCTTTATTCAGCATGCGAATACCACCGAGTTCACCGGTATTGCTTACAACAGCACTGACTTTGTCACCAGTAATAAGGGTAAATTCAACCCCTTTAGCCCCATCTTGCGCCACAGCCAATTCCGTTTCGGCTTGAACACAAAGTGACAGGCTTGCCCCTAATAACGCCAAACAATGCACAGCAACTTTGCTGCGCTTAAAGCGACTACTCATACATTTCCTTATTGCTTAATTTTTTAATTTTCGAATGCCTTTATTTCCCAGTGGCAACGAACCAAATCCATTTCATTTAAAACGCAGAGAATATCGCCCTGCGAATAAGGCGATAAATTATTAACACATTACTTTTTTTAGGTAAACGAAAGGTAAACTTTACAGCTTTAAGGTGGGACAAAAATATTAATAACGGAGCGTTTTAAACACTAATTAGATATTGGTAAATTTAAAATTAACCACAAAAAATACAGACAATAAATCAACATAAACATTTGTATTTATTGAAAATAATTAAAAATAAAACAATATTCATTGAGATAAGCCCACCGTTTAATATAACTACTAATGCATAATAAACTCACCGAAGATAACCTCTTGATTATGAAAATTTCTGAACAAGGGTCAATTTATTAGATGTAATATTGGTTGAAAAATAAGAATGACAGTTTTAAACGCATAATCACATTACTCATTCAAACTTGCTTAGCTCTATTGTAACTAACAAGACTATATCGCATGGCATTTTAATAATATGGTTATATAACTCTATGTTGATAAATATCCCCTCCCTCATTGGTGCCTGCGCCCAATGGTAATCCATCAACTGGAAAGCGCATAAGCGCCACGTGTTAAGGCTCAAGATACGATTGACAGAAGGGGAAGCTTAGAATGCAGATTGATATCAATGCAGACACTTAATCCAACCAGCCTTGTTGTGCTTTTTGTACCAACTCGTCAACAACATAACGGATCTTCGGTAATAACTGACCGCTTTTCGGCCAAACAACGTGAATTGGAATTTCACCGCCACCATAATCATCCAACACAGTGACCAATTCACCGCTATCAATATATTGTCCGACTAACCAGCGTGGTAGTTGTGATAATCCGGCACCATTTAACACCGCACTTAACATAGCATCACCGTCTGCAAATTCATGAGTTACTGCAGGAGTAAAACGACTTAACACTCCTTGGTTATTTTTCAACAACCAGGAGAATGGTTGATTGCGACGAAAGCCAACAACGGTTCTATGGCTAGCCAAATCACCCGGAGTTTGAGGTGTGCCATGAAAGTTTAAGTAATGGGGAGATGCGCACACCACCAGTTTTTGTGTCGTCAGACGACGAGCAACCAGTGTGCTGCTGTCTTCCAGCTCACCAATACGCACTACCAGGTCGATTCCTTGTTCGATAATATCCACATAACGTTCATCAAAAGAAAGCGTGAGCTTGAGTTCCGGGTACTTATTAGCCATGTCGAGCAAAATGGGTAGCAGGCGCTTACGACCAAAAGCGGCTGGCAGATCAACTCTTAATCGCCCAGCAGGACGCATAATATGTGATGTAAGTTCCTGCTCTGCTTGTTCAAGAATTTGTAGTGCATTCTGACAACTGGCCAGATAGCGTTCACCATCCGCCGTTAAGCTCAAGCTACGGGTCGTTCTGTTAAACAAAGTAATTCCAAGCCGCTCTTCTAATCGAGCAACGGATTTACCAACCGCAGATTTTGTTAACCCCAAACGTTCGCCAGCGGCTGTAAAACTACCCGTTTTCGCCGTTGTTACAAAAGCCGTTATTCCTCCAAGACTATCTGATTTTTGCACACTGTTTCCTTTAACTATTTCTGAATTGCTACAACACTAGCAATAACCGGATACCAATCAGGCTGTTGCTGTAAGGACAGATAATAAGTCTCCGCTTCTGTGGCCATCAATAAACCTGGATTCTCACCATCACCAGAGCTCTGCAAGCTTAGTTTTTTATCTCCAGACATTTGTTGGATATTTAATAGCATTTGCGAAGCTTCACCCAATGCGTTAATTGTTGCTGGTAAAGCCGTTTCATTGGATTCCAGCCATCTTTGTAAACGACAAGATAACGCACTAGCCCGATGTTCACGAAAGCTTTCGTGAAACACCGTCTCAGGGTTGTTTTTAAAGGGCGTTTTTTGAATAACAACAAATTTAGCCACGCCTGACTGTGAAATACGAACCAGAGTTTGATAGCGAATAATTGCACCACCGACAGCACCATTCTCTCTAATAGATTGGTATGGCGTTTGCCACGAAACCTGATAAATGCCCGCTTTTACTCTTTCTACTGTCATCTCTTCCACAAAGTGAGAACTAAATTCAGGTGGAATCGAATCCAGCCACTGCTGCATTTCTTCTTTCCCTTTGGCTAACAGATGCTGACCAGCATGTATTAGCTCAATCTCGTCATCAAATAGCGCGAGTTGAGAGTATGTGGGCACTGTCTCTCCCTCGAAAAACGCAAACCAGTGATGGATGGCTTCTTTTATCGCCAATTCATCACGCAGGGGAAAATGATCGTTATTCATAATCGGTTATCTCAACACATAAATTACATTCGGCGTAGACGATAACATGTTTATTGTAGAATTTTTTTCTACATAAAGTGTACTCCGGGCTTGTTTATCGAGCGAGAATTTACACAGACAATGCTTGCCGAATATAACAAAAACGTATTTGGAGAAAGTAGATGTCAGATAAAAAAGTCCCCCTATCGGTATTAGATTTAGTGCCAATCGGAGAAGGTTTCTCTGTTAGTGAAGCCATAGCTAACAGCACTCGCCTAGCGCAAGCTGCGGAAAAAGCGGGTTTCAACCGTTACTGGGTAGCAGAGCACCATAACCTGAAAGACATTGCCAGTGCAGCAACGTCAGTTATCCTCAGCCACATTGGTGAGAAAACCAATTCTATTCGTATTGGTTCCGGTGGTGTGATGCTACCCAACCATGCCCCACTGATTGTCGCTGAGCAGTTTGCAACGCTTGATGCTCTTTATCCGGGACGAGTCGATCTTGGTCTTGGTCGTGCTCCTGGTACTGATATGCAAACCGCTCGCGCACTGAGAAGAGATGTCACCGCAAAGGGCATAGATTTTCCTGAAATGTTGGAAGAGTTGCAGTATTTCTTCTCTAAGGAAAGTGCCACTGAGTCGCTCAAAGCGGTACCTGGTGCGGGGTCACCAGTCCCATTATGGCTATTAGGCTCAAGTACATTCAGCGCTCAACTAGCAGCACAAAAAGGCCTACCTTTAGCATTTGCTGCACACTTTGCACCCGACGCGATGCAAGCAGCGATTAGTCATTACCGCAAAAATTATCAGCCATCTGAACAATTCCCAGAACCGTATGTCATTGTTTGTATTAATGCGGTTGGTGCTGATACACAAGAGCAAGCTGAATACCTGGCAACAACCGAACTACAAAAGTTCCTTTCACTAGGTCGTGGCGTAGAACAATTCTTGCCGAAACCTGTGGATGACATGAACACTATCTGGAGTCCAATGGAAGCCGTACAAATTAAGAATCAGCTAAGAGAGTCTATCTGGGGTTCCAAACAGGAGATTCGCCAGCGTCTCGATGATTTGGTAACACGTACGGGTGCCGATGAAATCATGGTCAACTCTTGGATCCATGATCCAGAAGCACGCATCTACTCTCACCAAGTCATTGCTGATGCTTGGCTGTAAGGGACTAAAATGAGTAAATTATTCACCGCGCTGTCACTTTCAGGTCTTCCCTTAACTAACCGAATTGCGATGGCTCCGATGACTCGATCTCGTGCTCAGAATGGTGTCGCAGACGAGATGACCGCAGAATACTACGCGCAACGTGCGAGTGCAGGATTACTTATTTCTGAAGGCACGCCTGTATCACGCCAAGGTAATGGTTACTTATTTACTCCGGGTATTTACTCCCAGGAACAAATTGATGGTTGGAGCAAAGTCACCCGCGCTGTGCATAACAAAGGGGGTCGCATTTTTGCTCAACTATGGCACGTAGGTCGAGTTTCTCACACATCAATTCAACCAGAGGGATCATCCCCCGTCAGTTCTGTGTCGATACAGGGTGGTACTGCCTTTGGTTATGATGCAAATGGTAACCCAGACCGATTACCTGCCAGCGAACCCATTGCCCTTAGCGAGCAGGGAATTGAAGAAATTATCGACGATTCTCGTGCCGCCGCCGCGAATGCAATTGCTGCCGGTTTTGATGGCGTAGAAATTCATGCCGCAAATGGTTACTTATTCGAGCAATTTCTAAACAGTTCATTAAATAACAGAACGGATGCTTATGGCGGAAAATCTGTAGAAAACCGTGCTCGTTTTCTACTGGAAACGCTTGATGCGGTTATTGATGAAATAGGAGAAGAAAGAACCGGCGTTCGCTTATCTCCTTTCCATCGTGGTCAGGAAATGCCAGCTCAATCAGACACTGAGGTAACGTATTTGTTTGTCGCTAAGGCGATGGAAGAACGAAACTGTGCCTATCTTCATCTTAGCCTGGAACACGAAACCCTATCGTCAGGGCTTTTACCCAAAATTCGCCGGACTTATAAAGGTGTCTTGATTGCTGCTGGAGGGCTGAATAAAGACAATGCGGAAGTTCTGCTCAACGACAATCTTATTGATATGGCCGCGCTTGGTACGCCATTTATCGCTAACCCGGATTTAGTTGAACGACTCAAAAATGACTGGCCTTTAGCAGAATTCACCCGAGAAGCGTTTTACGGCGGTGGAGAAGCCGGATATACCGATTTCCCTAATTTCCAAGGCTGATAACCCAAGCGTTCATAACATCGAGAGCATACCAAATTAAATTTTCAATTCGGGCCCGCTCTATTTGCTTAATGATATAGCGAGCCCGTCTAAAAACGATACCAAACATGGAGCAACCATGATAAATCATCCTACTGATCGTGCAGTAGTCAAACAGCTTATGACACGATTAACCACATTCTGGATGACTGGCGATGGTGACTTGAAATTTGAAGATTTTAGTCACGATAGTCACCTTTTCAGTAGTCATCACGGTAATGCAGAAGGCTTTACTGACATTACCGAGAAATTAAAACAAGATACTGCCAATAGCCCTATGCAAGGCAAGTTGACCAACTTATATGTGGCGACGGACAGTGAACATGCGGTAGCGAGTTTTTACTCGTTCGGTTTACTCGGTAATAGCAATCGAAACCTGTTTCTTTTTGGTAGCGCACAAGTCGTACAGTTATCGAAGGTCAATGATCGTTGGTGTATCGATACCATCCGGTTAGTCATAAACTGGTCCAAAGGGAATACTAATCAGGTCCCACACTGGCAGAACCTACCGGGAGAACACGGCTGGGAAATGGGGTTTAAAGCTCCGGCGCTGGTGAGTGAATTACATTCCCCTTGGACAGTTATGCCTGATGTTCCACCACCAGAAAACCTGCAAGAAGCTCTGGAGGAACTTTACTACCGTTACGCGTTTTCGGTCGATCAAAATGATATGGGCCTACTAAAAGCCTCTTACAGTGAAGACATCTCCGGTGGTTTCGCGCCCGTAGGCAACCTTTCAGGTCGGGATCAGGCCATTGGGACACTCAAAAACTTCCGTCATCTCGCATCGGTCTGGCAACATTTTGCAGAAGTTGTCCGCTATGAAGAAGAGGACGACGGTAAACATGTAAAAATGATTGTCGCACGCATTATTCCTGAAAGACCTCTCGATGAAGCAGGCAATACGCTTTACGGTGCTCATTATCAACTTCTTGCCAGAAAGATGGAATCAGGCCAATGGAATTTTTGCTGGACAGATTATCGTCCCGGTTGGTTCAGCGTTAATAACACCCCTGAGTTTGATATCGGTAATGCAACCGCTTAACACTTCACGAATTCATATCTCAATTTATATCTAAGAAAATATTTGCTGACGTGCCGAATTTTGCACAAAACGTTGCAGTAACGTACATCACCGAAATTCACAAGATGTAATTTTACATAGTCGGGGGTAGTGATTCATTCACTACCCCAAATTTGCTAATACTCGTTTACCCAGATCCATCTTTCACTATCCAATAAAGACTTAATACTGATAGTAGAAATTTTAAGGCAAAGTAGCAGTATTGCCCTAGGCATGGATTCGGTGGCTGAAATAGAATGGGGCACAAATGATTCAGCTCAGATCTGGTTGAATCGATGATGGACAAAATTGATTTAGAGTTTGATTTTCACCGCTATCTTTAGGATAAGTTTTTGTATGTTGAGATTTTTATTTGAACCTTGTTTCATTCTCAAAGCACATAATAAGTTTATTAATATCAGAGGATTCTTAGAGCAGGCAGATTATCGCTGACAAAGAAACTGAAATCACGTAGATCACTATCATCAAAATAAAAGTCCCGGCACATGTGCGTGCCGGGCCAATGCCTTTCTAATTAAGCCTCAACAGAAAGTGGCTTACTACTAAAGTTACGGTCAACTAAAATCATCGAAATAGTCGCGATGATCCCCGGAATCGCAAGGACCAGGAAGTTTACTTGGTGTGGAAGAGCCATAGCTAAAAGTGTACCCCCCACCATAGGACCAAAAATGGCGCCATTACGACCAACGCCAGATGCCCAGCCTAAGCCTGTAGATCGGATGTTTGTTGGGTAGTATTGAGCCACATACGCATACAGCAGAATCTGCGAACCGATCGTTGCAGCGCCAGCGATGCCTACAAGAGTATAAAGCACCCAAGTTGGATTATTGTAGCCAAGCATGACCAGAGAAACAGATCCAAGAATAAAGAAACATACCAGTACAGAGCGTAAAGAGAATCTATCCGCAAGCCATCCACCACCAACGGCTCCGATAATCGCACCGACATTGAGTATCATTAGGAACATCAGACTTGAACTTAATCCATAGCCAGCCACGGACATCAATTTTGGCAGCCAAGAACCTAGTGCATAAACCATCAATAAACAACAGAAAAACGCCGTCCAGAACATCAAGGTACTAAACATTCGTCCGTCACGAAATAGTTCTAATACCGGAGCTTTTGCTTTTTCGGCTGATGAGACAAAAAGTACTGAGTCTTGATTAATATCGCAGTTAGGTTCTACTTTCGCGAGTAGCTCTCGGGCCTCTTGCTCACGGTTCTGCGTGACGAGGAAGGTCAGTGATTCCGGTAGATATTTAATCATCAGCGGAAGCAATGCCAGCGGGACCGCAGCAAGGAAAAACATAATCTCCCAACCGAAGCGAGGTACGATCCAAATCCCCAGCCCTGCTGACATCATCCCGCCGACAGCATAACCAGAAAACATTAACGCAACTAATGTACTCCGGCTTTTTTTCGGTGAGTATTCTGTCATTAGTGAAACGACGTTAGGCATCACGCCACCTATACCCAAACCAGCAATAAAACGCAGAATTCCGAACTGCCATGGCGTGCTAGCTAAACCATTAATCGCGCTAACTGCACTAAACAGTACCACACACATCAGAATGGTCTTTTTCCTGCCAAGTTTGTCCGATAACATGCCGAAACCCATTGCGCCAAACATCATACCAAACAATGCGGCGCTTCCCAGCATGCCTGCAACATAGGGATCCAGGCCCCACTGACTCATTAATTTAGGCAAAACAACGCCATATATAACAAGATCATAACCATCAAAAATGATAATCAAAGTACACCAAAAAAGTACTTTCCAATGGAATTGGTTAAATTTCGCGTTGTCGACAGCTTCATTGACATTAATATTACTCATACGCAGCTCCCCCTTTTGAGTTGGTAAGATGCTGGAATTCGTTGTTCATTGTGCTCTCCTTGCATGTTCTTTTGTTTGTGTTTTTACGTTATTAAAACCTGTTCCTTTCTTTACTAACCTAAATCCCCTCCGGCCACAGGAAGCACTGTTCCCGTGATGTAACTCGCTGCATCAGACGCCAAAAATAGGATTGGTTCAGACTGCTCATCAAGCGTTCCATAGCGATGCATAAAGCTGGTGTCATTGGTCTGGTCGATAAGGGTTTGATACCAATCTTTTTCCTGCTCCTGCTGGGGTTCACGATTGCGCGGGGTCAAGCGCGCTGGAGCCTCAGTGCCGCCTGGTGCAGTGGCATTTATCCGAATTCCACGCTCGGCGTATTCGAATGCCATATTCACTGTCAGCGCATTAACGCCTCCCTTAGAAGCGCCATAGGGAACGCGCATCAATCCTCGGGTGGCAACGGATGAGACATTGACGATTGCCCCACCCTTTTGCTCCAGCATGTAAGGGATAACAGCTCGACAACACCAAAGCGTCGGAAACAGTGACCGCTGAACTTCCTTCTCTATTTGCTCTGGTTGGTAATATTCGAATGGCTGAGCCCAAATGGTTCCGCCAACATTGTTGATGAGAATATCGATACGACCATATTGCGCGTAGGCTTTCTCCATAACGGATTGTGCGCCTTGCCAGGTTTCCAAATCAGCTTGAAGCGCCAGTACTTCCGTTCCTTGCTCTTGCAGTTGCGAGGCCACCCCATGCACATAGTCGGCGATATCGACCAGAACCAGCGTTGCACCTTCGCTCGCGGCCAACTCGGCTACGCGTTTACCAATACCTTGCGCAGCCCCGGTGACAATCATGACCTTATTGACAAAGCGCGCACTCATGCGGCCTCCTCAGAAGCAGGAGTAACGCTTGCAGTGAATTTCTCGTAATGGAAAGAATTCGGCTTAATTCCCTGGGATTCGAAGTGGCCTAATACCGCGTTCACCATTGGTGGTGGCCCGCAAAGGTAAACATCAACGTCACCATCATTGAAAGGCGCGTCTTCCATATGATTGGTCACGTATCCTTTGCGCGGGTGATCGCTTTCTTCACTCGCGACAACCGTTTTAAAACTGAAATTAGGGATACTCGCGGCAAAGGATTCCAAAGCAGATACGCACACCAAATCGTCATCGTTGGTTACGCCATAGATTAGATGTACTGGCTGGTCACACCCTTTTTCTTTCAGTTGTTCCAGCATAGAAAGAAATGGAGCTAATCCCGTACCACCAGCGAGCATAACAACAGGGCGCTCAACCGGACGTAAATAGAACACACCCATAGGACCAGTTAACGAGACTGTATCTTTGGACTTAGCTTTACCAACCAGCCAAGAACTCATCAGGCCGCCGGGAACATTTCGAATCAAGAAACTCAATTCCCGACTTCCAGGCAGTGAGCTGAATGAATAAGCTCTGGTTTCATTACTGCCCGGGACCTGTATATTCACGTATTGTCCAGGGAGGAAGCCGATATCACTTTGAGCGGTAATTTTTAGCTCGATGGCGGTCGGCGATATAAGGTTGACCACATCAACGGTTCCCGATACGGTGCTGTTAGCGGCCTTACTGCACATTGAAGAAACTGCGGGAATTTCGACGACGCAATCGCTGGATGGCACCATTTGACAGGTTAGGATAAGCCCTTTTTCAGCTTCTTCATCCGTGAGCGCTTCATCGATGTATTCTTCGCCTAAATCGTATTTCCCTTGACGGCAACTGCCCTTACACGTACCGCAAACACCATCCGAACAGTCCATAGGCAGGTTCAATTGTGCGCGGTATGCCGCATCGAGAACCGTCTCGCCGTCATTACAGCTAATGACACGGGTAACGCCATCTTCGAAATTGAGTGCAATGTTAAAAGTCATATTGATTCTCCTGCAATCCATTACAAGTGGTAAACATCAACCGCTTGATTGATGCAGTCGTTAGTCAGCACGATTTTTTTGAATGTGATTAGAGGGGTCTCGCTGCTGATATCTAAGGTGTAAAAAGAAGTACCGTAGTATTCCTGCGTCTTCTTATAGCGATAGGATTTCGTCAGCCAGTTGAAACGCAGCTGCAACTCATTCCCTTCATGTGACAAGATTTCCAACCCGCTAATGAAGTGTTTAGTGCGCGGTTCTGGCAACGAACTCGCGCCAGAGCGTTCCGTTTTCAATCGGTAAACGCGGTCTTCTAAGCCATCTCGATTTGGGTAATAAATCAGTGATATTTCGCGCTGAGGGTCTTCAGTAAGTTGATCGTCGTCATCCCAGGCAGGCATCCAGTAAGTCACATCTTTGTGATAGCAAGTTAGCCAGTTATCCCATTCTTTATCATCGAGGTAGCGGGCTTCGCGGTTGATAAACTGCTCTATATCGTGGTAATTAAAGCTCATGCGTCAGCCTCCTTGTTAAGTACCGGAATGATTTGGTCAGATTCAGCTTCAATGGCTCTTAGCATTTCATGTTGCCAGTGTTGGTGGTGGTTAACGTACAAGCCTTCATCTTCCGGTTTAGTCCCGCTCATTAGAGGCTTCATATCTAACTGGTTAGCGTGGTCATCAGGACCGTCAATCCAGTGGGACGCACCACGGCTCATGTCATTCCATCGTGCGCCTCTTGCCTCGTATCCGTCCTGGCATGCGCGGAATTCTTCCAGATCGTCAGGCGTACCCATGCCAGATACATTGAAGAAATCTTCGTACTGGCGAATACGCTTGGCACGCAACTCTGCTGGTTCGTTCTTTGGCGCAAAGGCGTAAATAGTGACTTCCGTTTTGTTCACATCAATAGGACGACTCACCCGAATCTGGGTAGAAAACTGATCCATTAAATAAACATTGGGATATAGGCAGAGATTTTTTGTTGTTCGGACGATAGAGTCGGCTCTTGCCTCACCGAAGGTCTTTTCCAATCGCGCTAGTTGGCTAAACACAGGACGAACTTCAGGGTTTAATAAGCGGGTCCAGAGCATCATGTGGCCGTGTTCAAATGAGTAGAAACCGCCTTCAGCTGACCAGCTTTTCGCATCTACTGCCTCAGTGCCGCCTTTTTCATAGTTTCTCTGGCCCATGGTCGATAAGTAGTTCCAGTGAACTGAACTCACGTGGTAGCCATCAGCGCCATTCTCTGCCGTTAACTTCCAGTTGCCTTCGTAGGTGTAAGTTGAACTGCCGCGCAGTATTTCCAACCCATCTTCTGCCTGATCAACAATGTTATCGATGATTTTGGTCGTTTCACCCAGGTGCTCTTCTAACGGAAGGACATCGGCGCTCAAACTACCGAAGAGAAATCCACGATAGTTGCCGAATTTAGCCATCTGCTTCAAATCGTGGGAACCTTCAGTATTGAACTGCTCCGGATAACCACCCTTTTTCTGGTCTTTGGCCTTGAGAAGTTTTCCGTCATTGCGGAACGTCCAGCCGTGAAACGGACAAGTAAAAGAAGCCTTGTTACCGCGCTTCTTACGGCACAGAGTGGCACCACGGTGGGAACAGGTGTTTAGAATGGCTTTTAATTCACCGTCTTTGGTGCGAGTGATGATAACTGGCTGTCTGCCGACAGTGACAGAGTAGTAGTCACCTGGATTTGGAATTTGGCTTTCGTGAGCAAGATAAACCCAGTTACCTTCAAAGATGTACTTCATTTCCAGTTCAAACAGTTCGTGGTCGGTGAAAATGCCACGATCACACTGGTAACGTCCGGTGTCTGGATCGGCAACAACGGCGTTTCGTACGTTGTCTGCTAGTTGCTTGAGTTTGCTATTCATTATATTTATTCCTTTTGTATCCTGGGTTTCGGGTACAGGGGTGCGGTAACCACCTCAATATTGAAGTGGTTAGCACAGGGCAATAAGTAGGGGGAATTTATTAAGCCTGTTGACCCTCAAGAGCGCGAAGGCGGGAGTGGCGAACTTGAAGCTCTGACTTTTCTGTGCTGACCAGCTGGATATCGAATTCAACCTGAGTGAGTGGACCTTCCAAGCCTAGAGCATCAGCCTTAGCTGGATCTTCGATGCGTTGCGCTTCAACAACCAACTCTTCCAGGGTTGCAAAAGCGAAATCATCGTAAGTGTATTCATCGCCAGCGAGGTTGATCTGAGTAGTTAGGTGCTTGTAACCCGGCTTAGAAATAAAGAAATGAATATGTGCAGGTCGGTTACCATGACGTCCTAACTGGTTAAGCAGTTGCTGAGTTGAGCCTTCAGGAGGACAACCGTAACCTGCCGGAATAATCGAGCGAGCTGTGTAGCGACCGTTTTCATCCGTCTCGATACGACGACGCAGGTTGTATTCACTTTGGGATTTATCAAAGTAAGAGTACGCTCCCATACTGTTTGCATGCCAAATATCGACTACCGCGTTGCAAATCGGATTGCCTTCTTGATCCGTAACCTGTCCAGTCAGTAGCATCACTTCTGATTCAGTATCGGTGCCATCATCCATGCGAGCAAAGCCTTCACTCTTCGGCGCACCTGCTACATATAGCGGGCCTTCAATCGTTCTTGGTGTTCCGCCATATAGTCCAGCTTGCTTATCTGCCTCGTCCAAACGAATGTCCAGGTACTTATCGATGCCAAGACCCGGGGCTAACAGAGCTGCCTCGCCATTCGCACCCAGTTGGTTGATGTAATACACCGCTGACCATAATTCATCCGGTGTAATATCCAGATCTTCTATAATCTGGTAGACATCGTGCATTAGGCGATGCAGGATGGTTTTAACCCTTTCATTACCGTCAGAGTTATTGAAACCTGCCACTTTCTCTAGTAGCTCCTGGACTTCCTGTGTGTGCATAGTTTTAACACTCATGATTGCTTCTCCTTGCTTTATTTCTTTGCTTCTTAGTTAGTTGACATCACTTCGGTGTTCTTATCGGTCATCTTCGTGAATGGACGAAGGGTGACGGCATAGTGGGGAAACGCTGATATCCATGTAAGGGAACAGAGGTAGCTGGCTGATTAGATCCTGCAGCTCAGCATTATCCTCTACATCAAAAATGCTGACGTTGGCGTAGCTGCCTGCCACGCGCCACAAGTGTCGCCACTTGCCGGACTGCTGAAGTTGTTGTGCGTAAGCCTTCTCTTTTGCTTTGATTTCAGCGACCGTGTCTTCCGGTAGTGAGTGTGGAATTTTCACGGTCATTTCTACTTTGAATAACATAAGGGGTTCTCCGTAAAGTTAGCTTCGGCGGTAATAGGCAAATTTGTCTTCGTCAATCTCGATACCGAGGCCCGGGCCAGTCGGTAAATCGACGCCGTTATGATGGAAGTTGAGTGGATTCGTCACGATGTCATCCTTCATCAGTAACGGGCCAAACATCTCCGTTCCCCAATGCAAGGTTTCTAGTGTTGACCAGGCGTGCAACGAAGCAGCGGTACCAATCGTGCCTTCCAGTAACGTGCCACCGTAGAGACCAATGCCTGCGGCTTGAGCTACATGTGCTTGTTGTAAGGCTTGGATTGGGCCACCTGCTTTGGCGATTTTTAAAGCAACTGCGCCTGCGAATCCGCCTTTCGCGAGGTGATACATATCCTTAGCGTCTGCGACTGATTCATCGGCTAGAATCGGTAGGGAAAATTTCTGAGACAAACGAACCAAAGCATCAAAGTCTTTCATTGGTGTAGGCTGTTCGACCAAATCAACGCCCGCTTCGGTAAATTTCGCCATAGCAATAGCGGCGCTGGATTCATCCCAAGCCTGGTTAACATCGACACGAATACTCGCCGAATCGCCTACGGCCTGTTTAATAGCGATGACATGGTTAACGTCATCCTTTAATGCTCCAGAGCCAATTTTGAGTTTGAAATCACAATGGCGCTCAGCGTCGATTAAACTCAGAGCTTCATCGATATCTTGGTTGGTATTACCACTGGCTAACGTCCATAGAACCGGGAGATGTTGATGGACTGCCCCGCCAAGTAATTCCGATACCGAGAGGTTTAAGCGCTTACCTTGTAAATCCAACAAAGCGGTTTCTATCGCCGACTTCGCCAGGTTGTTGCCTCGAATGGCGGAATTGAGCCTTACTTTTAAGGTATTGATGTTGTGCGACGGCTGCCCAATGAGGTGAGGTGCGAAGTAAGTATCAATCGTCAGCTTGACACTCTCAGGGCTTTCAGGGCCATACGCTAAACCGCCAATGGTGGTTGCTTCACCGATCCCCTCGAATCCATCAGAATCTTTAATTCGCACAATCACCATCGTTTGTACTCCCATGGTAGTCACGGAAAGCTTGTGCGGACGTATTGTTGGGATATCAATCAGACTCGCCTCAATGGAATGAATGGTTGCTGACATATAGGCTCCAAGTAACTTTGTTAAACAATATGTAAATGAGATGTGAATCATTTGTTTGGTGAAGGTTATGTGTAATAGTGATCTGATACAAATATCAAATAAGTAGTGAGCAATACCCAGGAGGTATGATGGAGTTAAGACACCTGCGATACTTTGTCGCTGTCGCTGAGGAAGGAAATCTCACCAGAGCCGCAGAAAAGCTATGTATTGCCCAGCCGCCGCTAACTAGGCAGATAAAGCAACTTGAGGAAATAGTTGGCGTTCCGCTGTTTATTCGTAAGCCCCGGGGACTAGAGTTGACGGATGGCGGCGCGTACTTTTTAGTTCATGCGAAACAAATTCTCGACAAAGTGATGGTGACGATTGAAGGAACGCAGCAGATAACGAAAAAACGCAAAACATTATTTTCTATCGGCTTTGTTCCTTCGGTGTTTTACGGCCAGCTACCACTGATGGTAAGACGGCTAAGGAAAAACAAAAATTTAGAAATCGTGTTACATGAATTAACAACTCGTGACCAAATTGAAGCGTTGAAAACAGGAAAAATTGATATCGGCTTCGGCCGAGTCCATATCGATGACCCTGAAATCGAACAGGAACTGCTGTTTGAGGAACCGTTAATAGCTGCAATTCCGAGTGGTCATGAGTTAGGGAAAAGTAACCCTTCCTTACAAGAATTGGCCGAAATTCCAATGATCACGTTTCCCACTGGTCCCGGCGCACAATTTGCTCATTTTACTCAGGGACTATTTTATAACCGTGGTTTAAGAAGCAATGTCAGCCAACAAGTCAATGACTTACAAACCGCACTTTCCTTGGTTGCTTCAGAGATGGGATTTACATTGGTTCCGGAACAGGTACGTAAACTAAACCGAGAAGGTATTGAGTACGTCCGGCTCCAAGATACCAGTATCAAAACACAAGTCATCGCCTCTCGCCGACGAGGAGAAAACATCAACGCGGTAATGCGACTAGTGAACACAATCTTGGAAGAGCTAGTTGAAAACCGCAGAACGGGCCGATACTCCTAACCCTTAAATGGGTTAGGTACCTTTTGCCCAATTCATCAAACGATTATGTGGCTTAAACGCCACTTTCTCCGCACTTCACCTCACACATTATTCTGTTTTGAAACCACTCGATACCCCGATTTTTCTCGGGTGTATTTGTTTACCTCAAGTTCGATATGCGAACACAAAAAACAATATTCGAACTTTTTTATTCTTTTTGCTTGACGATGGCTGATATTTTGAGCAAACATAATGTACGAATAGTGAATATTAGTGCGTATTTCGCACAATAACGTGAAGCACATAATCAGTAAGGAGACATTGTTATGGCTGAGTTCCTTTCTCTCAAAGAAGCGATAAGCAAGCATATTTTCCACGGCGACACTGTCGCGATGGAAGGTTTTACCCACCTCATCCCGTTCGCAGCTGGGCATGAAATCATCCGTCAGGAAAAAAGGGATTTAACGTTAATTCGTATGACCCCTGATTTGGTCTATGACCAGTTAATTGGCGCAGGATGTGTGAAAAAGTTGATCTTTTCTTGGGGAGGCAATCCAGGGGTAGGATCTTTGCACCGACTCCGAGACGCTGTAGAAAAAGGCTGGCCACATCAATTGGAACTCCTTGAGCATAGCCATGCAGCAATGGCATGCGCTTATGAAGCCGGAGCGGCTGGCTTGCCTCTCGCAGTATTCCGTGGCTACGTAGGAAGTGACCTGCCAAAAGTGAATGAACAGATCAAATTCATTACCTGCCCTTTTAGCAACGAACAGTTGGCTGCCGTGCCTTCAATTAGACCAGACGTGACGGTCATTCACGCTCAAAAAGCCGATAAAAAAGGCAATGTACTGATCGAAGGCATACTCGGTGTGCAAAAAGAAGCGGCCCTGGCCGCTAAACGTAGCATCGTCACGGTCGAAGAAATTGTTGATGAACTTGATGCTTCAGTGAACGCTTGCGTTCTCCCTTCGTGGGCAATCACGGCTATTTCACACGTTCCTTTAGGTGCGAAGCCTTCCTATGCCTTGGGCTACTATGAACGCGACAATAGCTTCTACAAACAATGGGATGGCATATCACGTGATCGAGCAAGCTTCCAAGCTTGGGTACAGGAAAACATTTTCGAACAGGGAGAAGCATAATGAGTTTTGAATACACGTCTTCAGAGATGATGAGCATCACCGCGGCTCGTGCACTAACGGATAACATGACTTGTTTTGTCGGCATCGGCCTGCCAAGTGAAGCCGCGAATTTAGCGCGACTGACTCATGCGCCGAATATTACCCTTATTTATGAATCGGGTACGTTACAGACCAAACCTAACGTCTTGCCATTGTCGATAGGTGACGGCGAATTGTGTCACTCGGCATTGAGCACCGTATCTGTTCCTGAAATGTTTCGTTATTGGTTACAAGGTGGTCATGTCAGCGTAGGATTTTTAGGTACGGCACAAATCGATCGTTTTGCAAACCTGAATACGACTCTGGTTGGTGATTACCGCAAACCAAAAGTGCGCTTACCAGGCGGAGGTGGTGCCCCAGAAATAGCCACCAACGCACAAGAAGTCTTTATCACTGTGAAACATTCAAAACGTACCTTTGTAAAAGATGTTGATTTCATCACCACTGTAGGCTTCGGCCGTGATGGAAAGGCAAGAGACAATGTCCCTAATCTCGGCAAAGGTCCGACGGTTGTTATCACAGACTTATGCATCCTTCGCCCTGACCCTGCAACCAAGGAATTGATAGTAGTGTCGCTGCACCCTGGTGTGACTCGAGAAGATGTCATAGACGCGACCGGCTGGGAAATTCAGTTTTCGGATAACCTGGAAACCACACCAGCGCCAAGTAGCTTAGAACTAAAAGTATTACGCGAGCTAAAAGAAAGAACTCAGCGCCAACATGCCAACCAAGAGTGAGAACTACTATGACTAATGTTTACCTTTGTAACCCTCGACGTTCAGCTATCGGTCGCTTCGGTGGTACCCTTTCAAGTGTTCGCCCAGATGATCTTGCAGCCAAAATTTTCCAAGCTGTTTTAGAGCAGTCACCGAACCTGGATCCTGCTGCTATCGACGAGGTAATTATGGGCTCGGCTAACCAAGCAGGCGAAGACAACCGAAATGTTGCACGTATGTCAGCTCTGTTAGCAGGCTTACCTACATCCGTTCCAGGTACCACGATTAATCGCTTATGTGGTTCAGGAATGGATGCGGTCGGAACGGCTTTCCGGGCTATCAAAGCGGGAGAAATGGATTTGGTACTGGCTGGTGGAGTCGAATCGATGTCACGCGCGCCTTATGTCATGGGCAAAGCCGACAGCGCGTTCACTCGAACCCAACAAATTGAAGATACAACGATTGGCTGGCGCTTCGTTAACCCATTAATGAAAGAATTATACGGTGTCGACTCCATGCCTGAGACGGCTGAAAATGTAGCGGAAACCTATAATATTTCCCGCCAGGATCAGGACCTTTTTGCTTTTCGATCACAGCAAAAAGCGCAACACGCCATTACTGACCAGATTTTTGCACAAGAAATCGTGCCGATTGAAATTCAGCGCAAACGCCAAGAACCGTTGATATTCGATACCGATGAACACCCACGACCAAGCACGTTGGAAAAGCTCTCCTCACTCCCTGCCCCGTTCCGAAACGGTGGCAGTGTTACAGCAGGCAATGCGTCGGGTGTAAATGATGGTGCTGCGGCGATGCTTGTTGCCAGTGAGGAAGCCATCAGTCAACATAGCCTAACACCAGTAGCAAAAATATTGGGTATGGCAACAGCGGGGGTTGAACCTCGAGTAATGGGTATTGGCCCTGTCCCAGCAGTGAAAAAATTACTGGAGAAGCATAGGATAAGCATTCAAGATATAGACGTTATCGAACTTAACGAAGCATTTTCAGCGCAAGGATTAGCAGTGTTGAGAGAGTTAGGGGTTGCCGACGACGACTCTAGGGTTAACCCGAATGGCGGCGCGATTGCTTTGGGTCATCCTTTAGGTATGTCAGGTGCCCGTTTACTGATGACAGCCGCATACCAATTACAACGAACGGGTGGGCGCTATGCACTATGTACTATGTGCGTTGGAGTTGGACAAGGTATCGCGACACTTATCGAACGAGCTTAAACAAGGAGATCGCATGGGTTTTATGAGCTATCAAGGTCGCGCTATCTGCTACCATAGCCATGGAGAAGAAGGGAAACCGCTGCTGATATTGGCGCACCCGCTTGGTATGAATCAGGCTGTATGGGAAGGTGTTCTGCCCTATTTGACTCCTTACTTCACAGTTATGACCTGGGATCTACCGGGTCATGGAGACAGTGACGCTTTAGTCGAAGGCACCACAGAGATCACACCTAACGATTTGGCAGGTGAGGTACTTGCCCTAGCAGACTTGGTTGGGGCTGAACGTTTCCATTTTGTCGGTACATCGATTGGCGGTGTTATAGGTCAGCAGTTGCTACTCAGCGATAGTGAGAGAGTAATTTCCGCCGTGCTAACCAATACTGGAGCCGTCATTGGCACTAAAGAAAACTGGGAAGTTCGAGCTATTGACGTACGCACTAACGGACTCGGTTCGATGGTCGATCAAATAGTTCCGCGCTGGTTCGGTGCGCAGGCTTGTCGACAACAGCCAAATCTAATGAGTACATGGAAACAAGCGCTCTCTAGGTGTGATAACCACAGTTATGCATCTCTGTGCGTCATGCTAGGACAAACGGATTTTCGTCATCAAAAATTAAATAATGATGTGCAGCTGGTCTTGGTAGGTGGCAGTGATGATGTAGCAACTCCCCCTCATTCGCTACAACAAATAGCTGACTTAAATAACGCTAGTGCTCCAGTTATTCTGGATGGTATTGGCCACGTTCCGTCAGTAGAAGATCCCGCTTTGTTCAGTGACGTAATCTTATCCCATATGCGTTAATTTGAGATAATCAGACATCGCCCGTACTGTGGCGATGTCTGATTACTATCTATGCTTGAACCACTTACCTATTGTCCAACCATTGATTGGCTCCATGCATTCGTGCGATAATCGCACAATTATTCGACTTTGGATGTAGTAAAATGGAACATGACGTTTCTGATAAAGACTTCCTGACCACGTTTGCCAAAGGTCTTAACGTGATTCGCTCGTTCGAACCAAACTCAATGAGCATGACCCTCACAGAGGTCGCAAAAAAAAACGATCTATCCAGAGCATCAGCAAGACGCTTCTTACTGACCATGCTAAAACTCGGCTACGTTGAAACCGACGGCAATAGATTCTCCCTTACAGCGAAAGTTCTTGAACTTGGGTATTCCTACCTGTCGACATTGGATGTCGGAGGCACAGTCTCTACCCAATTAGAATTGGTCACTCAACAGCTTGGTGAATCTAGCTCGGCAGCCGTACTCGAGGGAGAAAATATCGTTTATATTGCCCGAATCCCTGTCCGTCCTCTCATGGCTTTCAACTTACAGATCGGTGCCAGACTTCCAGCGTATGCAACGTCGATGGGAAGAGTACTTCTGTCTGCACTTCCAGAAGAAGAGTTAGATCATTTGTTAGCGCAATCCAATCTTATCCAGTTGACACCAAACACGCTGACATCGCCTAGTGAACTAAAGGCAGAGATTGCCAAGGTTCGCTTACAAGGGTATGCCATCAATGACCAGGAACTAGAGCTGGGATTACGTTCCGTGGCAGTTCCCGTATTCAACCGCAACGGAAAGCTTCGATTAACCCTGAATGTAAGCTGTCACTCCAGTAAGACCACGGTAGATAGGATGATCAGTGAGTTTGTTCCAGTCCTGAAAGATACAGCTCAGCGCATCTCGATGTCCCTGCCGTAGTCCCGTGGACGGTAAATTTGCTCCAAATTAGTATGAGAGACTTTATAATCAGAAAAGTGATTTGTGGAAGTTTAAAACGATTAAATGCACACGCGAAAACTAATTTATCCATTCTTATACTTCTTTGGAACTCTTTTATTATGGCAAACTCCAAAATGAAGTGTCCAGCCAGACTGGACACTTCATTAAGCGAAATATTGCTTTTCAACGTTAACTGGGCTTAGATACCCAAGAGCACCGAGCCTTCCCCCGATTATAATTAACTTCAATGTACTCGAAGACCGTTTGGCGCATCTCATCTCTGGTCATGAACGGTTCATATTGGATTGCTTCAACTTTCAGCGAATGGAAGAAGCAAGCAAGATATTTGGAGCACGATCTACAATCAAACAAATGACATGCACCTGTCATTATGTAAATTAGCGAAAGACGAATAACTTAAAGTATTGAAAGCCGGAAAACGTTAGTTCCTATATTAAGGTAAAGAAATGTGGAACGGACTTCTCCTACCTAGAAATCTTCATGCTTACTTCAACTATCTATATCTAGAGCTATAAACTCAGACAAATAGCTGTTTAATGGTGATAAGCAAACGCAACAGAGAGCTTTTAAACTAAAGCAAATCGGGTCAATGTGACCCGCTTTGTTTAATCAGATGTCCTCGTGTTTATGCACCAAACCGAAGTCTGCAAGAACTGAGTAGGCTGCCGGGATCATAAATAGTACCAGTAAGGTTGAGGCAAAGATGCCGAACACAATGGAGATGACCAAAGGCTGAATGACCTGAGCTTGCAAACTGGTTTCTGTCAGTAAAGGTAGTAAACCTGCAGCCGTGGTCATTGAGGTCAAAAACACCGCTCTGAATCGTTCGCGACTCGCTTTAACCACCGAGTCGTGAACGCTGTCTCCTTCATCGACGTGATGGCGAATATACTGCACTAGCAATATCGAATCGTTGACCACGATGCCAGCTAGGGAGACAAAGCCCATCATACTTGGCATGCTAAGTGAGTGACCGAGCAATATGTGCCCCCAAACTACGCCAATGAAGGCAAGTGGGATAGCCAGCATTACTACTACAGGCTCCAGATAGCTGCGGAACTGATAACTAAGTATGGCAAACACGCCGAACAGACCAAGCAGGAAACCTTTGCCCATTGACGCGCCCGTTTCAGCGGCATCTTTGGCTTCCCCTTCAAAATCGAAACGTAACCCCGGGTATTTCGCCACCAGTTTTGACGCTTCATCACGTTGGAATTGAGCGATGATCGCTGTTGAGTTAGCTTTGGTATTGTCGACATCACCAAATACGCTAATGGTTCTTAAACCATCAATACGCTGGATTCGAACATAGTTACGTTGAAAATCTAACGTCGCAATGGTTGCCAGTGGTATCTGACTGCCATCCGACATGATGATCGGGAAGTTTGCCAGTTGTTGTAGGTCGCCCGCTTGAACTTTATCGAGACGCACTTCAATCGAGATATTTTCTACGCCGACCTGAATCTCATCCGCGGTCTGACCAAAAAAGGCTGCACGCAGCTGGTTAGCAACCAATTGTCCGTTGATACCATAAGTTTCTGCGCCCGGACGAAGTTTGACTAACACCTCTTCTTTACCCATTCGCATATCGTCAAGCACGCCATGTATGCCATCGAATTCGTTAAGATATTGCTGGATATCGATTGAGGCGGATTTGAGTGCCTCTAGGTCATCATGTTTGGCGCGGATTTCAATTGCGCGTCCACCTGGCCCCATCGTTGGCTGTTTAAAGACCAATGAAATGGGATCGGCCAGTTCACCAACATCTTGGCGCCAAGCGGCGATGAAATCATCAATAACGGTATTGCGACTCTCTGCACCGAGTAGATCAAGTCGAACGGTGGCGATATGTGGCCCTGACTCATTGGCGTCAGCATTGGCATTAAACTGGCTAGTAATATGCTCAATAAGTGGCACACCGTTTTCGAAATTTTGCGTCCATTCTTTGTCTAGCTTTTGCGCAGACGCAACGATCTTACCAACCACGGACTCGGTTTGAGAAAGTGATGAGCCCGGCGGCAGAATGATACGCGCTTCGGCGATATCACCATCGAGTTCTGGGAAGGGTTGAAACTTGAGTAAGCCTCCAGCCAACGTTGCTAATGAGATGAACAATAAGGCTAAGACACCACCGAGGAAGGCGTAACGAAATTCAACCACTCTCTCCACTGCGTTGACTAAGGTTGTATTGCGAAAGTTCTCAAAGCCATCAAGGAGTTTCTTTTTAAATTTGGCTGGGGGCTTTTCATTCTTCTCTTTATGCAGTGAATGCGATAAGTGGTTGGGAAGAATAAGAAAAGCTTCAACTAAACTCAGCGTCAGTACGAGAATCAGCACTTGTGGAACGGCTTTGAGCACGGCTCCCATTTCGCCTTGCAAAAACAGCAAGCTACCAAAAATACATACCGTAGTAAGGAAAGAAGAGACAACGCCGGGTAGCACTTTTTTCACCCCTTTGATGACGGCATTTTCGACATCTTCTCCTCTATCTAGGTGAGCGGCGATGGATTCAGCAATAACTATCGCATCGTCCATCATAATACCGATCGCCATAAGCAGACCGACCAATGACATAATATTGATTGAAAGTCCGAGCTGCACCATCAGGAATAGTCCGCCAAGGAAAGCAACGGGTAAGCCGGCTGCCACCCAGAATGAATAGCGAAGGCTAAAGAACAACCACATGGTGGCGAACACAAGCACGATACCCTGCCAGCCATTGCGAACCATCATGGTTAAACGATCCCACAGTACAGACGAGAGATCATTGGTGAGCTCTAATTTGACGCCGTCTGGGGCGATAGCTTGTTGCTGCTCTACGAACTGCGCGACACGCTCCTTGATTCTGAGCGCATCATCTTCTTTGTTCTTACTGACTTTGAGTAGGGCTGAAGGGTGGCCATCGAAGAGAACCTTCTGTTCATCTAATTCAAAGCGGTCGGTAATGGTTGCGATGTCTTTAAGTCGAATCTGTGAACCGTTTGGTCCAGAGCCAACGACGATCGATTCAAGTTGCTGCGGTGAAATACGTCTTTCATCGAAACGGATCAGAAAATTCTTGTCGGGTGTTTCAACATTACCACTTGGTAATTTAATATTCTGGCGACCAATTTGAGTGGCGATATCACCGACACTCAAGCCAAGTTGACGCATGGCTTGCGAGTCTAATTCGACGCGAAACTGATGGTCAGAAAATCCCGCCACATCAACCAGAGATACGTTATAGTCGAGTTTTAATGCTCGCTTAAGCTGTTCTGCATAGGCTTTCAGTTCCGGCCAGCTTGTATCTGCGGTAATGGCTACGTCAACAACAGGTTCGTTCCAGTCCAGTTCCTGCACCACAGGAGACTCAATCTGCTGTGGAAAATCATTGATCGAGTTGATTTGAGTTTGTACATCGACCAACATTCGCCCGATATCGGCTTTGTCGTTAAGTTTGAGGATCAGTCTTGCCGATCCCTCAATGGCTTCACATTGGGTCTCTTCGATATTAGCAAGTCCATCAACCGCATCTTCCATTCGAACACAGATGCTCTCTTCCACTTCTTGCGGGGACGCGCCGGGGTAGACGACGCCTGCCATTATGTAGGGAGGGTCGAATTCTGGGAAGGTTTCCCGCTTAATGTTGGAAAGTGATGTAATACCCATGACCAGCAAGCTAAGCATAAGTAGGTTTGCGGCTGTCGGGTGTTTAGAGAAGAATCGAATCATTGTGGAGACTCCTCGTTGCCACCATCAGATTCTTTCAACAACATGCCGTTAATCGCTGGCAGCAAATCGTTAAGGATCAGTTTGTTACCTTGTTCCAATTGCCCATCAATAACGACCTGATTATCGCGACGATAAAGCACCGACACTAGCTTAATCTCCAATTTATTGTCCTCACCCATGAGATAGATTTTATCGCCATGCAATGCACGTTCAGGGATCACCCAACTTGGGTTTTGTTGCCCCTCAATAGAGGCTCTTACAAACATGCCATTGACCAGTGGCGGTTGCGAGCTTGGGTTCAGATGACGGTAATCTTGTTGAATTTCCAGAATAACACCTGCAGTGGCCTGATTTGGGTCAACGGTCTCGCTGATACGGCTCACTTTCGCAGGCCACCTCGCTTTCATATTACCGCTGCTTAATTCAATGCTTGCGTCGATAAAGGTCATATCTGGCTGGGGAATACCGGATGCATCACGATTAAACTCACCAATACTTGAGGCGAGCGTGTGCATATCATGGATAGAGAGTTGAGCCTCGACTTCCATTACGTCCATGCCGTGTGCGGTTACCATGGTTTGCTGCAGATTAACGACCTGATTTTGCTCTATATCAACTTGAGCAATACGCAGATCATTGGGCAAAGTAATGATGGTTTTTTCTAGTGAACGTTGCGCTTCTTCCACTTTAGACAGGTCAACTTTGACCAAAGCTTCGGCGACTCGTTTTTCGGCGGGCATCAGACCGATTTGATTTTCAATGTCGAGTACCAGCTTGCGTTGTGAAAGCGCACTTTGCTCTTGCTGATCCACATCCGATTGGGAGGTAAGCCCTTTTGCACGTAGATTTTGTTTACGTGCTAGCTCTTTGTTGGCGATCACTAAACGATTGCGCTCAATTTTTAGCGTCGCCTTTAGGTTTTGTTCTTCTTGGTTTAGCTTGGCGAGAGAAGTTTGTGCAGATTTAAGATCCGCCAGAGCTTGGACCAATTTGAGTTCGTAATCGAGCGGGTCAATACGCAGTATTTCTGTTCCTGCTTGAAGAATTTGACCTTTTTCGAGTTTGGGATGGCGGTAGACGATTTTGCCCGTCACCTCAGCGATGGCTTTCCATTCGACCTTTGGCGTAATTTTGCCATAGCCAATCGCTTGTGGCGCCATAGCTCGGAGTTGTAACGGGACAGTATCAACCAAACGTGCACGATCACTTGCTGGCTTAATAGGCAAATCGGGCTTGAGTTTTATGGCAAGCACTAACGTGACTACCCCGATAGCAAGCGCCGGAAAGAACAGTAATTTCTTATTGATTTTCATAGTTTATGTTCCTGAAGGTCGTTAGGTAGTAACATGCCATTTGTCATCAGTTTTATGTTGTGCTCTAACAATTGATTAAGGAATTCTTCAGAAAGGTCTATCCCGTGAATGGCAAGGAGCGACTGAGGGGCGATAAAAGGGAACACCATTAAGCTGATAAAAGACACCTTGTCGTAAGCCATAACAGTGAAGAGTTCACGGGCGTGGTCGATAAGCTTTTGTCTAGCGTCAATGCTGTCGCTGGGACGACCTGCTTTTCTGCTGGTATCTGTCACAAGTTAACTCTCATTATTAATCGTATGATTAATTATAGAGAGTTCGCTAACTAACCGATATGACGTAAATTAATCAATATTTAAACAAGTGATTAATTTCTAAGGTTTGATGATGACTAAAGATATCTAAATAGAAAAATGCCCGCGTAGTGGGCGACTATACGGGCTAAAAAGGTAAGAAATGTGGAATGGACTTCTCTGAGTATAATCGGACGAGAAGGCGCAGTGATCTTGGGTATCTAAACCCTGTGAACTTTGAACAGCAAAATGGACTGCCACCGCTCTCCTAGACAAATTTAGGGCAAAAAAGAGCCGTAAAATACGGTTCTTAACTCTTCGGCTTTTCTGTTGAAACAACCATAAGTTGATATTATTGTGACAACAATATCTAAGGCACCAAAGCATAGTAAGAAACTTTCTTACAAGAAAATAGTTCCATCACTTCCCCTGCTAATATGTAAGTCGATAAAATCGATTGGTAGTTACGATACTTCAGAATTGCTTGGCGATCAGACATTATCAGTAGGCTTGCGCTAGCTAGAACGCCTGGCTTGGGGTGCGCATTAAACATGAACCTTTGATTATGCTAACGCAAAATCGATCTTTAATTTGATGAAGATAGATAATGAATGGCAGTTGGGCTAACTTCTTTCCGTACTTTGCTGGAGCTTTTAAGCTTTGAATTGGTAAGTGCAATAGTGCCACCACACTTACCAAAAAATATAGCCAAGTAATGGGGCAATCAATACTGTCACCATTCCTGCTATCATCATTGCTATGCTAGCAATGACTCCCTCAGTGTTGCCAAACTGAAAGGCTTTCGCAGTGCCAGCTCCATGAGCTGATGCTCCCAAACTCACCCCTTTACCCAGTCGAGAACGAATAGACAATACCGTCAATATAGACTCTCCCACTACCATACCTATGACTCCAGTAATTACCACGAATAATGCGGTTAAGTCGATTTGGCCACCAATTAATTTGGATGCTTCAACAGCAAAAGGGGTTGTTATTGAACGCATAGCTAAACTTCGTTGAAGCATTTCAGATAAATCAAATAACCGAGCTAGCATCACTGTACTTGTGACAGCCACGATGACTGAGATGGATACGCCAACCACCATAGATAACCAATGTCGTCGTATCAGATCAAGGTTATCATACACCGGTATAGAAAATGCCACCGTTGCCGGGCCTAGCATCCACATCAGCCAATGAGAATCTTCCATGTATGAGTTGTAAGGAATTTTGAACGCTACCACCATAATGATTAATAAAACCGGAGCGAGAAATAATGGCATTAACAAAATATTTTGCTTGCGTCGGTAAAAATACTTGCTGAAATAATAAAATATCAGTGTCATAACCAAACAAAAAAGACCGACTCCGTATTGCCCCCATACCTCCATTTAAGACTCCATATCTTTTGCTAAAAGGCTCTGATTACAACTTCGTTTGCGGCGCGCAAGCTTTAGCTCAAATCGATAAACTCGGTCAATGACTAACGCCGTAGCTGCAATAACAATAATGGTACTACTCAGCAACACCGCAAAAATTTTCAGCCCCTGATGTACGACTAAAGATTGGTAATTCACAACGGCCACCACTGCAGGTACAAAAAAAAGTAACATTTCCGCCAGCAGCCAAGTTGCCCCATCGCGCAACCAATTAACATTAACGACTCGAGCCAACAAAAGCAGCAAAAGCAATAACATCCCCGTTACATTAGCAGGTATGGGTAAATGAAACTGTCTGACTAAATAATCTCCTGCCAGCCATATCAGTGACAAACCAACTATCTGTAAAACAGTAAGAAAGCACCTTACCATGACCCACCTCGCATCATATCTTTGAACGTCATCACATTATAGAGACCACTACTACCTTCATAAAATGAATTATAATTATTAAAAGTATGCCAATATGGAATGATAGGGTTTTAGTTAGGATTTTTGAGGTTCTAAAATGGATATAAAAGCTTTACGTTACTTTGTAACATTGATTCAACATCAAAGCTTCACGCGTGCTTCAGAAGCTCTATTTGTTACTCAACCAACCATCAGCAAGATGATTAGAAACTTAGAACAATCGTTAAACCAGCCACTTATTCAGCGTGATGGAAGAAGATTTTGGTTAACCGATGCAGGGGAAATCTTTTACGCAAGAGCATTACAAGTAATTGATACGATGGAACAACTTAATGCTGAGCTGGATGATTTGAATCATCTAGAGGGAGGTCACCTTCGCTTGGGGATTCCACCTATGGTTGGGCATCTCTATGCGGGAATAATACGTCGCTATAAACAACTGTATCCTAAAGTAGAATTAACCATCTTAGAGTATGGTGGAAGAAAGATAGAGCAAGCTTTAATAAATGGCGAAATGGACGTTGCGATCACTATGTTACCGACGCATACCGATCATGCAATTACATTTCTACCTTTGGATAGGTACCAAATACAGGCTATTGTACCAAATAATGCTAAGTGGCAGAACAACGCCTTGGTTTCTTGGCATGATATAAGAGATGAACCCTTCTATATGTATACTAAAGACTTCACTCTCAGCGAATATATCCTTCAGCGTTGCCACCAAGCTGGATATACCCCTCAGATTTCAGCGCGAAGCAGCCAATGGGACTTTTTAGTTGCACTAGTCAAAAATGGAAGTGGGATTACGTTTCTCCCACAGCCACTATGCCACCGAATCCTCGACACGGAAGTTTTGGTAAAAACCATTTCACCCTCAATGGACTGGCGGTTAGGCCTTATTTGGCATTCAGAGAGGTATATCCCAAAGACAGCAACAGCTTGGATCGAGCTATGTAAACAAGAAAAAAGCGGTCCAAACAGGAGATAATAAAAACCGTAGGCGTTGTATTTTAATTCGAATGAAGAGCAAAGTGATATGAAGAAGTCATCATAATTCCAATAACATTCTTCACTTAGCTTTGGCCGATACACACTAGAATTTGGCAAGTAGGAGCAAGAAACTGCAGGGCGATGCGGGCATGATGATTTTACATCTCAAGGAAAGAGGAAATCATTATGAATATAGGTTACTTAAGCGTACTAATGTGTTACTTACTGGTTGGTATTAGTTACCCCATCGCAGCCGAGTCGATGAATAGCATTCCGGTATGGACATTCATTGCGATCACCTTCGCAATAGGTTTTGTATTTTTGTATATTATTGGGCGTGCTACAGGTGCCCCAGCTATCTTTTCACTCAGCCTAAAAACATGGGCCATCATCAGCTTACAGTCATTACTAGGTGCTGTTTTATATACCGCATTCCTGCTATACGGATTTGAATACTCAAACGCAATTTCTGCCTCAATCTTTACGAGTATTGCCCCGGCCGTAGTACTAGCGCTGTCTTATTTCTTACTTAAAGAAAAATTGAGTGCACGTAAAGGTTTTGCGATTTTATTCGCAATAGCAGGTGTACTGGTCCTGACGATTCCGTCTAGTGACACATCTGGAAGTTCATCACTTTACGGTATTATTCTGCTTGCGCTATCGACACTTTCGACCTCTGGTTGTGTTATCGCAGCGAAAAAATACGATGTACAACTTCCGGCTCTGACTATGGCGACCGGGGTATGTTTTACCGGGATGATCTTTACCGTTCCGTTAATGTTCCTGCTAGAAACGAAAGATATTGACCTATCACTACTGTTTGACAGTAAAAACACAGTGACCATGATCTACTATGGCATTCTGGTGTGGGCAGTCCCTTACTTCTGCTTCTTTAACGGTGTGACGAAAATTCCGGCCAGTGCAACGGGTATGGCGTTTGCAATTATTCCAGTGGCATCAACCTTCTTCTCTATCTTTTTCTTCGACCAATCACTGACTGTGACGGACGGTATCGCGCTACTCATGGTGACCAGTTCAATTCTTCTTTCAGAATCGAACGAAACCGAATCTTATACAGTACCAACTGAGTTAGAAAGTTAACGCACCAACACTGAACACAACAAATCACAAACGCACTCCCAAGGTGAAATAGCACTAATGGGGTGCGTTTTTTTAGTTTTCGTCAAGCCTCTTTAATTTGCCGTCTTGCTGTCAGCCGTACTATCTCACTGTTTTCCCTTTATTTATGCAATATGCACCTTTTTCGCCCATAGAGTTCTAGCGAATCTTTGCTACTGGCACTTATATTGCTTTAAAGCTAATAACTAGTTATAGCTGGGAATACCTGGATTATGAGCACTATTTTCTCGACTGACACATTAGAGCAAAAAGATCGATTCAACTACTGGAACGATGTGGTGACCAAGCACTATGCACCGTGTTTGGGAGTAGCCAGTAATACGGCTCAGTTCAAAGCCACAACGTCAGTTCAACACGTGGGGTCAACAGAATTAAGTCACGTAGATTCTGAGAGCATCCGCTATGATCGACGAGCTGCAGATTTACGCTCTGTTCCCAGAGAAGATATTTTTCTATCAGTGATGTTAGAAGGCGAAGGTTATTTCGAGCAGAATGAGCGTCAGGTAGCACACCAAGTCGGCGACATTCTGATCTATGATTCAGGCAAACCATACTCATTCAATTACACTTCAGCATATAAAGCGATGCTTTTGCGAATACCGCGCCCTTTAATTCAGGCCAAAGTAACTCGATTGGATAATCTGGGTGGTACCGTACTGAATGATCAATCGTCTTTTGGCCGATTAATTAAATCGCTGATGAACGAAACATCGATTATCGCGTCATCTCCTGACCTTATCAATGAAGATGATTTTATCGTGCCAACGCTCGATATGCTGACAACAGCCATCGACCGCGCAACAACGACTGATCATTCTATGACGTCTCACAACAAGCTACTGAACGAAATTAAAACTTATATCCGTAGTCATATTACTGATGAAGAGTTAAGCCTTGAAAGCGTCGCGTCTGAAAAAGGGATATCTCTGCGCACACTCAGCAGACTATTTGCGGAAGTGGGAGAGACCCCTCGCAACTGGTTACAGTCACAGCGTTTATCCTGTGCTTATGACGCATTAGCCAATAAACGCGTCACCAATATTACAGAAGCGGCACTCACCTTCGGCTATAAAGATTTGTCTCATTTCAGCCGTACCTTCAAAAAGCAATTTGGTTATTCACCAAGAGAGCTGACAAGGTAATTCTGCAAAAATCATCATAAAAAAAGGTAAGCAACCCTAAGGCCGCTTACCCATATGCGAACACACAACAATTACAGGAAAATACGTTTGTTTTTTACCCACCAAAGGCAGCTTTTCGAGCATGTTCTTCAGGTTCAATGAATCCCATGGCAAGTGTTCAGCGATACCCAAGCCCACAACTTCGGTGTTTTCACTGGCTACGTTAATGACTTTTACAACGTCTTCCAGAGTGATCTGCCCCTGAGCGATCCCTTCATAGGCATCTGCCGGCACATTTGGATTTTTGAACAACAATGAGCCGAAGTTCGCGATACTAAGCACATCAAGATCAAGGTGAATCGCCAGTACCTTAATGTTCTCTTCTTCTACCCATTTTTGAATCGAAGTAATTTCGCTTTGAATCTCTTCCGGGCGACACACTCGCATGTTGCGGTCTTTCAGGAAGTTCGCTTCAAACTCGCTTTCGTTATTAACTCCAGCGTACATAATCTTGTTCGTTTTAATTGGCGTACTAACAAAGTTAGTCAGATCGCTGTCACCTTCACCCATCAGAGCACGTAATACCGACGCATGAGAATGTTCAAATTCTTCAGATGTCATGATATCCGGGTGAGCATCCACCCAAAGAATACCTAGGTCATCGCCGTACTTTTCTTGCAAGTAAGCAAATGGTGCTAAATCGACCAGGCAATCGCCGCCCAGTACGACCAAACTATCTGGAGAATGCTTTTCAATTAGCTCTTTTGAGTGTTGAATTTGAGGGATGATCTCTGAGCGACCAACAATTCCATTTTCATTCTCTAACTGGTGGTTTTCATCAAAAGTGACGTTCACTTGTTCAACCGGACCATTCGCTTCAGGCGCTAACCAGGCCAGCAACTGAGCACCGAAATAGTAAGCGTGATTGTTTCCGCCTTGCCATTGCGGCATGAGTAGTCGAAGGGTTTTGTTATTTTCTACAGACATAATAAATTACCTTAAATTGAAATACAGACTAAGCGCTGTATCACTCATAAACTGTTGCAAATACACGTGCTGGAAAACTAGCAAGTGGAACACGAGGAGGAACCGCAGTCAGATAAGCATCTTTGCCTTCTGCGGCAGCTATGTTGGTCATATCTTCACAAATCACAATGCCGTTGCTCAGTAGAATGTTGTGAACCGGAATCGCTGATTCAGAGGTTTCGATGTTATCAACCAACGGAGAATCTATCCCAACCAGAACAACGCCTTGCTCAACTAAATAGTCAGCCGCTTCAACAGAAAGGTATGGCGTATTGATTCCGTACTCTTCCTTACCAAAAAACTGGTCATGCTTGCTGTTAAGCAGTACCGCTTTACCGGTTACATTTAAGCGCTCAAAATCTTCCACTTCAAAAGAGACTCTGCTGTCTGGCTTATTCACAACAATAAGCGGAAGGTGCGCTAACTTTTCTAATGGGTAGTCACAAATTTTGTCGCCATCCGGGTCTTCATGATAAGGCGCATCGATGTACGTACCGGAAATACCCAGTAAATTAATGCCGTCAATAAGAGCATTATTGCCAAATCGAGGGAAGTGGTCATACACTTCGACATGGCTAAGCCCCGGATAAGTTTCCATCCCGTGTTCTAGCTTGTGGTTAAGTTCGATATATTCCTTCACAACTATCTTAGTCATTGAGTCCGTCCTGATTATTTGTATTCCTTTACTCACTAATATACTCACTCCGAAGGTGAATACTTGGCTAAAAAAGACAAATACTTGTTCAGCAAAGCCAAGTCACTACACTTCAGGTAGTCATAGCTATCATTCACTTTCTTGGTCTAGCTGGAGCAGAATCGTTCCCTGCGCCTGACGCGAAATTAAATGTTGATAAGCTTGTTCGTACTCTTCCAGTGGAAATACACTGTCGATTCGAGGTTTGATCTTGCCTTGCTCTAAAAGAATTTTTAGGACATGGAATACATGCTCCACGTCTTCATCTGTTTCTAAATGTGCATCGAATCCAAGCAGTTTTTTCTCGTAAACAACAACATCAACAATATCGATTTCTGAAGTAAAGCCACCAGCAAAACCAATAGAAACAACGGCACCTCGGGTTTTTAGGCACTTCATTAGTTGGCCTAAAACTTCACCCGCTACAGTATCAAAAGCTAAATCCACACCTTTGCCTTGCGTGAGTTCCATTACTGTTGAAACCATATCTTGAGAAGAAAGGTCAATAACATGCTTCGCGCCAGATTCCAGCGCATTGGCTATTTTCCCGTTGGTTGAAACAACGCCAATCGGTGTTGCTCCTAATGCGTTTACCAGCTGTATTAAAGCGTGGCCAAGAGAACCTGTCGCACCCGAAATCAGTACTGTTTGTCCCTTTTTAAGTTGGCCCACCCGACTAATTGCCTGATACGCAGATACGTAATTAATTGGCAACGCCGCAGCGATATCCAGATCAATACCAACCGGAAGTTCAACAATCCATTTGTCTTCTACCAATACGAATTGTTGATGCAAGCCATCTTCGGTAATACCCAAAGCACCGCCACCATAAATAGCCACAGGCGTACCCGTTTTAAAGTGCTCACTTTCTACAATGACACCAGAACCATCATTGCTTAATACTAACGGGGCTTTGGCAGCCGGTACGCCACCCATTCGAATCTGGTTCGATAGAGGGTTTACCGTTGCGGCATGCATTTTCACCAGCGAAAACCCTGGCTTAGCTTGAGGAATTGAGCGTTCTTCAATGTGAAGAACAGGTTGAGTACCTAATTGCTTGGCGACTAATGCTTTCATTGTTATTCCGATGATTCTCATACGCTGCACACGGCAGCGTCATTAAACATGATGGAATTATCAATGACAGCTCAGTCCAAACGTTACTCTCTAAAGGACAACCTGTTTGCTCTGAATGCCAAGTTTAACCCTGGCGAAGTTGTGAAGGCGTAACGCCGTATGTTTCTTTAAACATCTTGCTAAAGTGAGAAATATTAGAAAAACCGTGTTGGTGTGCAATATCACTGATAGGCACATCTGGCTTAGTCATTACCCACTTATAGCTTGCTTTAATCCTTTGCTGCCATACCCATCGCATAACAGAAGTCTTTTCCTTACTGAACAATCGGCTCAATGTTCTTGAAGACATATGAAATTGTTGAGAAATGGACTCAACAGACAAGGAGTGGTCACCAATATTGTCAATAATGAACTGCTGAACCAATGTCAGGTTATCTTTCTTATCTCGCCGAATAGCTCGATCGCATTCAGGTGAAGCGACTTCAAATGCACTGCTCAACATAGATAAAATAGCAAAAAGCATCTTATCGCCAACAATATCTTCCTGCTCTTCACTTTCCCATGCTTGCTGAATCATTGAACCCACGAAACGCCCTAATGGTGAGTCATGTTTCAATGTCTTATTTAATAAAGAGTCTGCACTGTTTATTTTTGCGTTAAACACTGAATGAGGGACCGAGATAACAATTTGGTTATCACCCTGAGGGAAGCAATATGAGAATGGCTGATTATTATCATAAACAACAATATCGCCGATCGTTTGTTCCGTCGTTGTATTATTTTGAGTTAGTTGAGCATAAGGGCATAGCGATAAACAGATAAAATAGTCGTCTGTATAACTTGCTTCTTCCGTTTCATGGTATTCCATCGGTGTAGAGTTTATGCGAGTGATCAAAGCACTTCGCCCTAAAGATTTCACCGATAGCTCTCCCTGAAAATCTCCTTCCGTCAGATTTTTATTTTTTGTGAACGCCGAATAAGTTGAACCGACCAGGTTCTGCCAATACTCAAAACTTTCTTGTGCTCTTACATCCCGTGTGGAATAGCTTCTACTCACTAATTTTCTCCCCCTTCGATTAACGCGGTAATACAACCTGATAAAACGTCGAGTGCTCGTATATGAATATTATCAAGTTCAAACGATGCGTTTAGCCGAATACAGTGGTTATATTGGTCCGTCAAACTGAACATCTTACCGGGCGTGATACTGACATTTTGTTTTAAAACTTCGCGGTATACTTGAATCGCATCAAGATGTTTAGGCAGTTCGAGCCAAATAAAATACCCACCTCGCTGGCTAATAATCTTCACCTCATTTGGCAGCAGTGATTGCAGCACTTCAGCCATTTTCTTTTTACGTTCAGTCAGTTTTTTACGCAACTGCTTAAGGTGCAACTCATAATTTCGGCTAGTCAAATATTGGACCAGGGTCATTTGAATCGGTGCGCTGGTGGCCATTGTGCTCATTAATTGCAGCTTCTGTATCTCAATCGCGCGTTTGCCTGCCGCAACCCAGCCAATACGTAACCCTGCGATTAAAGATTTTGAAAACGAAGAACACAGCATGACATTACCTGAATCATCGTACGTCCGCATTGCGCTTACCGCTTCATCACCCTCATACAGTTCACTGTAAACATCATCTTCAATCAGTGCGACGTGATACTTTTGCATCAATTCAGCCACACGCCTCTTCTTTTCATTTGATAACGTATAGCCAAGCGGATTCTGATGATTAGACATCAACCAACACGCCTTCACATCGTGGGTTTGCAACGCGCTCTCAAGTGAGTCCAAATCAATGCCCGTATACGGGTCTGTTCGAATGGATAGAGCCTTCAGCCCCAGACGTTCCAATGACTGCAAAGCGCCATAAAATGTTGGCGACTCAACAACAACCCAGTCCCCAGGACGAGTACAGGCTTGTAAACTCAAATTTAACGCTTCCAACGCTCCTGCAGTAATCACAATTTCATCTGGTGAAACTTCAACGCCCTTTGCCGCATATCGCTTGGCAATGATCGACCTTAACTGTTCATTACCTGGCGGAAAATTGTCAAATGTATTTGATATCGGCATATTGCGCGCCGCAGCCGCCAAAGCACGAGTCACATGATAACGTGGATATAAATCCGGACTTGGATAGGCAAAACCGAAATTCACCAATTGAGGGTTTTTACTTGCCTGCAGGACTTCAAATATAAACTCATTAATATCAACCTGTTCAACCGAAGAAACGGCTGCAGGTGATTGTTGTGTGTTTAGCTTTTTCACGCTTGGAGCCACCCGATATCCTGAGCGTGATTGAGACACGATCCACCCTTGAGACTCTAGTAATTGGTACGCGTGCAACACCGTCATCAAGCTAATTCCTGTGTGTTCAGACTGTTTTCTCAACGATGGAAGCTTGTCACCCGGGTTCCAAATACCCGATTGAATCTGCCTTTTGAGTTGATCCACCAAATCTTGATATTTCGCCAAAACCAAACCTCAACAATAAATCACTGTTATTAAAAAATAACACTTAAATAAAAAATCTGTTATAGGTTTATCCACTTTTTCTGTATCTACTGCCGAACAAAACCAACCTTTAACATAGCGCCCTAAATAATGATTAAGCTCAAAGGAAGTTTATGTTTGGCCTCGACGCATTTATGCTGGCAAGAATACAGTTTGCTTTCACGGTTTCTTTCCACATTATATTTCCCGCTATAACCATTGGTTTGGCCACTTATCTGGCTGTGCTTGAAGGATTATGGCTCAAAACTCGTGATCCGGATTACAAAACGCTTTACCACTATTGGTCGAAAATTTTCGCCGTAAACTTTGGTATGGGCGTGGTATCCGGCCTGGTTATGGCTTACCAATTTGGTACTAACTGGAGTGGTTTTGCTGACTTTGCTGGTAGCATAACCGGCCCGCTTCTCACCTATGAAGTATTAACGGCTTTCTTTCTTGAAGCCGGTTTCCTCGGTGTCATGCTTTTTGGTTGGAACAGAGTCGGAGAAAAACTTCATTTCTTCGCAACGTCTATGGTTGCCTTAGGCACCATTATGTCAACGTTCTGGATTCTGTCTTCAAACAGCTGGATGCAGACGCCGCAAGGTTATGAGATCGTAGATGGTCGAGCTGTACCTGTTAACTGGTTTGAAGTTATTTTCAACCCATCCTTCCCTTATCGCTTGATGCACATGGGCATCGCCGCTTTTGTTAGCACAGCCCTTTTCGTTGGAGCGTCTGCTGCATGGCACCTATTGAAGGGACAGCGTAGCTCAGCGGTTAAGAAGATGTTCTCTATGTCGCTGGGTATGCTGGTTATAGTGGCTCCAATACAAGCACTCGTTGGTGATGCTCATGGTTTAAACACGTTAGAGCATCAGCCTGCAAAAATTGCAGCCATCGAAGGACATTGGTCAAACGCCAATGGTGAGCCTACGCCGTTAATCCTGTTCGGTATCCCAAATATGGAACAGGAGAAAACAGATTATGCGTTGGAAATCCCGGTACTCGGCAGCTTAATTCTGCGCCACAGCCTGACTGAGCCTATCCCTGCGCTTAAGGATTTTCCAAAAGATGAACGTCCCAATTCTACGGTTGTATTTTGGTCATTCAGAATCATGGTTGCACTGGGTATGCTAATGATTATTCAAGGTTTCTACAGTTTATGGCTGCGTCGTAAAAACGCTCTGTATTCCACTCACTGGTTCCTGAAATTTTCAATATTCATGGGGCCATCTGGACTGATAGCCATTCTTGCGGGATGGTTCACCACAGAGATTGGTCGTCAGCCATGGGTCGTTTATGGACTGCAAAAAACGCGTGATGCCGTTTCTGCACATGGCGATTTACAAATGAGCATCAGCCTGCTTTGCTTCTTTGTTGTTTACAGCTCGGTGTTTGGTTTTGGTTACTACTATATGATTCGCCAAATTAAGCAAGGCCCCGATGCACCGGATCATGAGCACCATGAAATGAACACCATTTCAGGTCGTATCTAGCCTCATAAGACAGCAAGTTAAGGTAAAGAATATGTATTTTGATTTATCCGTGATTTGGTTCGCAATCGTCGTATTTGCGACACTCATGTACATCGTGATGGACGGCTTTGACCTGGGAATCGGCATCCTGATGCCATTTGTTAAGAACGACAAACAGAAAGATGTCATGGTCAATACCGTTGCCCCTGTTTGGGATGGCAACGAAACCTGGATTGTACTGGGTGGCGCAGCACTATATGGCGCATTTCCACTTGCGTACGCCGTTATTATTGAAGCACTAACCATTCCATTAACCCTAATGTTGGTCGCGTTAATCTTTCGTGGTGTCGCGTTTGAATTTCGTTTTAAAGCACTACAAAACCACCAGCAATTTTGGGATCGTTCATTTATGGTCGGTTCGATATTCACCACGTTTTTTCAGGGTGTCGTCGTGGGTTCTGTCATTCAGGGATTTGAGGTAGAAAACCGCCTGTTTGTCGGAGGGCAACTAGATTGGGTTGCACCATTTCCTATTTTCTGTGGTTTTGCACTTATTGCAACTTACGCCCTTTTAGGCAGTACGTGGCTAATTATGAAAACGGAAGGTGAACTGCAACAGACCATGTTCCGTTTTACCAACAAAACGCTGGCAGCGATGGTCGCTTCCTTGGTCATTGTTAGTGCCTGGACTCCGCTGGCATTTCCATCGATTGCTCAACGCTGGTTTTCAACACCTAACTTGTACTACTTGATTCCGGTGCCTGTGATTACAGCACTTGTATGTTTAAAAATCATCGACTCTGTCAAGCATCACAAAGAACGCAGCCCGTTTATTATGGCGTTAATCATTGTCATTCTTGGCTTTGCCGGACTTGGTATTAGCATCTGGCCAAACATCATCCCACCTCATATCTCAATATGGGATGCTGCAGCACCAGAAATCAGTCAGAGCTTCATGTTGTTTGGCGCGGTTATGATTTTACCCGTGATCCTGGCCTACACATTCTGGAGCTATTACGTATTTTCCGGAAAAGTGAAAGAAGGCGAAGCCTACCATTAATATTAAAATTGAGGGCAAATGATGAATATTAAACGCGGAATTGAACAATGGGCCTGGATGATTGGGATTTGGGCAGCAAGTGTTGTGGCACTTGGGGCTGTATCAATGGGATTTCGCTTATTAATGACAGCGGCAGGACTTAAATCTTAAAAAATTTGTGTTGAGTTAGATACCTTTATCTGACCCCGCTACCTGTATGGTAGCGGGGGTTTTTAGTTCAAAAATCCTCGCACCTGAGGATGTTCAATAGCAAAATTTTTCGACTAAGAGCATTCTTCTACGATAAATAGCCGCATGGCGACAATATTGGTAAGATAACCATCTTATTGAGTTAATCATGTAAGACTATGAATTTAGACAGCCGTTTATCAAGAGTACTTCATATACTGCTTCATCTTGTCAACGAAGACAAACCAATGAGCTCTCAACATTTCGCGACTATGCTGGGCACTCAATCTGCTGTTATCCGTCGAACAATGACTGGGTTAAATAAAGCTGGTTACATTCGCTCCACAAAAGGGAAAAACGGCGGATGGTCAATCAGTTGTAACTTAGAAAGTGTTACGTTACTCGACATATACCAAGCCCTTGGCGAACCGAAGGTGTTCTCTATTGGGTTTGACAATCACAATCCCAACTGCATCGTAGAAAAGTCTGTCAATACCACTTTGAACGAAGCTCTAAAAGAAGCAGAAGAATTGCTGCTTAAACGTTTGTCACAGGTGACGCTTGCTTCATTAAGTGACGAGTTTATTCGCCAATACGACGCTCATAACACCAAGAAATAGTTCCGTTAAGGCTCTTTAACCCTCATCGTTTTGTGGTTGATATCACACAAGGCATTAATGTATCTTTTGATGATACATTAATGCCTATAAGTTGGATTTTCATGATCGAGTTATTTAATACACCGCAGGCAGCAAGCCTATGGATTTGTTTTGCTATTGCTGTCGCTGCGTCAAGCATCTCAATCACCATGACTCAAACCGAGTTATTTGTACCACTTCAGAATATTGCGAGTAAGTGCGGCCATATGATCAGTTACCTGTTCAAATGCTTTTATTGCATGAAGCATTGGGTGGCAATTCTTGGTGTTGCAATTTACCAACCTAGAATCATCATCAGTGACTATATTCTTGCCGACTGGACGGTTTCACTCTTTTTTACTATTACATTGAGTAGCTTAGTCAGCGGTTTAATTTTTAAAGTCTTTGTTAATGCGATGAATAAAAAGCTGAAGGAAAAAGAAGTTCAGGACGTTCTTCATAAGTAATTAAAGCATTTTATTACTTATATACTTTCGAGTGTAATATACTAGAGTTTTGACTAGAGTACCCACTTACCTGAATAAACTGATATCAACGACAATGAGCATGAACCGTAAAGTCTGCTTCTATATCGTTCTCTTACTTGGATAAAGGTGGGCTAACGTAGATCGCACTGACGAATTACTGACAGAAATGACGCTAAGTGTTGGTGAACGGCTAAAACTAGTGAGGGGCTTTAGCTACCAACACTAAAGGCAAACCAGGTTAATGAATATCTACTACTCTGTTTTCTCTGGCACTCACGACGGCAGCATCAAGAATTTTTAGCACCTGCAGGACTTCGTCGGACAACACTGGCGGCTCTTTGCCTTCAGTAACCGCTTTGGCGAATTGGTTATAGTACTCAAAATAAGCGCCTTGCTCTGAAGCAATAGCGTATTCGCCACTCTGATTACGCAGTAATGGCCAGCGTGTTTCAACTTCGTACCCCCAATTTTGAGGGTCATTGACCGGACGTTTACCATCAAATATGGCCTGAGCCTGAACATCAGACATTTGAGATTGAAAACTCCCCTTCTCTGCATAAACAAGGAACTCTTTCATCTGAACACGATTCAACTTACTGGCTGATAAGAACGATGTCGCTCCATTTTTATGCTTCAACGTCAGGGCAAAGCTCGCGTTGGTAGGACCCTCAGGAAGTTCAACTTCATCTAGATGTGCATGGATGGAAGTAACTGGGCCAAGCAGATAAATCGCCTGGTCTACGACATGACTACCTAGATCACGTAATAAACCTCCAGTTGGACCGACTTCAAGCGTAGCTGGCTCATCACAATCTAAACGAGAATGCATTCGCCATATACGACCTAAATGTCCCTCGTCCATCACTTTGCGTAAGGTTCGTACATCGGTATCAAATCGACGATTATGAAAAGCACACAAAAGAACGCCTTTGTCGTTTGCTGCATCAATCAACCCTTGAGCAACTTGAGCACTAGGCGCGAACGGCTTATCGGCAACAACATGCACACCAGCCTCAATCGCTTCTAATACGAGATCTCTACGCGTTTCAGGAGGCGTCGTAATAGTAACAGCATCCACAGTACCTGATTTAATCATACTGGTTAAGCTGTCGAAGACTGGCATCCCGGGGAAATCTTTTTCTATTTGCACCCGCTTAGATTCAGACCGGGCAACAATGCCTGTCAGTTCTAGCTCTTCTGATGCTTCAATAAAAGGTGCGTGAAAATACTGACCACCAACACCGTAACCAACAAGTCCAATGCGCATAGAATACTCATCCTTTTGATTCTTAGACCTCATTCACTCTATACCTATGCCACACCATAACTCAATAGGTTGCATAAAAATAAAACATTTATTTTGTTGAATACAATTGAGAGATCCGTAGCGGCGAGTAAAGTAGGTTACACTTCACAAAGTGCAATTTCTAATGCTTTTCGACGAACCTTTGGCTTCTCCCCAAAAGAAAGTTGAGAATTAAATCTAAACGGATTCTCGAGCATATATCGTGTGCGAAGAGGATTTAGCGATTGCCCCTCAGCTACAAGAAATGATGGCTGAAAGAGCAAACATAACCCAAGTAATGTATTTAGATTCAGGTCATGAACCTTTCTTCACATGCCCTGATAACTTAGTACAAATAATTGTCGATCTCACTTAATCTAACGCCGAAGAAACTCTAAACAAGGAAAGTTTTTTCACCTTGATACCGATAAATAAAAACTAATGGATACTTATACTGCGCTGCGGTTTGTCGGAGGCTAATCAAGCTTTACCGGAAATGGGTAACTTTAAAACCCTCAATAACGTTACGAGAGCTTAAATTTGATCTGTTCTGATATTGATGTCTTGAAAATAACATTAAAGTCTGAGCAGTTTCTAGCACGTTTTTGGACAAAACCTTGTTACGAATTTCATAAGACCGAGACGTTTGGGATCTCTATCGCGCAGTAAAAAACGGAAGGCTAAAAAGCCTCCCGTCATAGATTAAATTTGTAGCCAAATGTACTGAACTTGGAGAATACTAAGCTTCTACTGAAACAGGTTCAACTTGTTCATTTGACTTGAGTTCTTCTTTATTGAAACCGTCGTGTAAGAGGTAGTAGCGTCGGTAAATAATACCGCTGATAATCATCATGATTGCAGGCAAACCAATCATCATAAACTCAAGCCCCATAATCGTGCTTTCTGATTGCTCCACGTTTGGTACGTAACCAACAACCGACAGACCTACACCAACAATGAAGCCACCAGCTGCACCAGCGAATTTTACAAGCATGGTTTGTACTGAGAAAATAACACTTTCACTACGACGACCTGTTTTGTACTCACCATAGTCAACGACGTCAGCCAACATTACCGTTTGCAGTGCGTTTGCAATGCCCACACCAAACTTAATTGCAGCACCTGCCATACCAATCATTAGCGCATTTGCCGGAGCAATGAAACCCATAACGAGCAGCAGCAGACAAGAAAGAACAGGGAAACCACAAGCAATTAGCCATAGGTTTTTACGTGGAAGTGCTGCCGCTATACGAGGGAATAAGAAGACACCTGCCACTTCTGCAGCGCCTGCAACCATCATGTATACAGGGAATAATTCCGCATCACCTAATGCGTAAGAAAAGTAGTAAATCGCAAAACCACCAACCAAAAGGTTTGCAATTTGGAATGAAAGAACCGTACCAATCAGTGCTTTTAGCTGGTCATTCTTACCGATAATTCCCAGCACATCTTTGAAGTTAAATTTTTCTGCAGTTTTTGCATTTGTAGGTACAGCCTTCTCTTTTACGTTACGTGCAATCAGGAATGCACTCATAACAAACAGTACCGCAATCAGCATTGCCACGTTAAAGAAACCATCACCTTGGTTACCGTTACCTAACTCACCCACAATATGTAAGCCATAAGTACCCGTGATGAACCATGCAAGGCTAGCGAACAGACGAGGCCAAACGACTAACTTCTCACGTTCCTCGCGAGAGCTAGATAACGCTGGAATCATTGACCAGTATGGAATATCCATGATGGTATAAGTCAGTCCCCATAAGATGTAGGCCGCCGCCGCATAGATGTAGAGAGCGGTACCTTCGAACATATGAGTACTAAATAGACCAACCAATACCACTGCGTTTAATAGCGTACCAATCACAATCCATGGGCGGAATTTACCAAATCGTGATCGCGTGTTATCTACGATCACCCCCATCATAGGGTCGGTGACTGCATCTACGATACGAGCCGCCAGAAAGATGGTACCAACAAATGCTGCAGACAAACCTGCCACATCAGTAAAATAAAACATTAAGAAGATATAGATAGGAGCACAGGCAAAGTCTTTACCAAGTGCACCAAGACCGTATGAAGCCTTGGTTTGTAGAGTAATTTTATCAGACATAATCTTTCCTTAGTGCCGTACTGCTATGCATTCCCCTAACTAGAATCCATAACGTCGACGTATTGTATTTATATTTCGATGATAATGTTACTCACACACCTACTGCCTTACTGTGATCCACAACCACTTCATGGAAACGTTTACAATCAAGTTCTCAAAATGAGATATGGAACACTATTTTTGTCTTTGAACTTGGATAAGAAATAAAACATACACCTAACTATCAACAACTTAAAACAAATCTCAGTGAAAACGGTTTAATGAATACGTTTTTAAATGCACGCAAAAAGCCGCACAAACTTAATGTCTGTGCGGCTTGAATAAACAGCTCGGGAATCAATTAAGGTCTCGTTTTATGGTGCTATTCGCAAACCCGATCAAACTTCACTAACATCGCAGTCTCTGGATCTAAAATTGGCATGGTTAAACCCACTTCCGCACACCACGCACCGGAGAGTTCACATTCAGACTCTGTCCATGGGGGCTGATAATTGACAATATCGTCGTAGTTAGAAGGTTTATCTAACACCGACACACGATATATCCCCTCTGGATCCAAACCCGGCACGCGTAAATGCCCGCTGAGTGAATTGGTCGGCATCGCGAGCTGGGCGATCATTACGGCAGCCTCAGATTGATCCTCAGAAACAACCGCATGAATCTGATGTACTTTATCATCCGTTGGCACTCTCCATGTTCTACCAGTGTGTAGCAACGGACGCAATACTTTGTGTAGCCTGATGTAACGCTCAAACCCCTGTTTTTCTTGTTGTTCTTCTTTCACTGGATCAAGCTCGATACCCATGTGACCAAACAGAGCGGTTAGCCCGCGAAATTCTATACTGTGACGACGACGCGTACTGTGACAATGACTGGCTCCAATATGGCTTCCCATCACTTCAGGTGGGAAGAAGTAACTCATACCACGTTGAATGGTTTGACGTTCAAGAGCGTCGTTGTTGTCTGAAGCCCAGAAACGATGGGTACGTTTTAGTACTTCGTAATCAATACGACCACCACCCGCCGCGCACGATTCAATCTCTACTTGAGGGTGCTTTTCACGCACTTTATCCACTAACTCGTAGTAACGTAGAGTTTGACTGTGCGCTGCCGCTCGACCAAGGTGACCAGGCTGAACAACTTCACGGTTCATGTCCCACTTGATGTAAGCAATGTTGTAACTCGACAGGAAGTGATCCAATCTTTCGAACAAGAAGTTAAAGGCGTCATCATTTTGCAGGTTAATCACGTACTGGTTACGACCTGTCGGCTGCTCGTATCCATCGACTGCAAGTAACCAATCTGGATGCGTGCGGTACAAGTCAGAATCTTTGTTGATCATTTCTGGCTCAAACCACAACCCAAACTCCATACCCAATACATTTACGTGGTCCACAATCGGTTGCAAACCTTTTGGATACTTGGATTCACATAAGAACCAGTCCCCTAACCCAGCTTTGTCACCATTGCGACCTTTGAACCAGCCATCATCAATAATGAATCGCTCTACACCCATTTCTGCCGCTTGAGATGCCATCGAGATGATGTATTGCGGATCATGGTCGAAGTAAATCCCCTCCCAGGTATTCAAGTGAATTGGACGTGGTTTTACGCTAAAGTTGCGGGGTAAAATTGAATCGCGAACGTGAGAGTGGAAGTGATGGCTCATTCCATTTAAACCTGCATTGCTGAAGCTTGCGTATAGCCAAGGCGTAGTCACGCTTTCACCCTCTTCCAGCGCTACTTCACCCGGTAGATAAATCACCTCTGCCTGCATGTAGCGGCGTCCATCAGCTTTCACATCCGCGCGCAATCTGTGGTTTCCACTCCAGGCAAAGTGGAATCCCCATACGTCACCATTCATTTCATCAAAGTGAGTCGTACCAACAACAAGTGCAGGGTAATGCTCATGAGAGGTACGACCGCGGCGGTTTTCTTGTTGGTACCCCCCCTGAGTTAAAGGTTGACGGACCGTCTGGAACTCATGTACCCAGCGTCCGTAATACGTCATCAACTCATTTGCTCTCGCTGGCAACGGAAGTGTATTAGCAAGACGATTGACATGATACGTCCCCGCTTTGATGTTGGTTAGCGTGTGACTGGTCTTGACCACGTCATGCTCATCCATCTGCAAAATGGTCTTTAAGCGCAGGCCAGCAATAGCGTCTTCACTCTCGATAGCAATGCAGTTTGTACTCCGTTCGATTCGGGTAACGACAAATACGGGCGCCCAATCCTGCCCATCACGATGACCTTCCACCCCAGGGCTACTGAACACTCCGCGACCAAGCTCAGGATGCAGAGTCATGGATACGTCTTTGTCTAAACGTCCATAAGGTACCGGGCGTTGCAGAGTGACACGATAACCTTCCAGATCACCGCTTACCTTCTGTCCCCAATGCAGGATCTCCGCATACTCACCCAACTCTACGATCAGTTGAGTCTGTTTACCTGCTAGCTCAATCAGCGTTTTGTCTGTCATCTTGTCTTACCTTGAAACTGAAATTTACGTCGCATCATAATGAAAAGAACAAAATAATCTGTGAGCTGCGCCAAAATCATGGAAACGTTTACAGATAAATTTTTCATACTGAGGCGAGCGTCATTTGGCCTAATACCCTCTTATATTTAACTCAAATCAGAAAGAGAATATAAGATTTTATTGTTGTAAAATTGGACATAAAATCACAATAACCTATTGTAATTAAATCAAAAAAACCACATATAAATTATAAACAAATATGCAAATAAGCCTAAAGACCACGCAGTTAAACCTTCAAGCTCTTGCAGTGATCAAGCGACACTCGTATTCTTAATGCTTCGAGATTCATAATGAAGTGTCTCCTTGGGTCCTAACTTTATACCCCAGCTTGACAATTCAGCACGCCGCCGTGTGGATTAAGCCCGCAAACGACATGTTGTTTATACTTCCTTGTCTCACATGCCCAATTGAGTTCAGTTGGGCTTTCTTTCCGCCCCACCCTCAATCAAATCCCTTTTTATCAATAAGTTACATATCATTAATCACCATCCTTCTAGCCGCCTCAAAGTAAACGATTCCAACCAAAAACCATCAAAACTAACCTAAACTCCGTCTATAAACCTCTAATAAAGAGATCAAAGTCACACAAAATAGCAATAACATCATCCTTTCGACAAAAATGCCAATTTGATCATGAAAACGTTTCCAGCGTTTATTTACACTGCTCGCCGAGTTAGGACTCAAATAAAAAATAAATCCATAAATAAAAATAGAATGGAGACACTTCATGAAACAAAAGACGCTTGTAAGAGCGCTTGGGTTAACCCTTGCCCTAGCACCGCTTGCTAGTATGGCCGCAGTGGAAAACATGACCTACTTCGGCTACGCAAAATGGGGCAATATCTATACCGATAATGATGAACACAACGATGGTAAAGGCGAACGTAACGATGTGATTCGCGCAGGTCAGGGTTATGGTAATTACCGTTTGGGAAACGAATTGAACTGGTGGGAAGCGGGCTTAAAAGCTGACGTATGGCAGCAAGGCGATGCGTACTTTGACACCACTCTTTATCTGGGAAGTGGCGAAAGCTGGGGTGACGTTAGCTTGATCCAAATGTGGGCAGCTGGTTACGGACTTTTCGAAGGCCAAGAAGATGCTTCCGTCTGGGCGGGTGAACGTTTCTACCGCCGTCATGAAGTGCACATGATCGACATTAAATACTGGGATACCTCAAGCACCGGTATAGGTATTGAGAACTGGGACCTCGGATTTGCTAAAGGCCATTTTGCCTGGATGGCGCCAAATTCGAGTGCTGATGGACGTAGCTTACACAACTTGGATGCACGTTTAAGCGATATTGAATTAAGCGACAGTGCGGATCTTACCGTTGGTTTGAACTATGTTTTCGCCCAAAACTCAAGCTACGACGAAAGTGACATCACCACCTCTGGCACCATGTTTTCTGCCCTTTATCGTCAAGCCTGGAGCTATGGTTCAAACACGTTTGCATTCCAATATGGAACTGATGCGCTTGCGGGTGGCTTAATGAGTGCAGAGGGCGGTTCTAATCGGAAATACAGCACAGGCGTAGAGCATGATGGTTACAGCTGGCGAATCTTTAACTCTGGTGACTTAAACGTCAATGAAGATTTCCAAGTGATGTACTCCATCGCCTATCAAGACAATAACCTGGATAACAGCGAAGGCGAAAAGTGGTTCAGCGTAGGTGCGCGACCTCAATACAGCTGGACAGAATACATGGCGACTGCACTAGAAGTGGGTTACGAGTCAGTAGAAGCACAAAACGGTGCCGGCACCAACGATATGTACAAAATCACGCTGGCGCAGATGTTCCAGGCTGGCAAAGGGGTTTGGGCTCGTCCGTCTCTACGTTTATTCGCAACATACTCAGAAAAAACCGATGAATGGAACCGCGGTGGTGACGTTTATGGCAACTCACAAAGCATAAGCAAGAGCGACGTAGATGAAGTGACATTCGGCTTTAACGTCGAAACATGGTGGTAATGCACCAAAGCTACTATTTTTGAACGCAATGGGGTGAGAGATTTACTCACCCCGTAAAAGGACAAAACCGATGAAACTAAAACCGTTGGTAACTCTACTCATAGCACTGTCTCTTGGCGCATGCAGTAGCTTACCAGAGCAAGCCTTTAATACTGACTTGAACACGCAGGCGTGCTGCTCAACACTAGACACGTTACCTCTGACGGCATTGTCGATGCCTTTCCACCAGCAAGTGGTTATGGACGCCAATTTGCCAACATTGAGTATCGCGGTTTTATCGGGTTCAGAAACCGCTTCATCACAAGCACTTCCAGTAACGAGCTACCGAATTACAGCGGATACGCCTTTTTCGCTGTTAGTTCGATCTTATATTGATAACAATGCACTCTTTGCTGCGAACATTCGTATTTATGATGGTAATTGGCAGCTAATTTCCAGCTATTCAGCTGAAACTTTCGACTACCGAACGACAGGAATGCGTGGATTAGAACGTATTGAGAGAGTCGTCACTATCAATCCACAACTTAATGGCGCGAAATACATTGTTATCGCGTCAGATAATGCCCTGTTTGGTAAAGAATTAACCCGCGTTCATCCTGAACAAGTCTACGCAGATTCACAAAATGTAATCGGCAATAAACAATTACCTCTCACTGCCGAATACCAACCATTCGGCGTGATTGACGTAACCACAAGCGCTTCAGGCAACAACACAGTACTAACACTATTGGCAGAACTCGGCAAGAATCCTGACGCTCAACAACAAGCGACCGTAGCAGATACGTCATTAATCACCTCGCTAAATGAGTGGCCACAATACCGCGAACAAATTGATTCGGCTCTAGAAGTGAACAACGTAAAACAAGCAGCAGAAATCGCCAATAAAGCCGAAGAACAAGGCATGAGCCAAGCAAAAGACTATCTCGTACAGCAGCTAGCTAAATAGCGCATTATAAAAGCAAAGATTTATTCATTACGAATTCAATTAACGTAGTGAAACAAGATTAGAAATAAAATATTAAGTAGGAAACATGATGGCATTTTCAGATATTATTCAACGACGCGATTGGGAAAACCCACAATCAGTGAACATTCACTGCCTGAAAGCACATAGCCCGCTTTCTAGCTATCGCAATATTGACCATGCCCGTGACGATATTCATGCTCAGCGACATTCACTCAATGGTCAGTGGAAGTTTAAGCTGTTCGAAGCGCCAGAGCAGGTCGACGGAGAGTTTATTGAAGCGCACTTCAATGATACCCACTGGGATGAAATTACTGTTCCTTCAAACTGGCAGATGCAAGGTTACGACAAGCCTATTTATGCCAACGTCAAATATCCATTTGAGGTGAACCCTCCGTTTGTACCAGCAGACAACCCAACCGGATGTTACCGCACAACGATTTCTCTTACTGCAGAAGAACTTACAAATACACAACGCATCATTTTTGACGGAGTTAACTCAGCTTTCCATTTATGGTGTAACAGTAAATGGGTTGGCTACAGCCAAGATAGCCGCCTTCCAGCTGAATTCGACCTAACACCTCATCTGATCGCAGGAGAGAATGCTCTCGCAGTCATGGTGATCCGCTGGAGTGATGGCAGTTACTTAGAAGATCAGGATATGTGGTGGTTAAGCGGTATTTTCCGCGATGTGACTTTATTATCTAAACCACAACACTGTATTGAAGATGTGTTCATCACTCCGGATCTGGACGCCTGCTATCGCGATGGTTCTTTGTCTGTCGAGACCCATATTTCAGCGCCAGACACATACCAAGTTCAGGTGCAGTTATTTGATGGCGAGCAAGCCGTCACGAAACCTCGTATCGACACGCCAAATAATCGCCGGATTGACGAACGCGGCTCATGGAATGACGTTGTATTTCAAACCCTGCACGTGAATGATCCACAAAAGTGGACAGCAGAAACACCAGACCTATATCGCCTTGTTGTCTCTCTACTGGACGAAAACGGCACACACCTGGAAAGCGAAGCCTATCAGGTTGGTTTCCGTAAAGTTGAGATCACCGATGGGCAACTGAAGTTAAATGGTCAACCACTGTTGATCCGCGGTGTGAACCGTCATGAGCATCATCCTGAGCTCGGACATGTGATGACCGAAGAAGATATGATTCGTGACATCTGTCTAATGAAACGACACAACTTTAATGCGGTACGCACTTCCCACTACCCAAACCACCCTCGTTGGTACGAGTTGTGTGACCAATACGGCTTATATGTGTGTGATGAAGCAAATATTGAGACACACGGCATGCAGCCGATGAACCGTTTGTCGAGCGATCCTCAATGGTCAAACGCCTACATGAGTCGTTATACGCAAATGGTCATGCGCGACAAGAACCACGCTTCCATCATTATCTGGTCTTTGGGTAATGAGTCAGGTCACGGTAGCAACCATAACGCTATGTACGCTTGGTCGAAGGACTATGACCCGTCACGCCCTATCCAGTACGAAGGCGGCGGTTCAAACACCACTGCTACCGACATCATTGCACCCATGTATGCACGCGTAAATACAGTCATTGAAGACGAAGCCGTACCGAAATGGCCAATCAAAAAATGGATTTCATTACCAAATGAAACGCGTCCTCTTATTCTGTGCGAGTACGCTCATGCTATGGGCAACAGTTTGGGTAGCTTTAACGAATATTGGGATGCATTCCGTGAGTTTCCTCGCCTACAAGGTGGCTTCATCTGGGATTGGGTAGATCAAGGCCTGAGTCAATGGGATGAAAAAGGCGAACACTTCTGGGCATATGGCGGTGACTTCGGAGATGAAATTAATGACCGTCAGTTTTGTATCAACGGGCTAATATTCCCTGATCGCACCGTGCATCCAACTTTAGAAGAAGCGAAATATTGCCAGCGCATGATCACCGTTTCACTACAAGAACAAACAAAGCAGCGCTGTACTCTTCTAGTGAACAATGAAAACCTTTTCCGCACCACAGATAATGAACAGCTGAACTGGTCACTATTGGAAGACGGCAAAGTGATTAAGTCTGGCTCAGCACAGCTTGATATCGAAGCCAATAGCCAAGCCCTGTTGGAAATCGAACTAAACTTCGAACCAAAAGCAGGCGCTGTGTATCACTTAAACACGGACATTACCTTAATCAAAGAGACACCATGGGCTCCTGCGGGTCATGTTTGCGCGACAGAACAATTTTCTCTGCGTAACTACGCGGGTCTGGTGATACCTAAACTGGAACCCAAACTAATTCCGTCTTTGATTCAACAAGATAACACAATTTTGGTGGTTAGCTTAGACGAGAAGTATCAATGGCGCTGGGATCGCCACACTGGCTTACTGGTTGATTGGCAAGTAGAAGGCAAAACGCAGATGCTGGCAGCGCCGCAAGACAACTTCTTCCGTGCTCCGCTGGATAACGACATTGGCGTCAGTGAAGTTGACAACGTTGATCCTAACGCTTGGGTATGCCGATGGGGCATGGCTGGTATTGGTCAGTGGGAACGTGAATGTGTCTCCTGCCAAAGCGAGACACTTGAGCAGGCCGTACAAGTAACCTCGATCTATGCTTACCACTTCAATGGAGACGTGCAGGCTATCACAACCTGGGTTCATGTCCTGAACAATGATGGTAAAATGCAACTGGACGTTGAGGTGAAACTAGCGGATAACTTACCGCCTATGCCACGTATTGGTTTGGAAATGCAATTGCCACAACAAGAGCAAAATACCACGGTAACGTGGCAAGGTTTAGGTCCGTTTGAGAACTATCCGGATCGTTTAGCTGCTGCGCGATTCGGTCTTCACTCTCAAACATTGGACCAAATGCACACACCTTATATTTTTCCTACCGATAGTGGCTTGCGCTGTGGTACCCGGAATTTAGAAATTAACAAGCTGATCATTTCTGGTGATTTTCAGTTTAGCGTTAGCCAATATGCACAGCACGCTTTGGCAGAAGCGAAGCACACCAATGAAATAGACAAAGAAGAACAGATTTATCTGCGTCTGGATCATAAACATATGGGTGTAGGTGGTGATGACTCTTGGAGCCCGAGTGTACATAAGGAGTTCCAGCTTACAGACAATCACTATGCATACCGAGTATCGTTTCAGCCCGCTTAATAAGCCGAGCTAGACCCTTTATCGTGTCAATCCCCAAACTCTGGTTTGGGGATTTTTTATTCAAATCACCCCGTAATCACTACAAAACCTTGAAACACCGTCACTATTCTTATCTCACTAATTGAGTTCCTACTGCCTTCATAGTTAAATAGCTGAAATTAAAGATTCTGAGTTCCCTATGGCTACCATTAAAGACGTCGCAAAAGAAGCCGGTGTTTCGATTGCTACCGCATCACGCGTGATCAATAACGCCCCTCATACCAGTGAAGCTGCCATTGTTGCAGTGAAAGAAGCAATGGAAAAACTGGGTTATCGACCGAATGCCAATGCTCGAGCTTTAGTCAGTAAATCTTCGAATGCGATTGGTGTGTTAGTCAACGACGTCTCAGCGCCTTTCTTCGGTACCATGGTTAAAGCCATAGACACCATAGCCAGTGAGCAAGAAAAACAACTTCTTATCGGAAGCGGATATCACGATGCAACCAAAGAGCGTAACGCAATAAACTTGCTGATTAACAGCCAGTGCGAATCTTTAGTCGTTCACAGTAAAGGGATGAGTGATTCGGAACTAGGCAAGTTAGCAAAAGAAATCCCGGGCATGGTGCTGATCAATAGGATCGTACCGGACATCGCCTCTCGTTGTATCGCCTTAGATAACCGTAAAGGTTCTTACATCGCTACGGAACACTTAATTCGTAATGGCCACAGGCACATCGGTTACATTTGCTCCAGCCATGATATCGAAGATGCACGAGACCGACGAGAAGGTTATCTGGACGCTTTGCGTGATAACGGCATCGAAATCCGTGAAGAATATATTGAATACGGTGAACCCGATGAAACCGGTGGTGAACAAGCCATGGTGAATCTAGTGGCGAAGAACGTTCCAATCACGGCCGTTGCCACGTACAACGATTACATGGCTGCAGGCTGTATGACTCTGCTACAAGAAAATGGCATTCGTATCCCCGAAGATATGTCTGTGATTGGTTTCGATGATGGTCACATCGCGCGTTACATATACCCTCGCCTTACGACTATCCGTTACCCCATTCAAGTTATGGCCAACGAAGCTGTAAAGCTTTCGCTGAAGTTAATAAACAAGGAATCCATAGAAAGTACAGAATTTAAACTGTTTATACCAATATTAGTGAAGCGCTCTTCAGTAAGCGGCATAGAGAGCTAGTATCGCCATAGAGGATGCCTCTGGATGTCGGGAAGGTTGCGTATGCTGTTCTTAACTGGGGATCGCTTGGTAACAGTTGTCAGTTATTCGAACAAACTGGCAACACCGGGATAGAGCTGTTTCGATCACCAAGCAATTCCGTCGATGTTTATCACTGTTTTTCGGACTTGCCTCTACCTGACACGACCTCCCATACCTGAAAAATGATCAAGCTTTATTTTCCACCGACACTGTAATGTAAACGCTACCACAACATTAGCTATTTAAAATATAAGTGATAAAATCCAAAGCTTGCAAACCAAACCTACTGGTTAATTTAAGTTGTTACATAACGGGGTTTCATACTTCCAGTTAAAATTTTTAACCACTAAAGGTTCTATATGGCATTGAGGTACCAGCTAAAGTTTCAATGGTAGGATTTGATGATGGCTGAACGTGCCGCTCGCTTAGCTTTGGCACTGTCGCGTGACGAACAAGTTGAAGATGAAACGATTATTTTCAGCCCAACATTAGTGCGCAGAAATTCAGTTGAGCGTTGTTGATTGTCTATATCTAATTGACTACGAATCAAAAAAAGGTGGGCATAGAGCCCACCAAAAAATGCTATCTAAAATTCAAACTGATACACGGTTCGATGCTGATAGCAGTCCCCAGAGCTCAACACCCCATTGTTGAGTCCCCATTCTGGTTTGTTTGGTCCATCAGGAAAGTATTGAGTTTCCAATGCAAGGCCGTCATAAAACGCGTAGGTTTTGCTTGCGCCCGGCACACCTGCTAAAAAGTTTCCTGAATAGAACTGAATAGCTGGTTTAGTGGTTTTGACCTTCATCACCACATCTTCTTTCGGTGCAGTCAGAACCGCGGCGACAGACACACCATCGGTCACTTCAGGCTTGAACACAAAGGCGTGATCGTAGCCACCAGCGGTTTTCTGATCCTGCTCGGTAAGAAATGCCTGTCCAATAGGTTTTGGCTCGGTGAAATCAAAACTGGTACCTGAAACAGGCTTTTGTTCACCCGTAGGAATTAACCCCGCATCTGTTGGCAAGTAATGCTCTGCACTAATTTGCAACGTGTGCTCCAAACCTTTTGCGTTGCTTGTCTCGCCCGCCAAGTTAAAGTAAGCGTGATTAGTTAAGTTCACCGGAGAGGTTTTATCAGTACTCGCTTCATAAGCAATAACGAGTTCATTCTCGTCGGTTAGCAAGTATGTGACTTTCACATCGAGATTACCTGGATAACCTTGGTCATCATCAGGCGAGTGAAGTGTAAAAACCACTTGTTGAGTGCTTTGCTCGGCAATATTCCAACGGCGTTTATCGAACCCATCCATGCCTCCGTGGAGAGAGTTTTCACCGTTATTAACACCAAGTTGATACTGCTCTCCATCGATGTCAAATCGACCGTTTGCAATACGGTTGGCAAAGCGACCGACGATGGCACCAAAATAGGCGTCTTGCTTCATGTGTTCTGCCATATTTGGCGAGCGTAATAGTACTTCACGGTGTTCACCATCTAACGGCAGCGTGCAACTCAACCAAGTCGCGCCAATATCCATAAACGTTGCCGTCATACCATTCGCATTGGTAATATGGAGCAGATTCGCCGCTTGACCGTCAAACGATGGCGTTTGCATCATCGCTTGTTCTAGTTGTTCAAAATATGCGTTCATCACTTGCCTTTACAATACTTCGACCAGACCTGCGCCATCTTGGGCTTTGCAAACATAAATCGACGCTGTTAAACCTGTCGCTGCTGGGTATTTTGCTTCTACCGTCGCTTTCACTTCATCCACTAATGCAGGTGGAACCAACGCCACAATACAGCCACCGAAGCCACCGCCAGTCATGCGCACGCCACCGTCGTCGCCAATCACTTCTTTCACCATATCAACCAGGAGGTCGATTTCTTTGACGGTAATTTCGAAATCATCACGCATTGACGCGTGCGATTGCGCCATCAGTTCACCCATGCGTTTAATATCATGCGAACACAGTGCTTTTGCCGCTTCGACTGTGCGATCGTTTTCCGTGATCACGTGACGCGCGCGTTTTGCTACCATTTCATCCAGCTCAGAGACTTTTTCATTGAACTGCTCAATGGTGACATCGCGCAATGCGTTAACGCCAAAGATTCGCGCCGCTTCCTCACACTGTTCACGGCGAGTGTTGTATTCACTGTCTACCAAACCACGTTTTTTATTCGAGTTGATGATCACGACTGCCATGTCCTCAGGCATAGAAACGGCTTCTGTTTCCAGACTGCGACAATCCAATAGCATGGCGTGGTTTTCACGACCTTCTGCCGAAATCATTTGATCCATGATGCCGCAGTTACAACCAACAAATTCGTTCTCCGCTTGCTGACCATTTAATGCAACTTCCGCCTGGCTGATTTCTAAGTTGAAGAGCACTTTAAACGTCTGACCAATGGCGACTTCCAGTGCCGCTGATGAGCTCAACCCCGCACCTTGAGGAACATTGCCGCTGACAGAGATATCAGCACCGGTAAACTGGTAACCACGAGCCAGCAGACACTTCACGACGCCACGAATGTAATTCGCCCACATTTTGTCTTCTCGAAATGTGATTTCTTGAGTGATATCGAATTCATCGACTGCGTTGCCATAGTCAACCGATACCACGCGTACTAGGTTGTCTTCACGCGTTGCTGCCGCAACAACCGTTTGGTAGTTGATCGCACATGGCAGTACAAAACCATCGTTGTAGTCGGTATGTTCACCAATCAGGTTGACGCGACCAGGCGCTTGGATAATGTGGCTTGGTGCATAGCCCAGCACGCTCTCAAAAGACGCTTTCACATTTTGGATTAAATCAGACATATTGAATTCCTAATCTCATAAATTCTTTTCTATTTCTCTTGAACTGGCAGATAGTCCAAGAAAATTTTGTTAAGCCCTAAATATTTGGAATTGCAGCTAGGCGACAAGTAAATTCAGCCCTATGAGCATAGATTTCCTATGTGATTAGGGTGAATTTATGCAGGCAACAACGCTGCGGTTTCAAATATGACGGGGTTACTGTTCTTTGTAGTGCAAGTCACTGACATCACGCAGACGCTGTGCCGCTTGCTCTGCGGTTAAGTCGCGTTGGCTTTCGGCCAGCATTTCGTAACCCACCATAAACTTACGTACTGTCGCGCTACGTAATAGTGGCGGGTAGAACAGTGCGTGAAGCTGCCAGTGGTCGATATCTGTGCCTGGTTCAAAGAACGGCGCGTAGTGCCAACCCATTGAATATGAGAAAGAACATTGGAACAGGTTGTCATAGCGGCTGGTAAGCTTTTTAATTGCTACCGCCAAGTCGTCACGCTGCTCATTGCTTAACTCGCTCATACGGCGGATGTGTGTTTTCGGTAGCAGCATGGTTTCGAATGGCCACGCCGCCCAATAAGGAACAACCGCGACCCAATGTTCGGTTTCTACCACGATACGAGAGCCATCTTTTAGCTCTGCCTGCACATAGTCCACCAGCAGGTTACTACCGTGTTCTTGATAGTACGCGTTTAGGTTTTGCTCTTTGCGTTCAATCTCATTGGGTAAGAAGCTGTTCGCCCAGATTTGACCATGTGGATGAGGCTGAGAACAGCCCATCGTTTCGCCCTTGTTCTCAAACGCCTGAACCCAAACGTACTCTTTGCCTAACTCTTCAATTTGCTCGTTCCACGTATCAATCACGCCACGTATTTTGTCTACCGGTAATTCAGGTAAGGTTTTACTGTGGTCAGGTGAGAAACAAATCACTCGGCTCAAACCGCGTACACCTTGGGTTTTGAAGAGTGGGTTGTCTGATTCTGGTGCATCTGGAGAATCCACCATCAGTGCGGCAAAATCGTTATTAAAAACATACGTGCCCTGATAATCTGGATTAACATCTCCAGAGATACGCTCATTTGTCGGACACAGGAAACACTTCTCATCGTAGCTTGGTAGCTCATCAATCGCAGCTTTCTCATCCGCCCCACTCCAAGGACGTTTTGCACGGTGTGGTGACACTAAAATCCATTGACCCGTTAGTGGGTTGTAACGACGGTGTGGGTGATCCACTGGGTTAAATTCAACGTTCGACATTTTACTTACTCAACTTAATATTCTGCGACTCCGGCGCACTGCACCGGATTAAAATTAGTAACCTTGTGGGTTGTCAGATTGCCATTTCCAGGTATCGCCCGTCATTTCAGCAACGCTGCGTGTTGCTTTCCAGCCAAGCTCGCGCTCTGCCTTGTCTGTGCTCGCCCAACATTCAGCGATATCACCCGGACGACGTGGGCACAGCTCGTAAGGCACAGGTTTACCGCAGGCGGCAGCGAAAGCATCGACCATTTCAAGTACGCTCGAACCTTTACCTGTACCTAGGTTGTAAATGTGCAATCCCGCTTTCTGCCCCACGGCTTTCAGTGCAGCAATGTGGCCATCAGCCAGGTCCATTACGTGGACGTAATCACGCACGCCGGTACCGTCTGGCGTTGGGTAGTCGTTACCAAATACGGAGAGCTTGGCACGACGACCAACCGCGACTTGTGCAATGAACGGCATCAAGTTGTTTGGAATGCCTTGTGGGTCTTCTCCCATTGTGCCTGATGGATGCGCACCAACAGGATTAAAGTAGCGCAGCAAAGTGATGCTCCAATCGCTTTCAGCATTGAACAAATCACTCAAACACGCTTCCACCATGTATTTACTACGACCGTATGGGTTAGTGGTTGCACCTGTTGGTGAATCTTCAGTGATGGGGACGGTCTCAGGGTCACCGTAGACGGTTGCAGATGAACTGAATACGATGCTCTTGACACCCGCTTTACGCATACTGCGCGCCAGCACCAATGAGCCATTGACATTGTTATCGTAATATTCCAACGGCTTGACGACTGACTCACCGACCGCTTTCAGACCAGCAAAGTGAATGACCGCTTGGATATCATGCTCAGCGAATACCGAATCCAAAAACGCTTCATCACGAATGTCGCCTTGGTAGAACGCAGGCAGCTTGCCTGTTAGCGCTTCAATACGGCTTAACACTTCTATTTTGGCATTACACAGGTTATCGACAATGATGGGCTCCATGCCCGCCTCAATCATCTGAACGCATGTGTGACTGCCGATGTAACCCATACCACCTGTGACAAGTACTCTCACTTTTGCTTCTCCATTGTTGCTACTTCCTGTTCGATATCGAGCCGATGCTCACTGAGCCAGTTTTAATTACATCAAGTCGATACGCCCATTGCTTCACTGGTTAAAATTCTATCAACCAATACCGGTTCATATCCGTGATCAAACTCAAATTAGTGTAAACGTTTCCACAATCAAAACCAAAACTTTCTGTGGTTTGAAAAAACACGACCACTCTTGGGCCTTATAATTTAAGAATTAACAAATAATCATTCTCGCATGATAAAATAAGACTCAAATAGAAACCTAAAATGACATCATGAGATGTAATCGATACCAATAAGAAATGTAGACTTGATGATAAATTGAAAGTCAAAAAGATAAACATAGAAATTTTGTTCACAATTTTACTTTCTTTAGCGTTAGAAATACCTGCCGTCAAGGTTTTGGACAACTATCAGTTTCGGAAAAGCGAACATTTGCAGTTCATGAATAACTACAGGTATGGTAAAGCTAGTTTTGGAGAGCTAGCGCGATGAGTAAAGTGCGCATCGCACTAGCTAAAAGATTTGATTTAGGTACGCAATAAGTGCAGTTAAGTTAAATTGGCTCATTGGACTGCCACCGATCTCTACTACGTTCTCCCCTGGTAGTTATAAAATCTCCGCACCAGAATTACCGAAAAACGCTATGTTTATCCACCATGTTAACAGCATCGACTGGCTGGTTATTACAGCTTTTGAAGAATTGAAAACTATATCTATCGAAGAAGTCGGTGCGATCCCCTCTTACTTCTCTGCCGCCAGCGAATTGAACCTGTGTTCTTCTATCATCCATAAATATGACCTTCCTACAAACGTTTATCGACTTTCTGTTAACCAAAATTATCTCAAATAAACGTTCAGGATCTCCTACGATTTGTTGATCCAAGTGTATAGAAAGCCAACCTTAAACGGGTAACAAGTCTAAAAAAGCTCTTAAAGTGATAACATTGTCATACCTCCCGCCCCACCGTTCCAGATATAACCCACTTTAAGAGCATACTACTAAAGGTACCAAGCTTAAGCTTGAGATAGGCCAGAATGGAGTTAAACAGGCCTATCTAAGTAGTAAAATGGCAATTTTATTGGTTACCACCAGGCCTCGACTTGCACACCGTAGTTGATGGTGTCGTTACTCTTATTGTTGTCAAAAGAGTCATCCTCGTTGTCTTTCAAATAAGTCGCAAAGAATCGAATTTCTGGTCGAGCAAAGAAAGATTCACCGGTCGAGATAGCATGTGCGATAGTGAATTTTGTGCCACTAAATTTGTCTTCAGAGCCTGAATCCCAAGTTTTTTCTTGGTCATAGTAGCCTACTTCTAACATGGTCTTGTTGTATGGAGACCAGTTATAGGTTGGACGAGCTACAAATGAAAACAACTCTTCCTTATCTAGACTATCTCCATGGTCTTTCACGTTACCGTAAGTTAACACATGATTAATCACTACATTTTCGCCTAAGTTCAAATCACCAGTGCTGATAAAACGAAACCCTTTTGCATCACTGACATCACCACTCCAAATATCATACCAACCACCACCTTGTGAGATAGCATTCTGTGCAAGACCTTTGTCCATATATTGGAATACAAACTTGTTGTACCCCAATTCAAAACTTTGACTAAGTTCAGCCGTTAACATTAAACCGTTATCAAAGTTTTCAGCGGCGTCTTCTTGCTCATCCGTTGGGTTAACCATTGCATAATCAACACCGAATTCAGTCCAGGAGCCTTCCCATGGGCTAAAGCCAGCGTAACGTAAATCTAAGAAGTAAGTATTCAAATCTCCGTAACTCGTTTTATTGCCAGTATCATCCCACTCGGCCAACTCATTATCAGCTCGGATGACCGCTGCTGAAATCGCACCGGTATTTAACTTGATGTTTTCGATACCTACACCGTAGCCAGAAATATTCCAGTATTTGGTGTCTATAATGTGGATATCATGACGTTGATAAAAGCGTTTACCAGCCCAGATAACGGCATCAGGTGATGCAGGAATATAGCCCTTCGCTTGAACATTTAACTGCTTAATTCCAAAGTTGGCACTGTCATCTTTACTATTTTCAGACTCTAGGTTTCCGTCCGATGACATTTCAAACATACTTTCAAAGTACATTGAACGACCATCTGCATTGAATAACTCTTGGCCTAATCCAATTTCCGAATAAGTGTCAAACTCATTGCCCAAGCGACCCAATGTCGTTTTGTAAAACTCATCTCCGCCCTTGGTACCGCCTCCATCAGCACTGGCTCCCAAACCAGCCCGTACGTAACCGTAGAAATCGACTGCTGAAACTTGAGTGGCGAATAGAGAACCTAAAATAGCGACTGTCAATGTTGCTTTTTTCATTTTAATTTCCTTTTGTATTACTTTTGAGTTATCGGCTGGGTAAATATCGCCATATCCTTTATTTAGGCAATACTTACCCTTAAGATGAATTTCATCTCATTTTAAAATATTTTTATTTATTGCCCGCCTAAATAATCAGGCGGGATAGTTATTTATTATTTTTGATAACGATGACTTGATAGGGTTGAAGTGTAATATTCTCCTTAATATCGTCACCTGTATTTGCATTTATCCAATTCCCGTGCGGAACTTTCAAATCTCGCTGCTCATTCAAAAAGTTCATAATAAACAAATAGCGAGACTGTTCGTCTTCACGAGTTGTCACTGACACTCCGTAAGGCACGTTTTCAATTGGCTTGCGAATGCCATGTAAATTAGCAAGAGAGATGTAAAACAACTCGTTAAACTCTGTCTCTGTACGTGCAGCGATGTAGTAAGCACAACCTTTACCAAGCTGGTTCTTAGTAATGACCGGGCAAGCATCAAATAGATCCTCGCGGTAATAAGCCAAAGCTTCTGCCGTCTCTAAATGAATATGTTCCATTAAGTGCTTGGCCTTAAATTCACCACTGAAGCCAAAACCAGAATGCGTTTCCATTTCAAACAATACGCGTTCATGGTCATAGAGTGAGTCAATCTCCTCAGCCCAAATACCTAATGTGCGGCGTAATGGGCTGCCTTCTCCGCCAGGGAAGCCACCCAGAAAGCACAGATCATTCTGGTCAACGATGCCACTCCAGTAAGTCGCGACTAACGTTCCGCCTTGCTCGACAAACGCTTCCAGACGTTCTGCTACACCAGGTTTTATTAAGTACAGCATAGGCGCAACAATGATCTTATAAGGAGTAAAATCAGATAGCTGCTCTATGATGTCGCAGCTAATACCTTGCTGCCAAAAACCTCGATAATGGTCACACACGGTTTGCTCGTAGTGCATGCCTTCATTGCGAGGACCTGAAGCATCATCCATTGCCCAACGGTTTTCCCAATCAAAAATGATCGCCACTTCGGCCTGCGTACTCGTTCCCGCCACATCATTAATTTGTTTAAGATACTCACCGACGGCTGTCACTTCTCGACCAGTACGAGTATTTGCATGACCAACGTGGTCGATCACCGCACCATGGAACTTCTCAACAGAACCGCGGCTTTTTCGCCACTGGAAGTACTGAACAGAGTCAGAGCCATGAGCCACTGCTTGCAATGAGGAAAGTAGATGGACACCGTCTTTTTTGAGCTTAGTGATTGGCTGCCAGTTAGTTTGGCTTGGGGTTGATTCCATGAGTAAAAATGGCTGATTTTTCAGTGTGCGCATCAAATCATGGTACATCCCGGTATAGCAAGCGAGCGCAATTTCATCGCTGTCACTGTGCCAAAGCGGATAGCTGTCCCAAGAAACAACATCAATTGACTTTGCCAATTCCCAATAGTTGTAGTCGTAAAAGTACTCCATGAAGTTTGCCGTCGTAGGCAGATCAGGATTAATCGACTTGAGCGGTGCAATCTCGTGCTCACAGAAGTTCGAGACGCGGTCAGTACAGAATCGTTTCCAATCTAACTTCAGTGCATGAACGGAGTTCTCACCAACGGGAGATGGTGATTCAATTTGTTCCCAACTGGTGTAAGTATGACTCCAAAATGCACTCCACCACAGCTTATTAAGATTGTATAGGGAGCCGTATTTGTTTTTCAGCCACAAACGAAACTCTTCCTGACAGTAATTACAGTGACAATCGCCGCCATATTCGTTTGAAACGTGCCAGCCTATCACCGCAGGATGTTGACTGTAACGTTCAGCCAATTTAGCGTTCATGATGCTTACTTTCTCACGGTAATTCGGTGAGCTGTAACAATGGTTATGACGTTCTCCATGCAGTTGTTTAATACGTGCGCTGTTGACTCGAAGGACGTCAGGGTATCGTTCAGATAACCAGGCAGGACGCGCACCACTCGGTGTCGCCAGGAATACAGAAATCCCATTGTCTGCCAGGTTATCCAGTACGCTATCAAGCCATTCAAACTGAAACTCACCTTCAACAGGCTCAAGAGCAGACCAACTGAAGATACCGACAGACATAACGTTACAATTCGTCTGCTTCATCAGTTCAATATCTTTGGCTAGAATATCTGGTCTGTCTAACCATTGCTCAGGGTTGTAATCCGCTCCATGGAGCAAGCCTTTTATCTTGGGAATGATGTGTTTTTTATTGTTCATTATTGACCTTTAAATACTTTCAATGACGGTAGTGCGTTACCTTCAAAATCGAACAGTGATTGGTTCTCCCATGAGTTACCCATGTCCCATTTGTCCCCGCTGTAGTCCATGCCAGCGCCCGTTGACCAGGTTGCCCCATCGATTGGTAACCATGCAGGTTCCCAGTAATAAATCCCTAGACCTTGTTCATTAGGCAGTTCATTCAGCAGAGTCATGATGTCAGCCAGATATTGCGCTTGGCCCTCGATTGACACACTGTACCCCTCAATCGGCCCCGCCTCGGAGTAGCTATTACCTAACGAATCACCATTTTCAGTGGTAAACGGGAAAGACGTTTCGACTAAGACGACAGGCTTGTTGTAGCGACTGATGACGTCATTCATATTGACTTTCACTTTATCGATTGGACCGTGCCACCACGGATAGTAAGACATACCAATCACATCAAAATCTACGCCACGCTGGGTGATTTCATCAAACCACCAACGGAAAAGACCGTTGTCACCTGCTTCAGCGAGGTGCAACATGACTTGAATATCTTTACCACTGTCGTTGTCATGCACCGCTTGAATGCCAGTTTTTAAAAGAAGTGAAAGGCGGTCGAACTCCTTACCATCTTGCCCCCAACTCTTACCCTCTGGCCAAAGCATACCGCCATTCAGTTCGTTACCTACCTGAACCATGTCTGGTACGACACCCGCAGCTTGATGCGCTTTCATCACCTCTGCTGTGTAGTCGTAGACTTTCTGTGTTAGGTTCTCAAACGTAAGTTGCTCCCACTCTTTTGGCTTGTGTTGCTTCTTAGGGTCAGCCCAAAAATCGCTGTAATGGATATCTAGCAGGAATGACATACCGTTTTCTTGTGCGCGTTTACCAAGCTCAATGGAACGCTCTAGCGTGTTATTGCCGCCACCAAATACTTCACCAGTGGCTGACATTGGGTCTACCCACAAACGTGCGCGGATAGAATTAACCCCACTATCTTTTAATATTTTAATCAGATCTTCTTCATTGCCATCTTGGTAATATTTCCCACCCAACTTTTCTATTTCAGGCAACATGGAAATATCCATGCCACGTATAAAATTAGACCTCAATTCTGGTGCAGTAATACTAATATCCCCCATGCCAGGATTAATATTTGAGCTATTATCATTAGACGAATTTGAAGATTGACAGCCAGCCAAAGCCACTGCCGCACTAATAAGTGCAACCTTAAATTTTTTATTCATATCTTTCTCTCTAGTATTAGCCTTTTGTACTACCTGCTGTTAAGCCAGATACAAAGTATTTTTGTAGTGATAGATAAAGAAGCGCTACAGGTATTGAAATAAGCACAGCACCTGCTGCATATGTGGTATAACTTGCCCCCATTTTCTCAACGACCAAATTATATAAACCGATAGGTAACGTATAATTTTCAGGCGTTCTTAGAATGGTTGTAGCAAGAATAAAGTCGCCTAGAGGCCCCGTGAAAGAGAATAATGCCACTACTGCAATAATTGGTTTTGAAATAGGCAGTATAATTTCTAAAAAAATACGAATATTACTCGCACCATCCATTTTTGCTGATTCATCCAGGTCTTTCGGTATCGCGTCCAAATAACCTTTCATTAAATACGTGTTCATCGGGATCATTCCACCAACATAAACCAGTACTAATGCAAGATGGCTATTAATCAACCCCAACATCTGCGCTAGGACAAATATCGCAATTAAGGCGGAAAATTGAGGGATCATCTGCAAAAGAAGGAACAGCATTAGACCATTTTTTCTGCCTTTAAAGCGAAAGCGTGAAAACGCATATGACGTACATGACACACTGATCAGCGTTAGCACCATGGTCAAAAAGCTGATTTTCAAACTATTCCAGAACCAGGTCAGGTAAGCCACTTTGTCATTAGCAAACAAAGTGGCATAGTGACTCAGAGTCGGGTTCTCCGGGAAAATGGACTCACCCATGATGCTATTGCCTGGATAGAATGACGCACCAACCGTCCACACTAACGGATAAATAATGATCACTGATACCAACAAAATCAGGCCGTAACTCAATGTCAATCGGATGCGATTACTACGTTTAATACTCATGTTGTTATCTCGCTTCTTCTTTGAATGACTTGGTCATACGGAATTGCCAAAGAGCAATGCCCACAACGAAAATCGACAGTAATAAAGTGATGGCAGAGGCAATACCGTATTGCGATGAAGACATCGTCAGTTTGTAAATCCATGACACCAAGATATCGGTGCCGCCCGCGTTACTACCAATGACTGCAGGCCCCCCATTATTAAACAGATAAATAATATTGAAGTTGTTAAAGTTAAACGTGTATTGAGTAATCAAAATTGGAGCGATTGAGTACAGAACCAGCGGTAAAGTGATAGTTCTTAACTGCTGAAATTTGCTTGCACCGTCCATCGTCGCAGCTTCATAAAGATCATTAGGGATCGCCTGTAGAACCCCCGTTGTCATGGCGAATACAAATGGGAAACCTAACCAGGTTTGGATCATGATGAGCGCAACTTTCGTCCAGAATGGGTCTGTCAGCCAAGCTTTAGGCTCAATACCAAAGAAGTCGAGAATCACGTTGTTGATGACACCAAAGCTGTCGTTAAACATCCCGGTAAAAATAAGGATGGTAACAAAGCCAGGTACCGCCCAAGGAAGAATAAAGATTGTACGGATCAGAGGCTTAAATTTAAGGTCTTTTTGGTTAACCAGAATCGCCAACAGAACCCCGACTGTGCATTGCAATGTTGATGCAACTAATGTCCAAACGACTGTCCACTGCAACACATCGATAAAAGTGTTACGCCACAAGTTAATTTGGAAAATGTTGAAGAAGTTCTTCAATCCAACCCAGTCAACCAGCTTCGCAGGCGGTGAGTTGTAAAGGTTATAGTTAGTAAAACCAATCGCAAAACCAAAGATGATCGGAAATACAACAACAAAGACTAAAAGGATAAAACCCGGGCTTATCATCAGATACGGGAAGCCAGCATTGATAACATTGCGATACTGAACACGCAGTGAGTTCAATGGACGGCCTTCATCAAGCCGTTGCCCGTTTTTGTAGGCGTCATTAATGCTGAGTACATAAACCGCTAAACCAAATACCACCACTAGCGAAGCAATAATACCTTCTGCGAGTAGGAAAACTGAGTTGTCCTCTGGTAGGTTTTCGCCAAGTGTTACAAGACCCCACATACCGTGGGAAATAAAATCACGAGTTACTGCATAAAAACTTGTTAGCAAGATGAAGAACATCATGCCTTTTACAAACTGTCGGTTATAAAACTGGCCAAAGCCAGGAATTACTGCAAGTAAGGAGGCAGTAAACCGTTGGGATCGATATAGCCCCGAGTTATGCTCAAAATGTTCACTCATGTCAGACATCACTTACAACTCCATTTCGGAAAACTTCTGGCGTCTGTCAGCCCCAGACGAGTAACTAGGGCCGACAATTGCTTTCGCCAGAACAATATCTTTAAATTATTGACCCATCATTGCGTGGTTAGCTTCGATTTGCATATTGATGCTGTCTACTGCAGAGTCGAGTGCACTTTTCGCATCTTGTTTATTGGTTGCGATCAACTGAAGCGCGCTGTTCGCAGGGCCCCACACTTCGTTCATTTCTGGAATGGAAGGCATAGACGTAGCGTGAATGGATTGCATCGCTACAGCACTTGCTCCTGGGTCATTCTTGATAACAGGATCGTCCACCAATTTTGTCACTGCCGGAACCTCTCCAGTTAGCTCAAAGCGGCGCTTGGCATTATCATAATTATTGACGAACGTAATAAACTCTTGCGCTAAAGGTTTGTTTTTCGAGAAAGTGGAAATGCTGTAACTCTTAACCCCCATAAATGAACCCATTTGCTCACCAGATGGTAATTTTGGAAGAGGCGCTACACCGTAGTTGATCCCTGCTTCTTTGTAAGGCTGGAGCGCCCAAGGACCAGTTTGAACAATCGCTGCTTTGCCCGACGTGAATAGTGAATCGATAGCATTAAGCCCGTTATTACCAATGATGCCTGTAGGGAAGACTTTAGAGTCATAGAACTTCTGAATGAATTTCGCGCCTTCGACTGCCCCTGGAGTATTCAGTAATATTTTATTAGGATCGTACGAGCCGTCGTCTTTTTTAGCGAAAACATCACCACCCATACCGTTTAAAATTCCGTAGGTGTAATAAAGCTCATCCCATTTAGCCAGCAAACCGTATTTATTCTCTTCACGAAACTTCTTAGACAGCTCAAATATTTCGTCCATCGTTTCTGGCAGTTCAGAAATAAGATCTTTGTTGTAAACCATAAATACGGTTTCAACGGATTTTGGCAAACCGTATAGCACGCCATTGTAAGTCAAAGCGTTAATAGAAGATTGACTAAATGTATCGGTAACGACTTTATCGACCTGAACTGGAGCAAGTAAACCTTGGATAACCGCCCCACCAATCTGATCATGTGGAATCAACACGACGTCAGGGCCAGTGCCTGCAGGGCCGTCCATACGCAAAGATTCGACCTGACCGCCATATGGCATTTCAAGCACATTCACTTTCACATCGTGTTGTTTTTCAAAAGCAGCGACCGCTTCTTCATTACCAAAAGACTTTTGAATGTCTTCCCAGACTAATAAGGACTGCTGCGCCAACGCCATTGGCGAACAAAATAGAGCAGTAACTGCGAGAGCAGATAGTTTTTTACTAAATTTATTATTATCCATAAAATTTCACGCCTTTCGTTTTTGGTAAAAAATAAAATTTATGGTGCAAATATGCTCCTTTGTGTTATTTTTTCCATACAGGTTATTCATTGATGTGATTCCAATCACTATAGCTAGCAGTTATTGTGATAAAACAAACAAGTGAAAATAAAATTTACTAAATAAAAGACGAATTAGATCACACACTTTATTTATTATCATTTAAGAGGAATTTAAAATGTCTTCGATCCAATTATCCAATGTCGTAAAACGTTTTGACGATACCCAAACCATTCACAACGTAAACTTGTCGATAGAAGAAGGTGAGTTTGTGGTGTTTGTTGGCCCATCGGGCTGTGGCAAATCAACGCTCTTGCGTATGATTGCTGGTCTGGAAGACATCAGTGATGGCGCAATATCTATTTCGGGCAATGTCGTTAACGATACTCCACCCTCAGAACGAGGGGTGGCGATGGTGTTCCAGTCTTATGCGCTATACCCGCATATGACTGTTGCAGAAAATATGGGTTACTCACTAAAAGTAAACAAAGTACCTAAAGAAGAACGAGATAAAAAAGTGCAGTTGGTCGGTAAAGCTCTGCAGTTAGAACATCTACTCGATCGTAAACCAGCCCAACTGTCAGGAGGCCAACGCCAACGCGTTGCTATCGGCCGAGCAATCGTTCGAGATCCAAAAGTGTTTCTATTTGATGAGCCGCTATCAAACCTAGACGCAGAATTACGCGTCGACATGCGGCTTCATATTGCAAAGTTACACCAAGAGCTTAAGTCAACCATGATCTACGTAACGCACGACCAAGTCGAAGCCATGACATTAGCAGATAAAATCGTCGTGCTTCGTGATGGCAAAGTTGAGCAAGTTGGTTCACCAATGGATCTCTACCATAACCCAATTAACAGATTTGTTGCCGGATTTATCGGCTCTCCGAAAATGAACTTTCTTCCTTGTACTGTTGAAGGGTGGGATGAAACGAGCTTAACAGTGAGTCTGGATGTGGGCCGTTCAATCACTTTACCGATAAAAACAGCTCAGGTTGAAATAGGTAAAAATCTAACGTTAGGTATTCGACCAGAACACCTCACGACAAATCCAGATATGATCACACTCGCATTCCAATGTGAAGTGGTCGAGAGACTGGGAGGCATGACTTACATCTTTGGCCAATGTGGCGGCGTGGATGACTTCAAATACCTTCATCATGGGGACACACAAGTACAGCCTGGTGAGTCAATTTCGCTATTTACATCACCTTCCCATTTACACATTTTTGAACCTGATGGAAACGTCATTAAATTTGATTCTGTACAATCAACACATTAGCGCTTTGGTGCCAAAGAGCATTCAGTATGCTCTTTGGCATGCTAGGACCGTCCAATAAATATAATATAGGGTAATCTTTTGGCTACACTTAAAGACATTGCACAAAGAGCGAAGATTTCTACTTCCACTATTTCTCGCTTTCTTAACGAAGACCCTACTTTGTCTGTAAGTGAAGACAAAAAACGGGCCATTTTGGAGGCAGTAGAGTCGCTTGGCTATCAATCCCCTAAACGCAGTAAAAAACAGTTTGTTCATCATGAAGCAACCAAAACGAATAAGCCACTTGGCGTACGTGATGTTGTTATGTTGAACTTTTTGACTCCGACACAGGAAATAGACGACCCGTATTTCACTTCTATTCGTGCTGGCATTCAAAATCGTTGTTTAGAAAAAGGCGTCGATTTAAGAACACTCCATTTAGACCAAATCGATACTAATATAAATCTAATAGAAAAGGCTCCGGCCGTCATTGCAGTCGGACATTTCTCCAAACAAGTTGTAGATACTTTATATCAAGCTAACCACAATATCATATTTGTTGACTCGAACCCTTTAGGTAGCAAAACCGATGCAGTCTTAATTGACCGGCTGGCGTTGTCCAATGATGTTATGCAAAATGTGCTGAAAAGCCATTGTAAACGACCTGCTTTTATTGGCAATAACGAGGAGCGCTTACATACTTTTCGTAAAGTGACCAAAGAAAACGGCTTGTATCACGATGCGCTATGTAAAGTGAGTAAAGAGTATTGCATCGAATCGGGGTATCAAGCAATGAAAGAAATGCTACAACTCGATGAACTTCCCGATGTGGTCTACGCAGCGACAGATATGGTGGCCGTTGGTGTTTATCGAGCCATTTATGAGGCAGGGTTAACCATTCCAACCGATATACAAGTCATCGGCACCAATGATATCTCGTCAGCCCGACATATGAGTCCAAGCCTGACTACAATGCGACTGTTCCCGTTTGAAATGGGAGAAGTCGCAATAGATATGTTTATTGAAAAAATAGAAGGCAGAAAATACAAAAAAACGGTTTTATTTGGTCATGAATTTATCTGGCGAGACAGTTTTAAAATTAACTAACTTCGGCTTAATTTATGATTTGATACATTTGTAGATAGATCATATTCACAATTATCTAAGTAAATTTACTTAGATAATTTATCCAGAATCACAACTACGCAAATAACCTTATAAAAATAATCACTAACACTTTTATACATCACCTCTACACTAAAATCCGTTGCTATATTATTTACGTTTAAAAACAATCAAAACGTGAATATATAAAAATGGTGAAACGATGAACAACACCCTAAAATCCCTAGCTATCTTCGGCTCATTAGTGGCCTCAAACTATTCTCACGCTTTTATTAAAGGTGCGGATATTAGTTGGATAACTCAGATGGAAGACAGTGGCTACGAGTTCTACAACGATTGGGGCTATCGACAAGATGTCCTTTCAATATTACGAGACCATGGTATGAACGCAGTGCGTCTTCGTGTCTGGGTTAATCCCAGTGATGGTTATTACAGCTCACTGGATGATGTAATTGTCAAAGCGCATTGGGCCAAAGACGCAAATATGGACGTGATGATTGACTTCCACTATAGCGACACTTGGGCCGATCCAGGCAACCAATGGAAACCCGCAGCATGGCAACAACTGAGCTTCGAAGATTTAATGGGACAAGTATGGTCTTACACTAGAGACTCACTCAACACCTTAAAAGCTGCAGGTATTACACCAAAATGGATTCAAGTCGGTAATGAAACCAACAACGGAATGCTATGGAATGAAGGAATGGCTTCAAGCAACATGCGTAACTATGCATGGTTGTTTAATAGCGGACGAAACGCAGCCAAAGAAGTATTCCCAGATGCTAAGGTCATTGTCCATTTAGCAAACTGTCACGACAATGCTAATTTCCGATGGATTCTTGATGGCTTACAATCCAACAGTGCTTGGTGGGATGTTATTGGCGCATCATCCTATCCCAAGAATGCTACTGGCCTTACTTGGCAAGAAGCAAACAATGAATGCCTCTCTAATCTCAATGATATGGTCGAGCGCTACGGAACGGAAGTGATGATCACTGAAATTGGCGTGCCTTGGGATGAGCCTCAAGCAAAGACTATCGTTGCCGATATGATCCAAAAAGTACGAAGTGTTAATCAAGATAAAGGCATTGGGATTTTCTACTGGGAGCCACAGGCATATAGTTGGCAAGGCTATACCTTGGGTGCATGGGATCCAAATACGCGCCAGCCTACTCAAGCGCTTGATGCCTTTCTTGAATGAGCAAAAACATAAAGTATTTTTCAAGCCCCTCTTTGATTAGAGGGGGCTTTGTTGCGTAATTCGATGGAACTAAACTAGGAAGTTACGATCTGATCGGCTACATCAGTTAATCATCGTAGCCTTATGCCGAAACCTCGTTACAAAACAAATAACTGGAAACAGTACAACAAAGCTCTAATCAACCGTGGTTCACTCACTTTCTGGATCGATGAAGAAACCATAAGCGAGTGGAAAAAGCGGTATGGTATCACAAGCGTTCACTCTCTGAAACGGCCATGTACCGTGTGAAGCAGCTACTTGGTGCGACGTTAAGCCTGAGAAACTACAATGCTCAAGTTGGCGAAACCTACGCCATGATTAAAGCGCTGAACAAGCTTACAGGGCTTGGTATGCCCGAAACTCAGTATGTTGTTTGATAATTGTTCAATTTCAGGTGGTTTGGTTTTCTGTCTGAATTACGCAACAAAGCCCACCAAACCCGCTAGACGATATTAAGCCTTTCATAGAATCTGAAAGAGCTATGATGTTCTTAACTAAAGAGCAGATTAGCTTATTGCTGGATCATGCAGAACAGCACCCTATTTCAGATATGGTGAAGGTGGTGAAACTTTGCTTGGCGACTGGAGCACGATGGAACGAGGCGGCGCAACTACAAGGCAGTCAACTTTCCCAGTACAAAGTCACGTACACCAATACAAAAACCAAAAAGAATCGTACTGTTCCCATCTCCAAAGAGTTGTACGAAGAGATATTCAAGCCGACATCAGGAAAATTGTTTGAAGAGTGCTATACCCCGCTTTGCTACATTCTCAAAAACAAAGTCGCATTACGTTACCTTCCGGGCAAGCCTCGCACGTATTGCGTCATACGTTCGCCAGTCATTTTATGATGAATGGGGGAAACATTTTAGTATTACGTGATGTACTCGGCCACGCAGATATATCAATGACGATGCGCTACGCGCACTTCGCACCAGACCATTTATCTGAGGCCATTACCCGTAACCCTCTTTGCAATTTATAGCCTGTCGCCACAAAATTTTTTATAGCTCTGTCGCCACTTTGTCGCCACTAGGCAAATTTAGGGCAAAAAAGAGCCGTAAAATACGGCTCTTAACTCTTCGGTTTTTCCGATATTCAGTCGATTTACTCTTTACCGAATACGTTGTTCTCTTGCTCTTGTACGCGGATGAACGTCGTGCGCTTCGTTAGCTCTTTAAGCTTTGCTGCACCTACGTATGTACAGGTTGAACGTACCCCGCCGAGGATATCTGAGATAGTACCGTGAACACTGCCGCGGTAAGGTAATAGTACGGTTTTTCCTTCAGCTGCGCGGTACTTAGCCACACCGCCTGAGTGCTTGTCCATAGCCGACTGAGAAGACATGCCGTAGAATTTCATGAAGGTTTTGCCATCTTTCTCGATAACTTCACCGCCTGACTCTTCGTGACCAGCCAGCATGCCACCAAGCATCACAAAGTCTGCGCCGCCACCGAACGCTTTAGAAACGTCACCAGCGCAAGAACAACCACCGTCGCCGATGATCATACCGCCAAGGCCGTGCGCCGCATCACCACATTCGATGATTGCAGAAAGTTGCGGGTAACCAACACCGGTTTTAACGCGTGTCGTACAAACTGAACCTGGGCCAATACCCACTTTCACAATGTCTGCACCAGCAAGAATTAGCTCTTCACACATGTCGCCAGTAACAACGTTACCAGCAGAGATAACTTTGTCTGGGAATGCTGCGCGTACGCGTTCTACATACTCGACTAAGTGCTCTGAATAACCATTTGCGATATCAACACAGATGAAAACGAACTCTTCTGAAAGCGCCATGATGTCTTTGGTCTTTTGGAAGTCTGCATCAGATGTACCAGTAGACACCATCACGTTGTTTAGTGTTGCTTTGCTTGCTGATTTCGCAAACTCTGCCCAATCTTCGACTGTGTAGTGTTTATGCACAGCCGTCATTACACCATGCTCAGCTAACGCAGTAGCCATTTCAAAGCTACCAACAGAATCCATATTAGCTGCAATTACAGGCACACCAGACCATTGACGACCACTATGCTTGAATGTAAAATCGCGGGTTAAATTTACTTGAGAACGGCTTTTAAGGGTAGAACGTTTCGGGCGAAACAGTACATCTTTGAAACCTAACTTAAGTTCTTGTTCGATACGCATTGTGTAATTCCTTGATTCATATATCTATGTGTCATCTCAGAGTGCGTAGTGAAGTCGTTGGCAGACGAGTTCACTGTTCTTCGGACACAAAAAAACCGGAGCGTTGGCAGACGCTCCGGTTTTCAGCATTATAGGCTGTGATTTATTTCCTACAAGTCTGATATTTGAAATTTTTTTGTGTTACCATCTTGATAATCGCATATCAAAAACACCTATCAAACCATCAAACCTTTTTCTTATTTAACAAATTCAATAAGTTAAGATAACGCAACTCTAAAACGATTGCGCAAACCGTTGCGTCTCAGTGACCAGATTCAAACGCTTCATATCTCAAATCCATCAAATTCCACGCAAGTAATGCCCTAACCTGCAGATTGAAATACAAAGATTTTCACAAAATCGGACCAAACTTTCATGGATTCATGGCAACGCGAAGTGTCTCTACCACATCACTAGCTAATAACCCGCGTTCACCATAATGACCCACATTGATATCCGCCGCATGACTATGGATCATGACGCCTAATCTGGCAGCGATAGAGATTGGTATACCTTTCGCCAGCAACGCACCAATAACACCAGAGAGGACATCTCCCATTCCTCCGCTTGCCATCCCCGGATTACCAGCCAGACAGACATACATTCGTATGCCATCATAAATGAGCGTCCCAGCGCCTTTCAGTACCACCACGCCACCAAAACGTTCGTGCAACTGCCGAGCGGCTGAATATCGGTCACGTTCAACGTCTTGCGTGGTCACATTTAGCAAACGCGCCGCTTCTCCCGGATGAGGTGCCATCACTCGTTGATTATCGCATACTAGCGTTCCATCATAACGCTGACTGAGCATCGCCAGTATATTCAATCCGTCGGCATCGACGACTTTCGGTTTATGTGGCTGTGACAAATATTGATAAGCTTGATAAGCCCATTCATCATCGCCAAATCCTGGTCCAAAAACTAACGCATCCGCCCATCTAATTCGCTTAGTCAGTTCATTTTCGGTATTCCGCAATTCATCCGCCGTGATGCTTTGGCTCATCACTTCTGGGCAGGCTATTTGTAGTGGTATCAGGCTATCAGGGTGTGTTATTGCTGCTGTTAACCCAGAACCACTGCGTACTGCTGCCGACGCGCAGAAGCGAATCGCACCCGACATCCCGAGATTGCCTCCGACACAAAGCAATTTGCCGTTATCGCCTTTATGAGCGGTTGGTTTTTGTAACGGTAAAAGTCGAGGGATGACCTGGTGATCGATACCTAGTGCACTCTCCTCTTCTATAGAGTCAAATTCTACATTGACGCCCAAACCACAAAAGTGCAATTCACCAACATGATCTCTCGCCCGGGCGGTAACTAAACCTTGTTTGACGCCGATAAAAGTAACGGTATGGTTTGCATAAATCGCATCACCCAATACAGCTCCGGTGTTGGCGCATAAACCGGACGGAATATCGATAGCGATTACAGGGCAACGAATCTGGTTAATTTGCTCAATATAGCGGCGATACTCTTTTCTCACTTCACCACTTAACCCCGTTCCCAGCATTGCATCAATAATGACGTCTGCTTCCAGCAACGCCGTGTTCCAGTCATCCCAACTGCTGTTTTGCCCATCAACAGTTTGCCAATCTTCGTAAGCACAGAGTGCATCGCCAGTGAGTGAAGTAGTATCTCCTAGCTGAAAGACCTTCACATTGAGCTGTGCTTGCTTAGCGAGAGAAGCAAAGATATAACCATCTCCGCCATTATTTCCTTTCCCGCAAACGACCAATACGTTCTTTGCTCTGGGGTATAGATGCAGAAAGTGCTCATAAACGGCCATCCCAGCTCGTTGCATCAAGCTATACATTGAAACACCAGCCATCTGCGCAGCAATAACTTCGCTATTTTTGACTTGTTCTGCTGTATAGAGTTTTAAAGCAAGATTAAAGTCCATAATCATATTCTTCGTAACAAGCACACAGAATAAGTATACAAAAAAGGCACCCAATGTGGATGCCTAATACAATTATTGATGTCGTGAGGGTGTTCTATGGCACCCCGTGTCCTTTAGATGCAACCCAAACGCGATACCACTGTTCACGAGTCAACTCGATGTTTAATGCATCAACAGCCGTTTGAACGCGCTCAATCTTACCAGAACCAATAATTGGGATTGGATTAGAAGGCAGACGACGAACCCAAGCGTAAATCACCTGATCAATACTGGCGGCACCGACTTCCTCTCGAATGGCTTCTAGCTCATTACGTACACGAACCGCCTGTTCACTGTCGCCGCTAAAAATAGAGCCGCCACCTAAGCAAGACCAAGCCATTGGACGAGCGCGCAGCATTTGCATCTGATCTAGCGTGCCATCGTGCGCAACCTCAAAGTTAAGCGGGTTTATTTCCACTTGGTTTGTCACGAGTGGTTTACCCAAACGCGATTGCAACAACTCAAATTGACGTGGAGAAAAGTTTGATACACCAAAGTGTTTCACTTTACCTACTTTATGCAGCTCTGAAAATGCTTCTGCCACTTCGTCCGCGTCCATTAAAACGTCTGGGCGGTGAATAAGCAGAACGTCGATTTCGTCGACATTTAAACGCTCAAGTGAGTTGTTTACCGATTGGTAAATGTGCGCAGAACTCGTGTCGTAATGGTTAATTTTACGTTCTGGGGTTTTATCACCACATAAATTGATATCACATTTAGTTACGATCTGAATTTGCTCGCGCACGCTACTATCCAGCTTTAACGCCTCACCAAACAGTGATTCGCACTCGTAATTGCCATAAATATCAGCGTGGTCAACCGTTGTAATACCTAGTTCCACATGTTGCTTAAGAAAGGTCAAACGCTCTTGAGCCGTCATTCCCCAATCCACTGTGCGCCAATATCCTTGAACCAGTTCTGAAAATTCTGGGCCACTTGGTGCAGTTACAACTTTTGCAACCATTGGTTCTCTCCTTTAATTGATCTGCTTTCATCCTAGTCTTGTTTTCGCACGGTCTCAACGGGTAAACTTTCACAATTCGAACTGGAGTACGAAATATGTCTTTTGCCCAACGATTATCGACTTTAATTGGCGAAGAAAGCATCAGCGGTTTTGCGCGACGCGTTGATGTCTCGGAAGCATTAATCCGAAAATATTTAAAAGGTAGTGAACCAAGCTTAACCAAAGCGAATCAAATTGCGATGCGTGCAAACTGCTCTCTTGAATGGTTGGCTACGGGGTGCGGGTACCTTTATCGCCGTGCTGAAGTGGTGGATTTGGAGGCGTATAAACTCGCTTTTCAATTCGTGATGAACGAAACACTGCCAGAGGATGAGCAAGAGATGCATCGTAAACTTATCGCTGGTTACCAATATCTGCGCTCACATAAAAAAGCGGATGGCTTTTTAGATGAATCTGCAATGGCAACGTTTCTATCACTGCATCATGAGAACAAAAATCAGCACGAGACTAAAAGCGCATAACGCGGAGCGTGATCATTTCACCATCACTAATCAGCGACACCGCCAAACTCGGAGACGCTGATTGAAACTCACTTGCTCTTACCCACTGTATTCTCCGATTAGCTTCTGGTGGGTAACGATTCATCATTAAGATGACTTCTTTATCTACATCGTCTGCTGACTTATTTTTCAGTGAGCTAAGCACATCAAATTCTTCTTCATCAAAATGGATACTTTTTATTACCAAGCCATCCTTTCTTAAGTTAAGAATTAAGTCGTTCCAGATCTGCCATTGGAATTGCGCTAGAAAAACAAATTCCGTAGTTTCCTGACGTAAAATAACTTCACCATAAAGCGGTTGGTGGTAGTAGTTGAACTCGTCTAGACAAAACGTACTGACAGTGGACTCTGAGTTACTCAATTCGCTATCACACCGATACCAAAGACCACCTGTCCTAATAGTGCTCTTTACCTGATTCAAAGATTGTTCGGACAGCACACTTTGCCACCAGCCATTATCCAGTGCCAAGACGGAAGACGAAAACAGAACATTAAAAGTAGAAAGTAATAAAATGGACAAGGAACGCATCTGATTTTTCAAAGCAGCAACAGTTGACGAAACATTAACGCGGAATAGAAAATTTTCAAGTGGGAAGCGACGATTGGACTAAAGCTAGCCAAAGGAAACAAACATTAAGAAGGCGCACGTTTCAAGTGCGCCTCTACCTCGTTACTCAATCGTGAGTTTGCGAATCGGGAAGTCTATAGATGCATCCCAAACTTAAAACGAGGAATTACCGTAGGGTTTGAATCCATCCAAATTGTGAGTAAAACGTCACGTCCCTCCTTTTGAAGCAGTCATGTTGCTTTACACTTAAAGCATGGTTCATTTTTCTCAGAAAACAAGGTTTCTCGGTAAAAAAACCACACTAAATATGAGATCAATAGCACAACATTCGCGAATGCTATTAATTCTCAATCTTTGAGTCACCAATAGTGGAAAGCTAAATTGCAACTTTGCTGATTAGGTCTAGACTCTTCCAGGCGTATAATTTCGTCTGTCCCTTCAAATAGAAACAGGAGAAACCGTTAATGACCAAGAGAGAGAGAATTGTGAAGTCTGTGTTAGCGCACGTA